>JACMPA010000002.1 GCA_014377695.1 Candidatus Saccharimonadota bacterium
ACATCAAATGCTGGGCTTTCCGCGAACGTCGATGCTTTCTGGCTTACAATCGAGCCGCCAGGGATGGCGCCCACAACATTAACTGCATCAGCTTTTGCAGCTGTGGAAAGATTTGCTAGTGTGAGCTGGGGAACTTGCAAAACTTTTACCTGGATTTGTTCACCCCGGTTAGCATCAGATGCCAAAAACGTACAATTGCCCGCGGTTTGGGTGATTTTCATTCCTTTAGGTATTTTCAAACTGTAACAAGGTGTGCTTAGTGACTCAGTAGCGGCGCTTGATATGGTGGCAATAGGCACACCATTTTTGCGCTTCTCGGCCAAGTTCTGAGCACTGTTTACCCAAAAAAATATCGAAGTCATAAGTGCGATACCGGCCATGATCATGCCGATAATGGCCAGGGCTTTACGCACCGAATGCACCGATAACGATCCGAACACAATCGCCAGCACAGCAAAGGTTATGCCAACAATCGGTAGCAACGAGCCGGGTAGCGCCAAAATACCGAGAACGAACGAAGCAATTGCTTTACCGCTGTGGTCTTGAATTGCCGGCAGTGGGCCGTAACCTGGCACAACAGGCTGTGGTGGTAATCCAGCCGCTACTTGATATGGCTGTTGATAAGCTGCCAGCGGTAAAGCTTGGGGTAATGGAGCGATTGGCTGAACATTGGGCGGCACGGGCTCTGCAGTCGAAGGCGGCGACAATGTATCGCTGTTGGTCTGAGGTTGAACTTCATTTACAAGATCAGACTGCGCATATTGAGTTGACGGCGGCTGGTAATATACTGATGGAGTAGTAAGCGGTTGTGATCCTATATAGGGATTCAATGTTTGGTTTATGCCTTGTGGCGTGGGACTTATAGCCAATGCAAAGCCACAATTGCCACAGAATACTGCGCCCGGATTAATGGGTTTCTGACAGCGAGGGCATTGCATTTTGTGGTACCACCTTTTAAAGCGTTAGCGACTTAGTCGGAATTATAGTTTATGGCCACAGGATTCACAATAGGTCCGCGCGTTGACGTTCGGCTGGCCACACTGATCACAGAAATTACGGCTTGCAGCCGTTTCGAAAACCGATGCGGCAATGTAGCCCATGGGGACTCGAGCTAAAGCAAGTTTATCTAGTAAGTTAGCTTGGGAAAAATATAAAAACAGACCCATTGTCAAAAGTAACGTCAACATGAGGGACAACACTTGCAGCATTGGCGGGCCATTACCCAACCCGAAATCATATATTCCGTGTAGTAAAGGTATAACTACACAAGCGAACGCAAGCAGGCCAGTTTTATTAGCGTTCAGTTTGCGATTGATCAAATAATACCCTAGGATGCTGGTGGTCGCAGCGTGAAAGAATGGCGTGAGGATTAATCGGCTAAGTCCGACACTAGCTCCAAACGAAGAGGTATAGAGAATATTTTCACCCAAGCCGAACGTCAAACCACAGATAGCAAAGTAGATGCAGCCATCGGTGTGTTCTCGGAAATAATCACGCTTATAAATAAAGATCGCCAAAGGCACGAACTTCACCGCTTGTTCTATAAACCCAATACCGAGGAAAGATATAACTTGCTCAAGCAAAGGATAGGCGTTGGGATTTGCAACTACGCCTTTTGGAATGAGCCATAGCTCCATGACCGTAGCCAAAACCATGGCCAGGACCCCAAAACCGCAGGCATACCACAGCGTCTCGACTGGGAGTTTGCGACCGTGATCGTGCTGCAGCAAATACCAGACCAGCGAGGTTGCAATAGCGATGAATGCGATGATTACAAAATACATACTTTTTTTGTTTTAGACTATTTTAGACTATTGGTCTAATAATACCAGTAAGGGCGGTAGATGCAACTAGTATGCTCTAGCTATTCACTAGGTAATGACTCCAGATGCGCGGTCTAATTCGTTAGTTAACCGGCAGAGTATTGAAGTCGCGGATGTCTTAAGCTATGTTATTGTCGTCGGGGGACGTGCCAGATAGTCGTGGCTGATGCTTTAGGTACTTGGCGCGTAGTAGAGCCTGCTCAAGCGTCTTTAACACATCGGCAGCTTGCTCGTAACTCATACCCATTCTGCCGACTGGCAGGCGTTGACCATCACCAGTGGTCTGTGTAAAGTTAAGCGTGACTCCAGCTTGGTTGATGTTTACGTCGACACCATCGGAATACATAGTACGCACATCCATAGCTAGCAACATTACCGTTTGTTTAGTCTGCAGCATTGCAGTGGCGTTTGATTCGATCTTGCTTTTGTGCGGCGAATTTTCACCGTCGTAGCCAGCCAATTCCCACAGTTGAACTGCTTCTTGGTCTGACATATTGTAATGTTGAATCAGCAGTAACAATATATCTTCACTCGGGCGCTCTTTGCCCTGCTCAATGCGCTCCAAGTCGAGCGTTTCGATCTCAACAGCACCAGAAACTTCCATAACGCTCTCTTTGAGCTGCTCACGTAGATACTTTAAGTGATTACCGAGCATCTTAAACGGGGCGCTTGGGCCACCACCCTGTGACTTTTGTTCATTCATATACCCTCTATACTAGCCCGCCCGCGCCACTGTTGCAAGCGTAACGGGTACCGCAAAAGACCGCAAAACCGGTATACTAAGACTATGAATTTGCAAGAAAACATCTCACTTAGTGGCTACTCGACTATGCGACTTGGTGGCGTCGCCCGCTACATGGTTACCGTAACCACTCGTTCTGAGCTGCAAGAGGCGGTCAACTGGGCTGAAGCCCAGAACCTACCACTACTGATCATCGGCGGTGGCAGTAACATTGTCTGGAAGGACGAAGGATTTGCAGGACTGGTCATTGTCAACCAAATTATGCGCTTCGAGAGCTTCGACGAGGATGGCCGCAACGTCTATATAACGGCTGGAGCCGGCGAAAATTGGGACTCAGTTGTTGCCCACACCACTGCGGATGGTTTAACAGGCATCGAAGCGTTAAGTTTAATACCTGGTACGACTGGGGCGACTCCAGTACAGAACGTGGGTGCATATGGCCAAGAAATAGCCGGCACAGTAACGACCATCGAGGCCTATGACCGTCAGGCCAAAACATTTGTGAACCTCCCGGCCATGGATTGTGGCTTTGGCTACCGTACCTCGCGCTTCAAAACAACGGACAAGGGACGCTTCCTAATTAGCGCCATCACTCTTCACCTGATGCGTGGCCTGCCCGAACCACCGTTCTATCAGACAGTCACCGAATATCTCAATCGTCAGGGCATTGACCGACCGACGCCCCAAAACATCCGTGACGTCGTTATGGCAATCCGCTCCGCCAAATTACCGGATCCGGTGGCAGTGGCCAACAACGGCTCTTTCTTTGCCAACCCAGTCATCAGTGAACAAGAGTTATTCCAGATTCAGGACAAATACCCGGACATGCCGCACTGGCCTGCCAGCAACGGTACAGCCAAAGTCCCGGCCGCTTGGCTCATTGACCAAGCCGGATTTAGGGACTTTCATGATGAAACTACTGGCATGGCTACTTGGCCCACGCAATCCCTCGTGTTCATAAACGAACATGCTACATCGACAGCTGACCTATTAGCCTTTCGCCAAAAAGTTACCGACGCCGTCCAAGCCCGATTCGGCATCAGCCTCGTGCAAGAACCCGAACTCCTACCTACCTAGCTGACGAAGGTTTGTTGTTCTGTTCCTTTTTATTGAAGGGTGGAACTGGCTCGTTCAATGATAGGTACCAGACAGGGGCAAGCGGTTAGATGTATCTACGTAGTTCGCGTCACCCGATAAAATCAGGCTTGACGGGTCATATCAGTCATATAGTCAACGCCAATACTTCGTCGTATTACTGCAACAATGCACCCGTTACAGCTTAGATCAATCGCCTTATGCCTTGAACAATGGGAAGCTGCTGGCGACGGCCGTGACCTCTTTACGAATTGCCAGCAGTGTTTCATCGGTATCGGCCTGAGCCTTGAAAGCTTTTATGAAGGCAGTGCGCTCAGTTTTATCAGTTGGAAGTTGCTGTTTGGTAGTATGTGCAACAACTTGGCTAATCCAATCGGCAATCTGCTGCATCTCGGTTTCGCGCATGCCGCGGGTAGTGACGAGCGGTGTACCGATGCGTAATCCAGATGGAAAAAACGGTGAGCCCGGTTCATCAGGTACGGTGTTACGGTTAGCATACATTCCGGCCACGTCGAGTGCATAGGCAACTTGTGTACCGAGGCCAGGACCAAACGGCGTTAGGTCAATAACCATTAGGTGATTATCGGTGCCACCACCGACTAGAGTAATTCCCTTGTCCATCAGCGCACTGGCTAACGCATCAGCGTTGGTGCGAATCTGGGCAATGTAGGTTTTGAACTCTGGTTGAGCTGCCTCATGCGCAGCAATGGCAATACCTGCTGTGGTGGCATTGTGTGGCCCACCCTGTAAACCAGGAATGATGGCTGAGTCGATTTTACTACCCAGTTTTGGATCACGTGCGAGGCCACGTTCGGTAACCAAGATCATTGCCCCGCGTGGACCACGGAAAGTCTTGTGAGTAGTTGACATGATAACATCGGCGTACGGTACTGGTGAGGGGTGTAAGCCACCGACAACTAAGCCAGTGATGTGGGAAATATCAGCCACCAGCAAAGCGCCAACTTCATCAGCGATGTCGCGGAATTGCTTAAAATCAAGCACAAACGGATAGGCAGTAGTACCAGCAACAATAACCTTCGGTTTGTGTTCTACGGCTAAACGGCGGACTTCAGCAAAGTCGATGCGGGCATCTTTGTCGACGCCAAATTGCACGCTGTTAAAATAGCGACCAGAGAATGTTACGTCAGGATGACCATGCGTTAGGTGGCCACCGGTGGCTAGTTTAAGGCCCATCAATGTATCGCCAGGATTCATCAGTGCAAAGTAAATGGCTGTGTTGGCTGGCGAGCCTGAATATGGCTGGACGTTAACGTATGGTACGTCAAACAGTGCTTTGATACGATCACGTGCTAAATTCTCTATTTCATCAATGAGCTGGTTACCTTCATAGTACCGTCGTCCTGGGTAACCCTCAGCGTATTTACCGTTCAAGCATGAGCTGAGCACGCCGTGGACTTCGTCCGAACAGTTATTCTCAGACGCTATTAAACCTATCATGTGTATTTGTCGTTGTTCTTCGGCCTGTACTAGTGTTTGTACTTCTGTATCTTTCAAGTTGTCCATCAATACCCTCGCCCTCGTCAGTTAGGTTGCAGTTAATTATGTGTGAGCAGTGGCAAGAGTCGCTAAATCATAGATACTATTGTATCAAACTAGAGGTAGCTTTGCATCGTCAGCGGATGACGCTTATCATTTTGAACTTGATTTTGATACCTTATTTGGTATAGTTTGTGCTATATGAATAACGCTAACGAAAAAATAGGTCACCTTATTTCTCAGATACGACAAGAGAGAAATTTAACGCAAGCCGAATTTGCCCGTCGCCTGGGTACTAGTCAATCAGCCGTCAACCGTATGGAAAAGGGCCACCAAAACCTTAGCCTTGATACGCTGGGTCGCATTAGCGATGTGCTGAACAAGCAATTAATTAGCGTCACTGGTGGTGGCACGAACCTCCGTATCGAAGGTGGCCATGAATTGCAGGGACAAATTACCCTCAAAACCAGCAAAAACGCGGCCGTGCACCTGCTCTGTGCCAGCTTACTTAATTACGGCGTTACTCGTTTCAAATCGTTTCCGCGTATCGAGGAAGTTTTTCGAATCATCGAAGTGCTAGAAAGCATTGGCGTACAAGTTAAGTGGCTGCCCGGCAATGATCTAGAGATACGCCGCCCAGATGAACTATCGCTAAGCAAACTTAACAAGGATGCAGCTCGCAAAACGCGCTCAGTTTTGATGCTCATCGGATCATTGATGCACGACTACGAAAGTTTCAAAATTCCGTACGCTGGCGGCTGTAAGCTTGGCGCGCGCACCGTCGCACCACACCTGTATACCTTAGAAGAGTTCGGTGTCGGCATCGTTGCCGCCAGCGGTCATTATGCGGTAACCGTCGAAAAGAAGCCGGCTGGTCGAATCATTCTGTACGAATCTGGCGATACCGTGACGACGAATGCCCTTTTGGCCGCCGCACGCACTCCTTCCGAGACCATTATCCAGTTTGCTAGCGCTAATTACATGGTCCAAGAGATTTGCTTCTTTTTGCAGAAGTTAGGTGTCAAAATCGATGGCATTGGTACTAGTACACTCCACGTTACCGGAATCGACTACATCAAGAAAAACGTAACGTACGCCCCAAGCGAGGACCCTATCGAAGCCATGTTCTTTGTGTCGGCGGCAGTAACCACTAACTCATCTATCACTGTTATGCGGGTGCCGATTGATTTCATGGCCTTAGAACTGCTAAAACTCCAGAAAATGGGCTTAAAGTTTGAGGAATCCGAGCGTTACAAAGCAGCCAACGGCAAAACCGACCTCGTAAATCTCAAAATCATGAAACATAATGGCACACTGCGTGCCTTGACCGAAAAGATCCATGCCAACGTCTACCCCGGCCTAAACCAAGACAACCTGCCCTACTTTGTACCGATTGCTAGCGTCACCAAGGGCCGCACATTGATTCACGACTGGACCTATGAGAACCGAGCGATTTACTACACCGAAATGACAAAGATTGGGGCATCTGTTGAATTAGCCGACCCGCACCGTGTCTACATCACCGGTGCTACTAAATTCAGCCCCGCCGATGTCGTATGCCCACCTGCCCTGCGACCAGCATCATTGTTACTCATTGGTATGCTGGCGGCTAATGGCATCAGCATGTTGCGTAATGTCTATACTATCAACCGCGGCTACGAAGACTTGGCCGAACGTCTAAATTCATTGGGCGCCCAGATTACCGTCATCAGCGATTTATA
>JACMPA010000003.1 GCA_014377695.1 Candidatus Saccharimonadota bacterium
AGCTCAGGCAAAGCCGTGGGCTGAAATATACTTTTAATATCTATCTTTTTTCTGTTCATAAGAGCTATTTCCAATCGCCGTTAATTAGTCGCCGACCAGACTTCCCAGCTCACCACTATACTGTAATAGTATATATCCTAATTGGTGATTGAGCTATTTTAGTCCTGATAAGTTCCACTGTGTCCCTCCAAAGATTGAACAGCATGAAATACCTCCTATTTAGGAGGTACTTTTGTTTGGTATGATTATTACATGAAGATTTATTTCGCATGCTCGATACGTGGCGGTCGTAATGATGTTGCTACGTATGCGGAGCTCGCGAAGCACATTAAGTCAAAAGCGACGTTGCTCACCGAGATATTCGCAGACGACAGACTTACATCTAATGGCATGAACAAGCCGAGTTCTGTTATTTGGAAAACTGATGTGGCATGGATACAAGAATCAGATGCAGTGATAGCCGAAGTAACCACTCCTAGTCTTGGTGTCGGTTATGAAATTGCCAAGGCAGAAGAGTGGGACAAGCCGGTACTAGCATTATTCCATACTTACAATATCCGTAAATTATCAGCGATGATCGATGGATCCCCGAACACCAAAACCGTATATTACTCCTCTATTTCGGAAGCCAAAATCGCCATTGACGATTTTATTAAAAATTTGTATTGATCGATGCTGAACCTATAGTCTTTGTCCCGAGAACTTCCACTGTGCGGCTCCATCACACGCGTGCTTTTTGACGCCGCTTTTATGGGGTTGTTGGCCGTGATGGCTCAGAACTCGGTTTTAATTACCGACCAAGCTGCGCGCACATCATTACTTCATAGTAGTACCTCACTTATGGCTTGGTTTCGTAATACCTACTTTCTCGTTTACTGTTGATTACTAACGATATGGCCTGTCCCTCAGACAACCGTGCATGGCATCGGCTGCGCTGTATTTGCGCTAAGGTATGCTACATTAAAATTATGACAACAAAACTCGACGCGCAATTACGATCACTCAGAAAGCTAAACATTGCCGCTGGATTTTTACACTTGGCGTCATTAGTAGCTGTCCTATTACTATCTAATACTGCTTCCTTACCTGTAATCGCGTCGTATGAGATTGAACCAGGCAAAGCCTATGCTGATCCAGTTCTACTCTTTAACAGCCGGATTGCAATTGTAGTTGCATTGTTCTTGGGGCTCTCGGCTACCTTTCATTTCATCGTAGCTTCTAAGTGGTTTTTTAAGCGGTATACCGCATCTTTGCAGAAGCATATCAATGTATTTCGTTGGGTAGAATATTCACTGAGTTCGTCTTTAATGATCTATCTTATTGCTCAACTGAATGGTATTAGAGAACTGGCTGCGTTAGCCGCTATCGTCGGCGTAAACATTTCGATGATATTATTCGGTTGGCTCCAAGAAAAGTATAACGAGCCGGGTGACGGTCAATGGTTGCCGTTCACTTTTGGTTCAATTGCCGGAATTGTTCCGTGGCTGATTGTTCTCTTCTACATAATTGGTCCTAAAGCCCCATCAGCAGTCCAAGTACCCGGTTTTGTATACGGGATAGTGATATCCCTATTCCTACTTTTCAACTGCTTTGCCTTGGTACAATATAAGCAGTACAAAGCTAAGGGTAAGTGGGCTAACTATCTCCGTGGCGAAAAAGCCTACATCATCCTCAGTTTTACCGCAAAATCTGCGCTTGCATGGCAACTATTTGCGGCAGTGCTGGGTTCATCCAGCTAGGAACTGCTATAGAAAATTTGGCATAATCGTATTCCTGTTTGTATGAGCTGACTTCATTCTACAAAGCTAACTGCTTACCGCGTATTTGTAATTTACTCGAATTGCACACTCTGATAGAGTCACCATTTGTCCTTATTTGCTAGAATGGTGTAGGATGACTACTTTTTACCTCTGCCGTCATGGCCAAACCGAAAATAATTTACATGATCGCTTGTCAGGGTGGATCGATACCCCACTGACTGAGGAGGGTTTACGAAATGCTGCCCAGGCTGCTGCTAAATTACGAACCATAGCGTTCGATAAGATTGTATCGAGTGACCTGGGGCGGTCGTTTACGCCCGCCTACTTGAGAGCACGTCATTTGCATTACGCCGGGGAAATTGAACGCTACAAAGGTTTACGCGAGATCAATTATGGCAACGTCATTGCCAATATGCTGGTCGCGGATGTAGTTGAACAATTTCCACACGAGCTGGTTGATGTTGATTTTGTTCCACCAGGTGGTGAGTCGCTCTGCCAAATGCAGCAACGCGTCATGGCGTGTTTGCAGCAGATTGCGGCGGCTAACCCTCACTCAACAATTATT
Source organism: Candidatus Saccharimonadota bacterium (assembly GCA_014377695.1). Classification (GTDB taxonomy): domain Bacteria; phylum Patescibacteriota; class Saccharimonadia; order Saccharimonadales; family UBA4665; genus JACMPA01. The sequence continues at coordinate 2,326 of JACMPA010000003.1, forward strand.
CTGATTAGCCATGATGGCACTATGAACGCGCTGTACGCCAGTTTTGCAGGGTTAGACTTTGGAGCTGTCGCCGCAACGCGGTACAACGAGCACAATTTTGTAGCCAGGATCACCTACGATGGTGACAAGATCACAACTTTCGAGGAGATTACCGGATAATGTCTGTGATCGATGTATATCTCGGTGAGCTCCCAGACAAACAGCGTAAGGAACTGGAAAGAATTCGTCAGATTGTCCGCAAGTATTATCCAGAGGCTCGTGAATCGATTAGTTATGGTATGCCAGCCTATAAATACAACGGTAAGTTCCTGATATCATATTGGACGTTTGAGGACCATTTAAGTGTCTTTCCTGGCACCCACGCCGTGGAAGCACTGCAGGCAAAATTAACAGAGTACACGACGTCAAAAGGCACTGTGCAGTTCACTATAAATAAACCGCTCGCGGAGCCATTACTCGCTGAAATGCTCCAAATCCGAGTTGCGGATATTATTCAGGCATAGTTAAACGCTGTTTAGCAATTCTAATAACCCAAGATATACGATAATTTCGATTGAGTAGTATTACGTTAGATGCGCTCGTAGGTAGTTTGGCGCCACGATAGATCGATTGGTATCTGACTAACGGGAAAATTGGGATCCAGGGTTAGGTCAAATGGTTGGCCCGCCTGTGTATTGATATACAGGTTCTTCCCTGCCATCCCACCCAGTGCGGGGGCGTTACCGAATTTAGTACCGTCCATACAGACGCCGTTTTGCGCCAACAAATAGAGCGCAGGAGCAGTTGTTGTTGTAGAGCCCTGCTGCCCCATGTATGCCGCACCACCATAAGGACAGACGCTCGTTTTTGAGGCCGGATCAGCTCCATAGACAACGAACACTATAGGGCCACTGCCAGCAACAGTGTTTACGGAATCAAAGTTCACCGTTCCCTCGATAAATACGAAATACGTATTAGTAGTTGGGTTATTAAATGTTGGATTACACGCAGTGGCCGCGCATAGGTTAGCCCGCAAATGAATAGTATCTTTTATGTTGTATTGATTTGAGCCCAAGGCTAAATCACCACTTGTTCCACAGCTAGTCGAAATGTTGCTCAAACTATCGGGATAGTGAGTCTTTTTGGTATTCCCAGTGCTCGGTATGCTGCGTGGTGAAGCTCCGCTCGTCCAGTCTGTACAACCACCGGGTGAGTTCTGATATGAGCTATCCATAAATTGACCCCATGGAATGTATAACGATGTAACAGTGGAGATATTACCGGAATTAGCCGTGACGTTAAAACTAGCATTACCTGTATTGCCGGGAGGCGTAAGGCAGTTATTGTAGCCCACAATTATGTTGGTCTTCGTTTGTCCCGACGTGCTGAATGAAGTCGGCTTGACTAATGCACCGGCCCCACCTACAGAGCAATTACTTGCTCCGGTGTCCTTGCCCGCTACGGTTATATTCTCGGCTGTGAAATCAGTCGAATTTTTGGCTATATTAATGAAGCCGTTCACATAAATATCTTTGGCCTTTATGTTTTTAACGGAACTACCGACTGCCAATACGTTTCGGCTGAGGAGCGAGGAAGCCGTAGTGGTGGTGCTACGTTCGGCCGATACTCTAATTGTGCGTGTATAGCGGGGCGTCGTACTCGATGCGGGTACGTATACTTTGCCACTTGATGTAATAACCCGCTGCTTAGCTGTCGACCCTACTGTTACAGTCGTTGTAAAAGTTGCTTTGTATCGGGAAGAGGTTATGACAGTAACGGGGGTTGCTCCAGTTCCAGCATAGCTGGCTACCGGATCATTATTCAGGTAGGCAATAGCTGCATCTGCCCCCGATTCAGCAGCATACTGAGCCTGGAGCAACAATATGCGGCTCCGGGCCCGTGAAACATTACTGTTAACAAGTACTGCTAGCGACATCATAGTGAGACTCAGAAATATCATCAGCGTTAGAATAGTAACGAGTATGGAGCCCTTTTGATTGTTCGATGTATTACCCATTTCTTAAAGCCACCCTCACAATTACTATATTAGACGTATAAGAACCGGCTCCAACCGTGGACTTTCTATATAAGTGGATGGTCAATTCTATTACTTCCGCCGAGGGATAATCAGGACCAATGTATACCGCTGGTACCACAGGATTGCCGTTGGTATCCTTCTGAACGACGCTAGTGTAGTCAATCGTGTTTCCGGAACGAGAAAAGAATTTAGTATCTACTGATGCCACATCTTCCGCGAAAATTTTATCAGCCGGGCACGTTGTACTTATGTAGGCTGGCGGACACGATGTCTTGAGGCGGTCGTTTGTAGCACTGGGGTTAATGAGACTTCTGAGTTTCAGAGTCTTAGTTTTGCCATCCAGGTACAATACAAATTCGTCCTGATAGGATTGCACACCGTTCAGGATGAAGTTGCGAGACTTATCAACACTGGGCGACTGGAAATAAAAAATTGGCGTGATGGACCCGGAAGCCGGCATGGGAATTGTCTTTGGCTGAGCGTGTAACATTAACCAGTAGCTTGGACCTGCAGCTGGATCTGTGTAGCCGGCGTGACTATCAGGAATACTGTTCTGACTTATCAAACCAGATGAAACATTTAGCGCATCACGCAGGGCATCGCCAGCGTTTAAGCGGGAAACTAACGACTCAGAGCTATTCTGAAGTTTGGCGGCTGCACTCCAATAGTTCATAGAAAAACTAATCACAGCCACCGTTAGTATTGATGTCACTATCATCATGATAAGAAGCTCGGGGATTGTAAAGCCATCTTGCTTACGGTTCATAACTGACCCACTCCGTTACGAGTAATGAGCATGCGAAGTTGAAGGTGCGGTGATGCCTGGTTCGGTTTTGGAAATCCGACATCTATACTTACGACTTTTGAGTCGGGAATATTGTACAGCGGATCGCTAGCAATAAGCGCCGTAGTATTGGTCACAGTCAGGGTAGGTGTATAGGTTACGGTAGAGGTACTACCATTCTCTGCCGAAAACACATTGTTTGGGTAACAGTTTGTAGTACTACTGAGTGAGTTGAATTCAAGTGCCCTGTCTACCTCCGGGCAGGCACTCAGGACGGTATAGATTTCGTTTAGCTGGCGAGCGGATCGATATGAGGATTGCAGTGAAACAAAGGCGTTAAACATCGTACCGACTAGTATACCGAAAACGCCAATAGCTAAAATGGCTTCCACGATTGTAAAACCGTCTTCATGCTGTCCCCACCGTACGATTCGCTTCATTCTTACGTTTAAGTATACAAGTGCACAGCCTAAATACACTAGTTAAATCTAAAAAGTCGGATATCTCATAGCGCTCACGTTTTACCTGGTTTATGCTTTAGACTCACACATAAACAGGAGACAACTATGAAACACACTAATCCTGGAAACTTTGCTAACAATCCATCTCGGGCTAAGCTTGCTGGTCAAAAAGGTGGCGCAATGAGCACCGGTAACTTTAAATATAATCGTAAACGGGCCGTCGAGGCTGGACGCAAAGGCGGATTGAGCAAAGACTCCTGATACTACAAATAGTATTTACCCAATTTTCTCTATAAAAAGAGGAGCCATAGTGGCTCCTCTTTCACGCACGGAGATTGGCAAGTTAAACCTGATCTTTAGAAGGTAGTGCTGTCGACCCATGAACGACCATGTACGGCGCCATAACTTTGGCTTCGTATTAGATCGTGACACGACGAGATCATATCCCTAGTCATTGCTGCTTCTCCTGTTACGTTTATCATACCCTAATTTTAACGGCTCAGAGTAGGTTCAACTATGCGTTATTTCACAACGTATTGGTGGTTTTTTTTACTTATATACTGCTCGGTTTATAAATTTTAAAATAGTAATCAACTCCCTGCTCTCTGATACAATCACTACTTTGAACCAGCTCAAAGCTGTCTTTGTAGTTTGGATACTGGACATCGCAGTCATAGTCTTGATAGATCTCGGTGATATATAGTTCGTCAGCTCGACCAAGCGTTTGATCGTATAATTCTCGCCCACCTATGATCCAAACACTTGGGTGCGTAGCCAGAAAAACATCGATGTCATGCACTACCGTAGCTCCTGCTGCCTCAAAAGATTTGTCTCTACTCAAGACAAAATTCTGACGACCACTAAGTGGGCGACCGATTGTTTCGTAGGTCCTGCGGCCCATCAAGACTACTGCATCGTATAATTTAGTTTGATCGGTAAAATATTGCTCATCAATTGAAAGCTTCCACGGCTGAACTCCGTCCTTTGCAATGCCGCGGTTTCTATCGAGCGCAACAATCTGACGAATCATGCCAAGTGCTCAGTGTATCTCAGTTGACTGAGGAGATAGAATGAGCCGATTATGATGCAGACGTCTGACGAGCACTTCAAAAGGGCCTCGTAGGCCACATGTTGTTCTACCTCGGCTCTGACCATTGTTGCCCCGGCCAACTCTAGGGCTTCAGCAACAGCTTGAGGTTTCATAGACTTTGCCGGCAAGTCCTGTGATGTATTGAAGGTGGTGACGATAATTTCTGATGCTATTGGCGCTATCAGCGGTGCGACACTGGCCAGTTCCTTTCCCTCCTTCAGAGCTATCAATACGGCTGGCTGCACGCCAGGATACACCTGCCGAAAGCTACGTAGGAAGGTTTCAATCTTTTGGGCATTATGAGCGCCATCCATGATGATTATTTTACCGCCGACTTGTCGGGGGTCCATTCGCCCCGGCACTTGCAGCGCCTGGGTTTTTAGCAACGCTGAATCATCGGGTAAGGGTAGTTCGTCACGGTCTTGTAAAAAACGATACGCCGCGTGCGCTAGTAACCAGTTGCGCTGTTGGAACTCTGGCATGGTGGCGCCGAAGTCTGCACCATAGTCATCTCGTTCAGCCTGCTCGGTTGTGAGTAGCAAGGTAGCATCTTGCTGTTTGACCCATTTATTAACAACTTCGCTTACATCGTTATTCTGCTGGTACATAACCACTGTATTGCGCTTATGTACGATGCCAATTTTTTGGGCAGTGATCTCGCGAATTGTATTGCCGAGTATATGCATGTGGTCAAGACCAATGTCGGTAATGATGCATAGCTTGTCGCTACGATTGGCTGTGTTCGTCGAGTCTAGCAATCCACCAAGACCCGTTTCAACTACGGCATAGTCGACTGATTCCTTTTCGAATACCCAAAAAGCAAAAGCGTATAATAATGTGAAATACGATGGTTTGATTGGTTGCTGATCGATTATATCTATAAATTCACCAAGGTAGCGGCAGAATAGTTCATCTGATACTGGTTCGCCATCAATCTGAACTCGCTCCGTAACGCTATCGACATGCGGCGATACTGTTAAGCCAATCCGTTTGCCAGTCGCCCGCAAAAGTGCGGCCATATAATAAGCGGTAGAGGTCTTGCCGCTTGTGCCGGCAATATGTATAACCCGAAGCTTATTCTGCGGGTCACCTAATGCTCGCATAAATGGTTTGTCACGAGCTTCTAATGATAGATGTTTACCGGTCAATTGTTTTACAAGGGGGACGTAAGGTAATAGGGCAGCATTTGCCTCATCAATTGTGGTAAATATAGGCATGTATTAATATTACATCTGCTAGAAGTATAATCAAAAACGTAACGAGTTAGGGCTTCAGTTTTACCAGCTTACGCTTAGTTGGTCGACTTTTTTTAGCATTGCGCACTGCCCGCGCAAACTCACGTTCGGTGTCGTTATCGGCAAAACGGGCAATTGGCTCAGATACCAAAACTGGCTTAGTTGCCTTTTCGTCGATGCTTTTAATTAGGTCTATAGCCGTGCGCTCGATTAGCCATTCTCTGCCAGGTGCTGTTTCTGCTATTGCTGTAATGTGCCAGAGACCCTGGGCACCTTTGGCCTCACCCATCAGTGCTAATGGTCGCACAACCAATGACGGACCATTTGGCAATAAATCGTTAACGCGGGCCAACATTTTCTCGGCCTTAGCCTTGTCATTTACGAATAACTCGACTGCAATCGTCCACACTCCCTTTTGGGCAATACTGACACTAGCGATATTTTGGTTGCTCACCCAAATAATTTCACCGTTCAAACCTCGGATACGCGTTGAGCGCAGTGTCACGCGCTCAACGACGCCTCGGAGACTGAACGGCTCAACCGTGACTAGATCACCTACACCGAACCAGTGCTCCGCCATCATGCCACTTCCGAAAGAGAAATCACGCAGCAACGGACCAACAACACCACCAACCACAATGATTAGTACGGCGCTGGCACCGACGAGCGCTGTCGGCTGTCCGTTCGGGTGAACAAATATCCACCAGAAGTAGAGCGCCAATATAATAGACAAAAATCGCACGATAGCGACCGACAGAATAATCCACGTTTCGAAGCGTCGTAACCGGTTTACAGTAGTAAGGTTGGTGGAAGCGTCGGCTCCGCGCGCAACACCGCGACTCAAACGCCGAAGCACTAGTGATAATAATTTGCCAACCACAGAGCCGATAATCAGTGCTATAACAAGTACCAAAATAGAACCGCTCGCAAACAAGCTTTCCGAAATATGACGCAATGTACTAGTCGATTGGTTTAATGTTTTATCAACTTCACTAACGGCAAACTGCGTAAAATACACGTATATACTCCTCTGACTGATTTTATATATCTATCGTCCTGGTTCGGACAAGCTTACTAGCTAGTATAGCTGGCCCGACCACGCATTGTCAAAAAGCTATTTTGATTTCACAGCAGGTTTTCAGTGTGCAGCTAATCTGTTAGAATGGCTGTATACGCACCCGTAGCTCAGCGGATTAGAGTACTTGGCTTCGAACCAAGGGGTCGCTGGTTCGAATCCAGCCGGGTGCACCATTACGCATATGCTTTTTAATCTAATTCAAAACTTTTGGCTTGGATTTGTCATTACTGCAACTCCAGGCGCAGTTTTAGTAGAAGCCCTGCGCCGGTCTAATGACCCAGGCCTTCATTTAGCCAAGTTCCTGGCAGGTACCTTTATTGGCATGGCAGTGGTTATTCTGTTAGCTTTTCCCGGAGTTTCGGTCTTACAAGATAGTATCGCCGGCAGCCTATTCTTTTTAATAAGCGGTTCAATCTTAATATATCGGCGTATTAGCTCCAGTAGCTAAGCCTCATAATCTAAAGCCTGACACGATAGTTAAAAATTCGAGGGTAACCTCGTTATTAACTGGCACAACTTTGGCAGTAGCTAACCCGGTCAGTTTTATATTTTGGTTTACTTTGAATGGTGGATTTCGCGACGAAAATACTCTTTACGTGACTTTGCTTAATATCTCAGCCGTTATGCGTGGCGCTTTGGCAGTCTTCGTCATTCTAATTATTCTAGCCAAAAACTTAAGTTCAACCGTCACGCCGAAACGTAAGCGAGTTCTATCGCGGGCACTCGGTATCATTATTACTTTCTACGGAGTCACGCTTTTATATAAGGCTATCGGGTAATTTGGTTCTAACCTCAGCCAGTACGTTGCACCATATCGAAAAAATACTAGAGATGCCTTGATCGACATCTCTTTTTCGTATCAGCTCTAAGGGATGCAATTATTTTGCCATATTAGATGCGTGGGCAGAAATGATGCTGACAAAGCTCTGCATTTGGGCATCGATACCCGGATAATATAGCGGCACGTCATCACTTCCATAATTCAAAGAGGCATGGGGTTCCGGTTGGCCGTTCTCTTTGTACGGTAACAATGCCCAATACATATCTCCTGAAATGTTTGGATTAGATTCGATGGCCGAGTAGTAGGCTGCCAAATTGTTTAGAGTCCAGCCATACTCGCCAACTATGAACACTTTGTTGCTCTGTGCCGCTGTCGCGGCATCTGTCGTGAGCCATCCGATATCAAGGCCGGTTGGATAGTTGTACTGATGGTCGCCAACTATGTCGATATCGGCTGCTGCCAGCGCTGCATTGGTGACATGGTTACCAGACGCCGCGGAACCATCAGCAACTAACTGTTTTGCGCCAATTGTGTGCTTGATGTACGCAGCCGTCGCTTGAGTCCAGCTCACCGGCGCATCAAACAGTTCATTACCGGTTTCCCAGGCCATGATAGTCGGATCGTTTTTGAGGGCCACGCCTGTGTACTGATTAACGTGGTTCAAAACATGCGAAACGTAAGCCTGGAAATAAGAATTGATCGTTGGGTTGGTATAAAATTGGGCTTCGCGTTCTTTTTCGCTACCACTACCGGATGAATTGCCAGCGTTCTGACTCATATCAGAATTCGTGTCGACTACACCGGATACACCGGCTTGATACGCCCAATGCACGAAGTTCCATTTACCACCATGATAGTAACGCCATTGATCGATGAGTGGAATGATAAGTTTGATATTTCTCTGGCTAGCCTGTTGGACCGCATAATCTATTGGTTGAAAAGCTGCGTCATTAAATGCGCCCAAGCTTGGTTCTAGGCAATTATTACATCCGAGTGAGATTCCTAACGTATGCGTTCGTAAGACAGTGGCCTGCATGGACCTGGAGCCATCTAGCGCATTATTAACCCGATATGCCGTCGGGTAGGTCGGTGCGCCATTACTGTCTCGGATATTATCATCAAGGCCCAACCAGTAAGCGTTGGCGCCAGAGAAGCGGAATTGCCTACCACCCAACATTAGCTTATTACCATTACGGGTTACGAAGGAACCTCCCCCACCAAACTTAATTGCCCTGCCACCACTGGCCGAGTTATCTGTTAAATTCGTCACACCTTGACTACTCCCTGCCTCAGGCTCAAATGAAACACGCGCAGTCGAAGCGAAGATACCGATTGTCAGCCCGGCGCCAATAAGTCCAACGACACCTATCACGGTAAATAGTCTTAATGTTTGCTGCCTTTTCACTGTTTTCTAACCGTTATATAAGTTTTCATGTATTAAACATAAGTATAATGGAACGTATGCAAGTTGCAAATGTCAATGGACAGTGGACTCAAACCACGACGTGATGTGTGAAGATGTTGAGGCATAGTCGTCCTAACTGCTATGCGAGCTGTGCATTCTATCTGTTCGCCCTACTATCGATTCCTAAAATTCAACCCGCTCTAAAACATACAGGGAGCAAGGATGAGGGGTACAGTTTCACTTAAAACCCAATAATAGACCCCCTAAAGAGGGTCTATTAGATCAGAGGCTATTTGTATTAGGCGTGGTGCGGTTTGCTGATGGCATTCAGAATAGCCACTAAAATGACTGAGCCAATGAATGCCCAGAACAGTCCCGTCCAACTCAAAGCCAAGAATGACTTGTCAGAGCCAGTGAATAGCTGTGATACCAGGCCTCCGATAAACGAGCCCACGACTCCAATAATGATACTTTTTATTACACCCTCATCTCGACCCATCAAGCTCGAGGCTGCCCAGCCGACTAATCCACCCAAGATAAGCATTACGATAATTCCCATAGTATTCTCCTTACATTTAGTGATGATACTGTGCTTATAGTTTATGAGAAGCGTACCGGCGATGCTATGAATATTCTAACCAATTTTTAGTAGTTTTTATCGCTCTAATAATCGGTGGTGTAGAATGAAGATCGATGTTTTAAGCACCTTATATAAGTGTTAGACGGACTAGTTTCACCGAAGTCAAACAACCCACTCATGCGAGTAAGCTGAGAACCCACATATCTACATCTTTACATTCATAAAATTAGGTATATAGTCCATTTTAAGCCATGTCAATTAATACTGGTCAAGATGTATCACACAGATAGAATAAGAGAAGGCATATATGCCAAAGCTTAATATAATCTCACCCAACTTATCGGCTCGTTCGACACACAGAATCAAACCAAGCCCCGTCAAAGAGCGATCACTTAAATTATTACGCATGAAAGAACTCGACCGTGAATTCATTCGCCAAACCAAACAACTTACAACCATGACTAAAAAATTCGGTAAAAAGCTAAGTGACTTAGGCTCAGGTCATAAGTAGCTGTTAGAGCTACTATATTTACTGGTCCCGTCGTATGCGTACCATATGCAGGACATTAGTAGGCCTACTGATAATTGTTACCCCCACATGAAGATATTTGGAACCACTTGATATACTGTACATATTAATGGGATAAACTATCCATAAATAATAATACCCTCCATTAAAATCAACCAATCAATTTAAGCCCCGTTAGCTCAATTGGATAGAGCGTCAGTTTCCGGTACTGAAGGTTGCAGGTTCGATTCCTGTGCGGGGTACCACAATCGAAAGGTCAACTTGTCCTCTACTATTTTGATACTTGCATGTCGTAGCATATTTGTACCTATTATTTGATATGGCACATCCATTAGACACTGAATGAATTACTAGTCGTCTCACTACATCTTTATAGTAGCCAGTTCTGACTTGCTCTTATGCTAGGATTGCTTACATGGACCGAGAGTGACCGGATCCGAGGTCGATCAGTAATGATCGCAGCTGATTGACATCGATTTTGTTTAGGTCTATTCCCTCACCTTGAGCTACAACCGCGCCTTGAACCAGTTTCTGGATCTTTTTTGCATCGTCCCGCCATAGAGACTTTACCTCTTGTGTATTATTGATAAATAAGTCGGACGTTATAGTGATTGAACCAAATAGTGGTCCAAAATCGGCTTCTATGTTTTTGACGTTTTCGAGTGGAACACTCACTTTTTGTTCCATGCCGAAGAATTGTCTGCGAACGATCGTCAATTTGTGCCTGTCAATATTGACTGAATCCGGAAACAGTTGTAGCGGAAACACAGAGTGTGCTTTAGCAAGTATTGTATGTGATTCTCGAACAACGGCTTGGAGCTTTTTTGCGTCCTTGCTGTCTATGCAGGGTTTTGCATTAGTTGTATCGACCTCGTCGTCGGCTCCTTCATTTTTAGTGTGAGTTTGCCGTCCATTACTATCCTCACCGACTGCTTTTTCGAGTTCTGATGTATTGGACGAGGTACTACTATCTTTGGCCATCGAAGAATCAACTGATGTAGTACCCTCAGATGACCCTTTAAATTCCTTATTGTGACGCTGTTTTAATAATTCAGCCATGCGTACCCGTTGCAACGCGTACCAGCCAAGTGCTTTACCCTGTTGAGTTTCAGTGGATGATGCCATACCACTAGTATAACGGCCGCTCCGCTGCCGTATAGTAAGTAATCTTACGGGTGTTACGCGTAATGAAAGGTTGCCGCTATAGGGCAAGCTCACCAGTAAAGCTGCTCCCGGCAGCTATAGTCATCTGGCTAGCATTATTTGTCATAGCCGTACTTGGTTCGTCCGAGTATGATGCCGTCCCGAGCACCGCACCACCGGCCATCGTTGGTTCGGAGTCAAAATTAGTAACGGCGTGCCACTGCATGGCGAACGGTATTGCGAACAGCATCAACAATAATGTTGCAATCGCGAGCTTGTGCTTCGCATTTGTCGAGTCAAAGATAGTCATAAATTTACAACCATGCCCAACTCGACTCAATCGATTCGAGACCATAATTATCAGGTGTTGCCTGCGCCTGAACGCGCAATATGATCACTAAATTACCTTGGGTAGTCGTATCATACACATAACTAATAGTGCCGGCGCTGCCGTCAGTCGCTTTAAGTACCACATCAAATGCTGGGCTTTCCGCGAACGTCGATGCTTTCTGGCTTACAATCGAGCCGCCAGGGATGGCGCCCACAACATTAACTGCATCAGCTTTAGCAGCTGTTGAAAGATTTGCTAGTGTGAGCTGGGGAACTTGCAAAACTTTTACCTGGATTTGTTCACCCCGGTTAGCATCAGATGCCAAAAACGTACAACTGCCCGCGGTTTGGGTGATTTTCATTCCTTTAGGTATTTTCAAACTGTAACAAGGTGTGCTTAGTGACTCGGTAGCGGCGCTTGATATGGTGGCAATAGGCACACCATTTTTGCGCTTCTCGGCCAAGTTCTGAGCACTGTTTACCCAAAAAAATATCGAAGTCATAAGTGCGATACCGGCCGTGATCATGCCGATAATGGCCAGGGCTTTACGCACCGAATGCACCGATAACGATCCGAACACAATCGCCAGCACAGCAAAGGTTATGCCAACAATCGGTAGCAACGAGCCGGGTAGCGCC
>JACMPA010000018.1 GCA_014377695.1 Candidatus Saccharimonadota bacterium
AGGCTTATAGCGCCCAATAGTTCACATAGACGGCGCTGTTTGGCACCTCGATGTCGGCTCATCTCATCCTGGGGCTGGAGCAGGTCCCAAGGGTCCGGCTGTTCGCCGGTTAAAGAGGTACGTGAGCTGGGTTCAGAACGTCGTGAGACAGTTCGGTTTATATCCGCTGTGGACGTCAAGAAATTTGAGAGAGTTTGCCCCTAGTACGAGAGGACCGGGGTGAACGTACCGCTGGTGTACGGATTGTGGTACCAACTGCATTGTCCGGTAGCTATGTACGGAATAGATAAGCGCTGAAAGCATATTAAGCGCGAAACTAGTCTCAAGATTAGATTTCTCTATGATCCCCCAGAAAGACGATCTGGTTGATAGGCGCAAGATGGAAGTACGGCAACGTATGTAGTCGAAGCGTACTAATAGGGACACAGACTTTTTATGACCTTAGATAAGTCCTCGGTTTTTCCGGACTTGTCTGAGGTAGCAATTGACTAGTTATTGGTGTGAATCACACACCCGTTTGTCGACAAGATAAATGCTTTGAACATGAACATGACTAAAATGGCACCCGTTTATGGGTATCAATAGGCTTAGCTTACTTCTTTGAAGACAGGAAAAGAGCCGCCCGACAAAATGTATTCCATTTTGCTGGCGCGATGAGAAAAACCTTAGGTTTGTCTCATGAAGCCAATTTGGTGCCCATGGCGCGGGGGAAACACCTGTTCCCATCCCGAACACAGCAGTTAAGCCCCGTAGCGGTTACAATACTTGGTTTTTAAGCCTGGGAAAATAGCACGGTGCCAAATTATGATCAAGACCTACCCCTCGGGGTAGGTCTTTTTCTTTGCTATGCAAAATGTGTGCTGCATTGTTTGAAATAAACCATAGTGTACAATGGAATCAAGTAACTTAAACTTATCAAAAAATACTGGTAAGACAATAGATGAAAATCAAGGCACATATCATACGTAATCGTGTAAAGTATCTGGCGGTGGCGGTAGCCTCGGGTCTGGTCGGATCGTTCTTGCTAGTCTCATCCCACGCTCTGACGGGGACGGCTGCTATCGAGGCCGAAGCAGGGGTTAGAAGCGGCACGGCTAGTGTCATAACGGATACACTTGCTTCAGGAGGCAGTGCGATAAAATTTGGATCGGGGAGTGGCTGTACCGTTTCAGCTACGCTTGTAAATAGTTGCAGACCTTGGCTTGGTGCGGCAGTTGGTAGCTACGCCGAAGTACCTAGTGACACCGTTTCGCAGTTTACGTATCACGAACAGCGGATTGGCCGTAAGCTCGACATAGTCCACTCGTATCATGGTGTCGGGTCAAACACGCTGAGCACTGCTGACAAAACATTTATCAACCGGGCTAACACTATGCTTATGACCAACTGGAAGCCTGCTTCCAGTTGGTCCACTGCTTCGGGCGGTAATGCCACCGTTAATGCTGCTATCGATCAGATGGCTGCCAGTATTAAGAGCGCTGCACCCAATAAGGTAATGTTGTCTGTATTCCATGAGCCAGAAAACGACGTGAGTCCTGGAGGCTCATCGACGTGCGGTTCGAGCGTCACGTATAAAGGTTCGTCGGGTACGACCACCGATTACGTTAACATGTGGCACAATGTTCGCTCGCGTTTCGAAGCTGCCGGGGTCACTAACGTCGTATGGGTAATGAATTACATGGGTTTTAATACCTGGAAGTGCATGGTCAAGGATCTTTGGCCGGGCAACAACTATGTTGACTGGCTTGTTTGGGACCCTTATGTTACGTCTAACACGGATTCGTATAGTGCTAGCATTAATAACTTCTACAGCTATCTAACGACTAGTTCTGATGCCAGTCATGATTTTGCCTCCAAGCCCTGGGGGCTGAATGAGTGGGGTGTATTCCCCGGTGTGGATCAGCCTCATGCCTACACTGCGTATGATAATGCTAAGGCAGCACTCGACAGCAACACCTTCCCGAAACTAAAGATGTTTAACATATTCGATATAGTGAACATCGATAATTTCCAGGTAAACTATACCGCTGCCGGGATCCGTGATGATACTGAGCAGAGCCACTATTCTATTTTTGCAAATGATCCGCGATTTACGAATAGCTTCTACCCGTAGTGTTGGCTCAGTTTGGCTGAGACAGCTAGCTAGCCGTACCAAGTTAGTCGTCGGTTTTAAGTAGTGGCGGTCACACTATGCGGAGTCGGAAACGTCTAATTCGATCTCATGCTTTAATTGCAGCGGTAGATATGCGCTAGAAGAACCGTGCAGAAGAATTACGAGCTAGACATGGCTATCAAGCTGTTGGGCAATCAGGCTGATACGCGTGATGGCTTCGTAGATGGTCGATTCGTCCTGCGCCTGTAACTCAAACGCCGGAGTTTCTGTTGAAGCATCTGCCTGCGCAGCAGAAGCACCAAGTCTTTCCCAGCATGCAAACCCTAGTTAGCAGAGTAGCAGCATGGTTGCATAAGGGCGATTCATGAGACTTATCCCTCGGGGTAGGTCTTATCCTTTTATGGGATGAGTATAGCGCGCTATGATTCAGCGTTCAATTGCTCTGCTACTAAGCTCAACCGGGCCGCAGCCGCCAGAAGTATCGCTTTGTCAGTTTCAGTTGGTTTAAGAGGTTGATTCTCGCGGCCAAATATTTTTATTTTATTGATTTTTAAATCGTCATCACCGACAGTGGCTACTAGTCCAAGCATGCTGCGCTGGCCAGCAGGGGTATTTGAACTATCCTGATCACTACTAAGTCGTAATTCATCCGGCTCGGAAGTATGTAGCCAGTAGCTAGTATCTGCTAACTTACCGAATACTGTATGGGCACGCTCGTCAAAAGCATTATTAGCATCGTCGAGTAGCTCGCTTTGTGTTATATCCTCCGACTCCGACTTACCATCATCACGCAGGGATTCTATAAGCAGACTGGTTGCGTACGCAGTACGGGCCTCACTGGGCAGTGCATCAAAGGCGCTATTGCCCATTTCCTGCTGCTCGAGTGCCGCTTGTAGGTCGTCCTGACCCATTATATGGGCAGCATTATGCCAGCGGGCACGATCATATTCATCTGTTGCGGTGCGGATGGCATTAGCTAATTCAGTGTCGGTATTGCTCATGATTATAATAATAGCACACTTTGTTGACATAAGCAACATGACGTGATATCATAATCTTAATTCGAGAAGGATAAGAGGGTTCACGCAAGTGCGTGGGCCCTTTTTCTATATTCGGAGGTGGCAACAATCATTTTAAGGGAGTCAATACCATGGCTGGAACTAAAGAAGGCGGCAAAAAAGCTGCTGCAACAAACAAAGCTAAATACGGCGCCGAATTCTACGCTAAAATCGGTGCCGACGGTGGCAAGAAGGGTCACACTGGTGGCTTCTTTGCTAACCGTGAGCTCGCTCGCGTTGCTGGTGCCCGTGGCGGTCGTATTTCGCGCCGTACCAAAAAGACTGTTTAATATAAGCAGTTACTCATCATAAGCCGTGAGAGACTTATGTGTCTAAAAATCCCTATCGTTGTGATGGGGATTTTTGGTTGGCAGGGCTTTTCCAAGGTCCAGCTGTAGTGTTTCTAACGTCACAATAGCATAACTTTAGAGCATCTCTCGGGCTCTGTCAGCTACAGCTACGCCGTGTGTAGTTATTCAGTATTGTTATATAGAGTCATGTTTTAAATGTACAGTATTTACAACAAAGCCACAATAAACAGATGAGAAGATTCAAATCTAATAGTTGTAAAAACAAATACATATGCAATCTGGGTAGCTAGCACAGTAGAAAAATTAATGAACAATAATAGTATTCCGTAGAATTGTAGGGATTAAGCGCTAGCAGCAAAAATGGCGACTGATTGAGCTGTAGAGTTTACGGAACGATAGGGGCGGCAAAAGCGCGACGGCGTGACCTTCCAAGTGGTATGGCAGTTGTGGCAGCGGTACTGCTGGCCGTTATCTTGCTGTAAACAACGCGTGGTGCAGGTAGGGCAGAGGGCTCGAGCGTGCAGCCAGTCACGGTAACTATCTAGGCAATCTTGAACGTGGTTCTCATCGATCTTTATCCCCAGCGAAGCCCCAAGCCCGTGGGCTTTGGCCCAGGCTGCTGCCTCAAGCTTCAATAACTCGACGTCGGTTGTGTAAGAGGTGTGTTCAAGTAGAGCATGGCCGGTTTCGTGGAGTAGCGACCATATATCGCGCTCGTTATGCCCGGTTGATGCGTAGAAAACCTCTTGAGTTTCGGGTGACCACAAGAACTTTGAGCCAGAGGTGAATTGGATGCTGGGGTGCGCTTGTTGCAGTGCTTTAAGGAGTTTATGCATAGTTGTGTTTAGCGCTTGGTTTGGAGTGGAAGGTCGATTCGGCGAGATCATAGGCACCGTATACGACGGCTTCATTAGGGCGCTCGGCCTTACGCAGGGTGGGCATGATCATTAACGGTGTCTCGTACTGCTTTAAGGCGGCCTCTAGGAAGGATTGGTACCGCTCAAAGAAGTTACCGACTGAGCCACCGACGACGATGACGTCGGGCTGCATGATCGCGATCAGTTCTAAAAACCCTTGGGTGAGATCGCGGACAATGGACTGCCAGGTAGTATCGTCATGAATGTCTTCGGCAAATTTGCCGTAACGCTCAACTATGGCTTTGCCAGAGGCAAAGCTTTCCCAGGGCATAAGCTTGCCTTTGTGCTCAAGCATGATGGACCGGCCACCAGCGTCACCGATGTTCTCATCAATTTTTCCGTTGACAGTCAGGGCGTAGCCAATGCCGGTGCTGATAGTGACGTACAAGACGCGGCTATATTTGTCCTTGAGCAGCATTGCTTCGCTCAAACTAGCCAACTTGGCGTCGTTAGTTACGACAAATGGGCAGCCAAATATTTTTTCGATATCGTGTTGGAACAACACGTTCTTCCAGGGTAAATTACCGAAGTTAAGGGCCCGGCCAGTATCGCGGTTGAAGTTGGTCACCGGCATACCGGCGCCCCCAGCTTTAAATTCCTGGTGTTCCATGTGGGCCAAAGTATGTGCCAGCTCGAGTAAGAAGTTTTTGTAGACTGGTGGGGTAGGGAACTTGATTGATTCAACGATCTCACCACGGTCAGTCAACGCTGTTACCAGCGTCTTGGTGCCTCCGACATCGATACCCACGTACAT
>JACMPA010000019.1 GCA_014377695.1 Candidatus Saccharimonadota bacterium
ACATTAAAAACTGACTTAGATAACTCAACGATTATTTCTACGCTTAATGATCACTTACCGGCCACTCCAACTGTCATAGCTGGCATTGGTAAATTAATTGACCCTAACGGTTTCCCCCAAGTATTCAGTGGTAGTGAGCCGGTGCCACCTAGTGATGTACCTTTGCCTAACCTCGGCGACCTCGAGGCTGCGGTCAAGGCCGATGCGGCATCGGTCGTCAAGATTGAGGGGCAAGGCTGTGGGGGCATCGTCGAAGGTTCAGGTTTTGTCGTCGCCAAAGATACTGTCGTCACGAATGCGCACGTCGTCGCTGGCATCACTAAGCCGTATGTCGTTGACAGCAATGGCACTAGAACTGCTACCATCATTTCGTTTAATCCGAACTTGGACTTAGCGGTACTCCGAACTACCAAACTAGCTGGTAAGCCGTTGCCATTAAACACTGCCGAGGCAGCCAAGGGCGCGGGGGCGGCCGTGCTAGGGTATCCCGGTGGGGGCAAATTTGATGCGCAAGCCGCAGCCATACTCAATACATTTACGGCAGCCGGTCGCAACATCTACAACAGAGGAAGCGTGCAGCGCCAAATTTACGAAGTACGGGCTAAAATCATACCGGGTAATTCAGGTGGCCCTTTGATTGCTAAAGACGGCTCAGTTATTGGCGTAGTTTTTGCTGAATCAACAGCCTACGATAAGGTCGGCTATGCGTTAACTGCTGCTTCAGTTTCCAAGGACATCACCCAGGCCCAGGCTCGGAACCAGCCGGTGGGTACGGGCAATTGCGCTGAGTAAATCACGTGAATTCTGCATGGCTTGACAGATAGGTGTATTTATACCCATGTGTCAATGGCTATTCCTATGCAACGGCTTTGAGCAGCAGTCTAAGTAGCTCTGAAATACTTGCGCTTATTGAAGAGTGCTGTCGTTACTGCTACAATTGAGCCTACAAAGATCCAAAATGAAAACATCAGAACAACTATTCAAACAGAGTGTCGAGGTGCCCGCTCAGATACTCGATAACGCCGTTATGGTCGCTCAGTCGATGAGTACGGTGTTGCCAAAAACAAACGTTGTGGCCCGCAGCAAGAATTATTGGCACATGCTTGGTCCAGGCTTGACCACTGGTGCATCCGATGACGATCCTTCTGGAATCGCCACCTACAGCCAAACTGGTGCCCAGTTTGGCTTCAAATTCCTATGGCTAGCGCCCCTAACGTTCCCACTCATGGCCGTCGTTCAGGAAATGTGTGCTCGTATTGGCTTAGTGACAGGCAGGGGATTGGCGGGGAACATTCGGATTCACTTTTCCAAGCGTATTTTACGTACCTGTACACTCGTTTTGTTCGCTGCCAATACATTCAATATCGGTGCCGACCTTGGCGCCATGGCTCAGGCCGTCCAACTTCTCAATCCACGCTTTAACTTTGGGCTCGTAGTTATATCCCTGGGACTCATTAGCTTATATCTACAAATATTCACGCCCTACATCAAGTACGCTAAATATCTGAAGTGGCTCGCCATGGTACTTTTCGCATATGTGTTTTCGGCGCTCATGGCACACCTGGACTGGGGGCAAGTACTGCGGGCTACCGCCGTACCGCATATTAGCTTTAATAAAGAAGAACTGTTGCTCGTGGCGGCAGTCCTCGGTACTACCATTTCGCCATATTTGTTTTTCTGGCAAACATCCCAAGAAGTCGAAGAGCAAATTATGCGCGGCAAAACAACGCTCCATGAGCGTCGAACAGCCACTAGCAAGGCCGACATGAAGAGCATGCGCGTCGACGTATGGTCCGGTATGTTTTTGAGCAACTTAGTTATGTTTTTTATAATTGCAGCCTGTGGAGGCGTGCTTTACAAAAACGGTATAACCGACATCAAAACGACGGCACAGGCAGCTGAAGCATTAAAGCCGCTCGCTGGTAACGCCACCTCATTACTATTCTCACTTGGCATCATAGGCACCGGTATGCTTGCTATCCCCGTATTGGCCGGTTCCAGCTCGTATGCGCTAGCCGAAAGCTTTAAATGGAAAGAAGGGCTGTACCGCAACCTTAACCAAGCCCACGCCTTCTACGGCATTATTATCATATCGATGTTTGTCGGGCTTGGCCTTAATTTTGTCGGGCTTGATCCAATCAAGGCACTTATCTATGCGGCCATTGGCAATGCCTTGGCGGCACCGGTTGTGTTGGCATTGATAGTCAAAATTAGTAGTGATAAAAAGGTCATGGGCCGGTGGGTCAACAAACCTTACGTGACAGTCATGGGCTGGATGGTTACGGCCATCATGGCTTTGGCTGGTGTGTCTGCTATAGTCGCGTTGCTTTTCTAATCAGTTACCTACTCAGTTATTTGGATAATGCCTCTTTGCACGACCATGTCGGCAGCCAAGACGTGAAAATCGCGGATAAAGTGCTCTGCTAATGTTGCTGGACAACCGATGCGCGGCTCAGCTACTACCGCTCCAATTGGTAAAATTGCTGCGAGAGGCTCCCCTCGGAAACGCAGGCCACCCTGGGGAGTCATAGTTGCCGTTTCTTCTGTAAATACTTCAGCTACATGGCCATTCGACAAATGCACGTCCTGGAACATGGCTCTATTGGGACCTAATTCGTTGACGTGCAGCATTGCCAGTTTGAACGGAATCAAAAATGAGTTATGAAGCCCACTATGAGTAATTTGCTGGCCACCCTCTAGACGCGACTGGATTGTTTGAAGTGTAATCACTTCTGCTTCTAATGCCGTCCGAACACCTGAGAATAATCTACTTGATGCCGTTGCAGTAATACCATTCGAGAAGTGACGACTGCGGTTTACGCGCTCAACTCGGTCATCGAGTTCCTTTGATTGAGCACCCTTTGAATGCGCGACGTCCAAGCAAGCGTCCAGCAGCGTGTGGCCTAGGGGCCTGATGGTTTCTGATACCAATTCTGAATTGTTCACGTTGCCGATGGGTCGCAAGCGAGAACGGTCGATATTCTTTAGTAACGCACCAAATAACCCGTACAATACGACTTTATCGTGCGTTTGGTCTGGACCGATCCAATTATTGCCGCTGTCGGCTATTTGCTGAGCAATACGACGCTGTTGACGATCCAACTCTATCATATCTATATTATACTATATATGTATGATATTACAACTATTCGCCCCGTAGGGCAGCAATTGGATCTTTACGAGCAGCCTTTAGCGCCGGTACAGAACCAAAGATAATACCAATTAACATGGAAACGATAGTCGCCGCCAATAACACTTGCCATTGGACTACCGGAGCCAGGTCGGTCAAAATTCGTAAGACTAGATTTATGGCTAAAGATATAAAGACGCCGATAAAGGCACCTGAGAGTGTTAGTACGACAGATTCGGCAATAAACTCGTTAAGAATTTGACGATTGGTTGCACCGACTGCTTTGCGAATACCAATTTCACGCATTCTTTCTGTAACTGATACTAAAGTAATATTCATTATTCCGATACCGCCTACCAGAAGTGAAATACCGGCAGCGATAATTGTCAGCTTCGTTAATAGATCCAGCACGCTACTAGTTGCTGCTAAATTGTCACTGGCTCTAAGCACTGAAAAATCTTGTGTACCATCATGATTTTTAAGTAAGCTTTTGTTTAACGTATTTACGGTAGTCGCGACGTTTTTGGTGGAGTTTGTCTTAGCCAATAGTTCATAAGGTTGCGCACTATTGTTAGTTAGCTGACGAGCTGTTGAATATGGAATGAAGACTGCATCATTGTAAGAAATGTCCGATGCGAGCGGCACCACCGGGAATTCATTAAAAATACCTTTGACCATAAATTCTTTACCGCGGAACATCAGCGTGTGGCCTAAAGGCACTTGACTATCGAAGAGTGCCTCAGAAGCATGAGCTCCGAGCACAACAACATCTTGCTCCGCATCTTCCTCGTCAAAAAATGATCCATAGGCAATGGACTGATTAACCAGCTTCGGTAGATCGTTACCAGCGCCAACTACCGATCCAGCGGTGTAATTGCCATGATCAGCTTTGAGAGTGCCAGTAACCAAGGCCAGCGGTGCAGATTGGGTAACAGAAACCGTTTTTTTTACCGTAGTTACATCAGCGTCAGATAAGCTACCGGTTGCTTGCGGGACTATGAGTGAACGGAGGTTACCGCGGACCTTTTGATCGGCACCGGGGCGAATGGTGATTAATGTATCACCAGATCGATTAATTTGCCCGGTAACTTGCTGCTTAATGCCTTCACCGATGCTTGCTACAGTGACAACTGAGCTAATGCCGATGACAATGCCGAGCATTGTCATATAACTACGAGTACGGTGTGCACGGACCATTTTCCGGGCGTTTGCTAGGTTGTCGCGAAGTGGTAATCTCATTTCTTAGCTCGCTTGGCAGAATTTTGTTTAGTAGTTGGACTACGCTTCTTTGTGGTTGGTTTGCGTTTACGCGGTATTTTTGTTTCCTTGTGCGGCTTGGTCTTCATCATCACCGACACTCCCGCCAAATCGTCTTCTTCGGTCATTGTTGCCACATTGTACATACCGCTGCGGGCCGTAGCTGCCACCTGACCAATTGCAGTTTTTTCGTCCTGGATGATCTGTCCATCATGCATATATATTACCCGTGTGGCGTAGCGCGTAAGTTCTGGGTTGTGTGTTACAAATAAAATCGTGTTGCCCATTTTGTGAATTTCGCTAAGTAACTCCATGACCAGCCTTGAGCCCTGACTATCTAGATTACCGGTTGGTTCGTCGGCAATGATAAGCTTGGGATTATTCACAAGAGCTCGGGCAATTGCAACACTCTGCACTTGTCCGCCGCTGAGCTGTCCAGGCATAAAGTATTCACGTTCCTGCATGCCAACTCGTTCCAAGATACTGCTAGCCATCTTGAGGCGCTTGGTTTGGCTCATATTCGTCCGATAGGTGAGAGGCAGGGCAACGTTCTCGAGTGCGTTTAAGCGCGGCAGCAGATTGAATGACTGGAAAATAAAGCCTATGGTGTCTCGACGAATTTTAGCCGCCCGATTTGGCTTCAGCCGGGAAACTTTACGGCCACCGAGTGAAAAGTTACCGTGAGTTGGTCGATCCAATAAGCCGATCATGTTCATGAGCGTTGACTTACCACAACCACTCGGGCCCATGATCGCCACGAATTCGCCTTCTTCAATCGTCAGACTAACCTCGTCGAGTGCCAGGGTAGTGGCATCGCCGAAGCCGTACAATTTACTGACGTCTTTTAGTTCAATTACAGCCATTAAACTACAGTGTAACGCTCTATTTGCAACCCTAGCAAGGTGTTTTTGTAGTATTTTAAGCCGATTCATTTGCTATACTCTCTGGAGCTCATGCGTTAAGTACGTAGGAAGAGCAACCGGAACTGGCATCTTTACATCACCCCAGACAACTAGCAATCGCAGATATAGTGCCTTTACTGGTCTAGCTGAAGGGGTAATAACAGTGGTGCTTCGTAATTTGGAGGGGTCGCCTAGTGGCCTATGGCGCCGCCTTGGAAAGGCGGTTTACTCGCAAGGGTATCGAGGGTTCGAATCCCTCTCCCTCCTCCAATAGTGTATCTTTAGTATCTTGCGAATTACCCTCCGCAATACGATTCTATAATGTTATGTCGTGTATTATATCGATAAATTTCTTACAATCTTCTGCAAATGTGACAGGTATACTTTGGATATGAATATAACCAAATACATCCACGCCTGCCTAGATATTACTGTCAACGAGCAACGAATTATCGTTGACCCTGGGGCATTTACCGACCCACTCGAAGACTATAGCGGCGTTACCGCTGTTGTTATCACTCATACACATGAAGATCACCTAGATGAATCTAAAATACATAAATTAGCTAAGCAAAACCCTAGCTTAGTAATCTATTGTACTCAACAGGCAGCCGACAAATTGAGTGAAAACATGCGAATTACAGTCCCCGAAATTGGGGTTCAATACTCTGTTGGGTCTACAAGGTTGGAATTCTTTGGTGGATTACACTCCGTTATATTAGATGGCATGCCGCAGGATGAAAACTTTGGGGTACTTATAGATAACACGCTCTACTACCCTGGTGATTCACTCACACCATGCCCAAAGGCACACACGGTATTAGCCGCACCTTCGACAGCACCGTGGCTTAAGCTAAGCGAAGCCGCAAATTTCATTACACAAGACAGTGCTGCGACGGTTTTCCCGACTCACAATGGTATTTGCATCGAACCTATAAACGATATGACCAACATGATGCTCGCTGGCGTGGCAAAAGAAGCTGGTAAGACATATCGTGTGCTTAAGCCCGGGGAATCAATAGAAGTCTGATCGGCAATTAGCTAATTTTTGTACCTATGCCATCGTCACTGACGGCCCGTAGAATGTTTCCTGCAACCATAGCGTCGAAAATAACGACTGGCAAAGTGTATTCCATTGCTAAACCGAGCGCTGCTTTGTCCATTACTTTGATAGCCTCATCCGAGACAGCATCCTGGAAACTTACGGCATCTACCTTTTTGGCATCGACGAATTGAGCAGGATCTTTATCATACACGCCATTGACCTTTGTAGCCTTTAATACCACTTCGCACTCCAACTCGAGCGCTAAGGATAAAGCTGCAGTATCAGTCGTCAAATATGGGCGGCCAATGCCACCGGCCACTATCACAACATGACCTTTTTTGAGATCACTGATGGCCCGACGGTGCGTAAACTGATCAGCTATTTGATCGGCTTTGATATTAGTTAACACACGAGCCGAAACATCATGACCGTTGAATATATCGGCAAGGGCAACGGCATTCATCATTGTGGCCAACATACCAATATTGTCGGCAGTCACTCGGCCGATGCCATGGCCGGCCAGTTGGGCACCACGGGCGTAATTGCCACCGCCAACCATCACGACAACTTGAGTACCAGCAACAACTACTTTTTTGATCTCTTGTCCGATCCAAGCTGCCAACTCGGAATCGATACCACCTTCAAATTTTCCAGCCAGCTGTTCACCCGATAACTTCAGTAATACTCGTCTATACATTGTTTACCAGTATAGCAAATTGCTATACTAATGATATGCGTTATGACCCCACCCAGTTTGAGGCAACAGTCTAATAGTGTTAAGTATATATTCATGGAACGTGAACGGCATCCGCGCGGTTGTTAAAAAAGAAACATTTCAGTCATTCATGGCCGAACACCAGCCAGATATTCTTTGCTTGCAAGAGACGAAAGCCGAACAGGGCCAAGCAATACTTGAGCTACCAGACTACCTAGAATATTGGAACTCGTCACAAACCAAAAAAGGTTACAGTGGGACTGCCATATTCACTAAAACTGAGCCTCTTGCCGTTGTGAATGACATCCCAGACGACATCGCCAAGGCTAGCGGGTTACTTGCAGACGGCTATGGTGATGCGAACAAAGAAGGCCGCGTAATCGCGGCCGAATACGACGATTTTTTCGTAGTGACGTGTTACACACCCAATGCCAAAGATGGGTTAGCACGGATTGATCTACGCCAAAAATGGGACGCAGCTATGACCACATATTGTGCTGATTTACAAAAGAAGAAGCCGGTCATTTATTGTGGCGACATGAACGTTGCTCATACCGAGGACGACCTGGCCAATCCAAAACCCAATATCGGCAAAAAGGGCTTTAGCAACGAGGAGCGCAGTGGTTTCGATACTTGGCTGGCTGCCGGTTTTATCGATACGCTCCGACTCTTCAAAACCGGTAATGGCAACTACACGTGGTGGAGCCATTTCGCCAATGCTCGTGCTCGCAACGTCGGCTGGCGGATTGATTACTTTTTGGTCTCGGAAGCGCTCAAATCACAAGTCCAAGACGCTGCAATCCACGCCGATGTGCTCGGCTCCGACCACTGTCCAATTTCAGTAATTCTGGACGCTTAATCTGAAAGATCTACCATGCAGTACGTAGCCTTGTTACGCGGTATCAACGTCGGCGGCAAAAACAAACTGCCCATGGCTGACCTACGTGCCTGCTTGGAAAATGCCGGGCTATATAAAGTCCGCACCTATATTCAAAGCGGTAATGTGATCTTTGAATCTTCCCAAAGTGACCAATCCAAACTAGTGAATCTTATCGAAGCAGCTATCCTTGGCAATTTTAGCTTTCCGGTGCTTATAGCTAGCTATAGCCAACCAGAATTTGAGTCGATTGCAAAATCAGCGCCCAAAGATTGGCTCAAGAATCCTGACTTCAAATACAATTACATCTTTCTGCGGCGCCCCTGGCATGAAATGGCTGTCGTCGAGGCTATCGGTGAACTGAAACCTGAACTCGAAAGTATTACGGCCGGCAACGGTGTTTTATATCAAGCTATGTCCATTAAACTATTCGGTCGCACCACCACTGGCAAGATGGCTAGCAAACCAATCTATCAACAAATGACCATTCGCAATCATACTACCGTTACAAAACTTGTAGAGATGCTGCACGCTACAATCTAAGCCTGTCAAAATCTGCTACTATACTACTCATGAAGAGAGATGTAGAATTTCTGTACGAACTTGGTGCACTCCGGCTCATGCCGCGCCAGTGGTCACGGTTTCACATGCCAGCAGTAGCTAACAACAGCGAGCACATGTTCCGAGTAACGTGGATTGCATTAGTAATCGCAGCACGTGAGGGCGGTGAATTAGACACCGCTAAAATCATGAAAATGGCGATGCTACATGATATTGCCGAGAGCCGGACCGGCGATGTCGACTACTTAGCTCGACAGTATGTAACCCGCGACGAAAATTCGGCCCTAGAGGACATGCTTACCGATACATCGATGAGGGCCGAGCTGGCACAGATGTGGCAGGAGTATGAGGCACGTCAGTCGCCGGAAGCCAAAATAGTAAAAGATGCCGATACACTAGATATAGACTTTGAACTTTGCGAGCAAGCTTCCAGTGGACACACACTACCAGCGCAGTGGAAGAGCCAGCGCGACCAAGTTGGCAAAACTAGGCTGTTTACCGATTCAGCCAAAAAGCTGCAACAGGAAATTTGGAACACAAATCCGCATGCCTGGCACGTCGATTCACCGAAAAACCGCTTACACGGCGGCGATTGGAAAGACACAGACCATGACTCCTGATACCTATACAAATTCGGAACAGATGCTCGATGTCGATGACATTCATACGCTTTATACACACGATTGGGGTAATAAAGACGCCAAGACGCCGATACTGTTTCTACACGGTGGTCCGGGCGGTGGCTGCAGTGATAGCAAGAAGCAGCAGTTTGATCCAGCAACCCAACGTGTGATTTTCTTTGACCAACGGGGTAGTGGCCGCAGCTTACCATACGGGGAACTAAAGCAAAACACCACCGGCTCGATTATCTCTGACATGATTGTAATACTGGAACATTTTGGTATCGATACAGCTATTTTGACCGGTGGATCGTGGGGCAGTGCGCTAGCGTTCATGTTTGCCATCGCTCATCCAGATCGCGTGTCGGCCTTGCTTATTGACGGCGTTTGGACTGGATCCAAAGACGAGAATGCTTGGATTGATGCCGGTGGCTTCAAGCCGTTTTTCCCGGACGCCTGGCAACAGTACCTCAACGGCACGCCCGTTGAACACCATAATAACCCCAGCGAGTATCACTTCCAGCGCATCATGGGCCCTGATGCCGAGGCCACTAAACAATCAGCGTATGCCTATGAAACACTAGAAGGGGCTGTCATGAGTCTGGACGATCGTAAAGCCGTGCCGTCTTATGAAACATACGATCCAAGCAGTACTCGCATCGAAGTCCATTATCTGGTACACGGTTGCTTTGTACCTGATCGCTATGTGTTTAATAACACTACTAAACTGACAATGCCAGTGTATATGGTCCAAGGCCGATACGACATGGTTTGCCCACCGCGAGCTGCATACGAGCTTCATGGCTTATTGCCACATAGCACCCTCATCTGGACGACTAGCGGACACTCTGCCGAGCGTGAAACCTGGGCCGTCAAGCGCACAATCCTAGCTCAGCTAACGGCTTAATAGTACATACATCGTTATACAACCCTCACAACTGCACCGTCGTTCTCACGCCGGCGAGTATCCAGGCAGCAGACTAAGTAGCCAAGTCCATAACACTCGAGCCAGCATTGCGCTATTTACAATATGTGATATAATAGTACCTAGTAATTATAACCACTGTTACGTGAGCACTGAGCGAGCTCATAAAAATGCTATGCTATAGACATGCAGAGGTTTGCACTATTCGACATCGATGGCACCGTCATTAGGTGGCAGTTGTTCCACTCGGTGGTGAATGAACTGATCCGCCGCGGTCAATTGTCAGAGTCGGCTAGTCGCGACATCAAACAGGCCCGAATGACCTGGAAGAAGCGTGAGAACGAAGATTCTTTCAAAGCCTACGAACAAGTGCTGGTGAACGCCTATTTAGAGGCTTTAGACGGACTAAGCGTGCTGCAGTACATGGGCGCGGTGGAAAGCGTATTCGAAGAATATAAAGACCAGACGTATATCTACACCCGTGATCTGATTCGTGATCTAAAGGACAAAGGTTATGCGCTGTTTGCAGTATCGGGTTCACAGCAAGAAATCGTCAGTAAATTTGCCGAATACTATGGCTTTGACGATGCCATTGGGGCACATCTTGAGCAGTTAGATGGGCACTTTACGGGCAAGATTGAGACACCGGCCCTGGGCAAGCAATCGGCGGTCGAAAAACTACTGGCTCGGCATGACGTAATCCTCGATGGCAGCATAGCCGTTGGTGACAGCGAGAGTGACTTGGCGCTATTTGAGGCGGTAGAGCAGCCGATTGTCTTCAATCCAAGCGCTGGTCTGTTTACTATTGCCAAGGAGCGAGGCTGGAGTATCGTGTTGGAGCGTAAGAACGTGATTTATGAATTGAGCGCCGTTCAGGGTCAGGCAAATGGATCATACGTACTGGCATAGACAAACAGCGGCCACGCCGCTGTTTCCAGATATGGAATGGAGTCGCCCTGAAACGACGACGACAGCTGGCAAGCTGTTAATTGTCGGCGGCAATGCCTTCGGCTTTGCCGCCCCCGCGGCGGCATTCCAATCCGCCGGCGCCGCCGGTGTTGGCGTTGCTAAAATGCTAGTACCGGATTCCATGCGTAAATACGTCGGTAAAGTGTTTACGGCTGGAGAACTGGCACCCAGTACACCTAGTGGTAGCTTTAGCCAAAAAGCTTTACTCGAGATGTTATCGATGTCGCAATGGGCTGACGGAGTACTACTGGCCGGCGATTTAGGTCGCAACAGCGAGACGGCTATTTTAATCGAAAAGTTCCTGAGCAAATTCAGCGGGCAAGTCACAATTACTCAAGACGCCGTCGACTACGTCATGAATGCTCCGGAACTTGTGATAAACCGACCCGAGACTACGTTAGTGCTGAGCTTCGCTCAGCTCCAAAAATTAGCCGTAAACGCCCATTTCACGACCGCATTCACCTTTGACATGGACTTTTTACGACTGATAGATGCGCTTCACGAATTCACTAAGCTGCACTCCATTAATATCGTGGTAAAACATCTGCAAAACATTTTTGTGGCCGTCAACGGGGAAGTTAGCAGTACAAAACTAGAAGAAGACCTGAAGGTCTGGCGCGTAACTACCGCCTCAAAAACAGCCGTCTGGTGGCTCCAAAACCCAACCAAACCGTTCGAAGCATTATCAACCGGTATAATTTCAAAGTAACTTACGGCTGCAATGTAGAGGCACTCGCAATTCTATGAATTGCAGTTAGGACGTGGCAACCCGGCATTCCAATATCAACTATAGTTTCCACTTGAGCATGAGCGGGAGTAGGCAATTCCGGACGAATACGCACACCGCTGCTTAATTCGTACCGCGTATCTTGCATACCAGAAATCCGCTCCAAAGTAGGCACTCTCCTGATGCCGTTAAGATATGGGTTTCTGCGGTTCGGATTGTCGCGATATGAATTTGTCATCAAATATGATGAAAATATGTCTGTGTCGTGAATGGTGGG
>JACMPA010000020.1 GCA_014377695.1 Candidatus Saccharimonadota bacterium
ATGTCATTTATGATCAGTTGCTTCTGTAGCCACGGCAACCAATGGTTATTACTAGCACTTGGAAAATCCTGCGAAAAGTATTCATGGCTGTCGCAGGTTCCATGCACGATGATAGCGTTTCTCATCAGACTATTTTATCACCTCTAGCGGAGTGCCTATGAGTACCGTACAATAACGACTAACGTAAATAACAAGAAATTTTATGGATTATTCACAGTACAAACAGCTCGAGTTTCGTCGTAAGTTTCTGAAAATATTTGGAGCGGAAATTCGAATGGTGAGTCCAGCGAACGAAACGCAGACTTTGGGCATCATCAAAATGAAAGCTTGGAAGCTACGCGAAGACGTACGTTTGTTTGCAGACGAGTCACTGCAGCACGAAATTTTGAGGATCGGCGCCCGGCAGATCATCGACATTGGCGCGACGTACGACGTATTTGATAGCGTAACCAATCAAACGCTGTTTTCACTTAAGCGCCAAGGTTTGAAGTCAATATTTGTACGTGACCACTGGTACATCATGGACGCTGGTGGCAACCAGATCGGTGACGTTGTTGAGACGAGCGGCGTTTTAGCCCTAGTGCGGCGATGGTTGAGTTTATTTAGTGACATCGCCGGGCTAGTGTTTGCCTTTGTACCGGAAACATACGATATCACCTTTGGGACTGATGGTCAGCAAACTATCGGTGGTAAAATTGTCCACCGCAAGAATCCATTCATCGTAAAAATGGGGCTCGATACTAGCATGGCTCAAGTCCAGGTTGATCCGCGCCTACCGATATCAATCGTGAGCCTGCTTAGTGTTATCGATGCCGCTAAGGGCTAAGATAGGGGTAGATAAGTAGCTCGAGAGGCATTCAAGGTCAGCCATGGTGGCAGCACGATAAGCAGCGAAGATATGTTGCTGTCCCGGACTAAAAATCTTTTTGCCACCTGCCCGCGGTTCGCCAACACAATAGAACTGTCATTTTCAGCATAGACCTGTATCGTATCAGTCTCTAATGATTTCCGCTAAGTGAGCCCAGATTTCTTGGTGTGTGGCGTGGAACAGAGTCGCAACCTTTGGGAGCGGCGTGCCATCGCGGAAGTGCTTAAGCAGTTCCGCATTTTCGGCTAGCGTCCAGCCAGCCGACGAATCGTTGTGGCCGGACTGGGCTGTAGGAATGTTCGTAGCACTCACCACGGACCGTTTAGCTTTCGTTATGTCAACTTCACCGCCCGTTTCCAGGCCCGGCTCAGTAGTTCCATGCTTGAGCTGATCTTCATTGTGAATCGCAATCAGGTCTAAGATATCATCACCGTAATTCTCGGCTTTTTTAGGGCCAAAGCCTTTCATGGCCAGGAGTTTTTGGGGGGTCAGCGGTTTGCGACGAGCTAATTCTTGCAGCGTGCTGTCATGCGCGATCATAAAGGGGGCGACTTTCTCTACCCGGGCTCGATCTAATCGCCAGTGGCGGAGGGTGTCAAATAATACTTCGTCATATGATACTGGCACATCTTCGCTGGCTTCACCTTCTTCATTTTGCTCTGGTCTGTCTGGGACTACTTCCTCCGGGGCATCGTCGGTCGTTTCGGCCAAATGATGTGATGCAGATTGTAACTTGCGGTCAAATTCGTAAATATCCGGGTGCAGTTGCAGGGCCATGGCGTTCACGCCAGTCAGGTACACGCCCTTAAGGGAGCGCACTCGGCTCAAGGCCACATACCCCATGCCTGGGGTAAACGATTTACTCAGATCAATTTCGGCTGCGTCCAGACTCATTCCTTGGCTTTTGTGAATAGTGATTGCCCAAGCTAAACGTAGTGGCAGTTGGGAAACTTCGGCCCGTTTACGATCGTCCTCTACTAAGGCCCAACTATGCGTCTCGACCTTTATACTTTTACCGTTCGATAGCAGTTCGACCATCGGCAGACCATCATAGAAACCAGTCACCCTGCCCCGGCTACCGTTTACAAAGCCAGTCGCAAAGTTATTGGCCACGAACATAACTTCAGCACCGATCTTGAGTTCCAGACGCTCTGGGGCCAATACACTTTTAACCAATTGTTCTACTTTGGCAGCGGTACCTTTGGTTTGCATCGTAAACGACTTTGTATCACTGGCTATAGCTGCCAAGTGTTTAGTGTTGATGGTTTCGACATCGATGTTGTGCGCGTATAAACGGGTTACCGGCTCGCCTATGTTCGGCTTGCGGCCCAAACGGTCCTGCAGCGATTCGACGTGGTTGTCTTCGAGCTGCCCGGCCCGCATTGCCTCAAGTAGGTCTAACAGTTCATCACCAGCCTGACGATGTTGCTCGGTTATGTAGCAAACTTTAGGACTCAATTCGTGCCAGGCGGCCGATGTGTGCGCAAAATCCAGCATCTCGGAACCGCGAGTTACTGGTGGCAGCTGAAATAGATCGCCAACAAGTACTACTTGCAGCCCACCAAATGGCTCGTCGTTTTCGCGCAGGATCTTGCAGGCTTCGCTTACCATATCTAGTCGAGCGCCGTGCAGCATTGATATTTCGTCAATCACCAATGTATCGGTAGCGTTGTAGCGTTTTTTGAGCCGCGCGTTGCTCTTGAGCCAATCTTTGTCCCAATCGCTCAATGAATCACGTATGCCAAGTCCTGACCATGAATGAATTGTGGTTCCACCGATGTGCGTGGCGGCGATACCGGTACTAGCCGTCACCGCCACAGTTTTACCGAGCCTGGTTGCCCGTCTAATGAATTGGTTCAACACATACGTCTTGCCGGCACCGGGTGCACCGGTCAAAAATGCCGATTCACCGGATAGTAAAACTTGTAACGCCTGGGCTTGCCTCATAGGTTACTGATTATAACAGGGTCTAACTGGTTGACTAGCGCTAGGTTACTACCGAGAGCGACTTATTTGTCCTTTGGATTTTTGGGTCGCGATTTATGATCGCGGTACTGCAGTGTGCGCTTGTGATGGTCGAGCTGCACGATGTATTCTTCGTAGGCTCGGTACAACTGTGAATAGTGGCCACTTGGGGTCATGACGTGCAGTAGGCGCTTCTTGGAGTGCAAATATTCCACTAATGAAAAGAAATCACCGTCACCAGAGACGATAATCGCTTTTTGATAATTACCAAGCTCCTTCATTGCCCAGAGCACCAAGTCAGTGTCGACGTTGCCTTTAACCGGTGGTTTTTCTTCGGGGACACCGTTAGCGTCGAATTTCTCTTCTGGTGGCAGCCGAGTCATATCAAACGTTTGCTTGAGAACAACGAGGAATCCAGCATCATGCATTTGCTCGTACAATGCCTCATTTTCTGGAATGTAGCCAATGAACATATATGCGTTCTCGACGTTATATTCATCAGCAAGCCATTTACGGAACCGCACCCAGTTCATCTTCCAGCCGAACTTTTGAGTTCCAACGTTTAAGTTTTGACTATCAATGAAAGCATAGACTTTTTCGGGCCGCGACTTGGGATCTGACAGGCGATCTACCTTAGGTTCTGCGACCTTACGATCTGTCGGATTAGTGAGTACTTTGGAATCTACCATATGAGTATGATACCACTACCCAAAGATGGCGAAACCAATGGCGCAAATACTCGTAGTGAGCACTGTGCCCCAAATCATATCGACGACCGTCAGTTTAAGCGGCCACTTTTTGAGCGTCGCTGCATTCGTTAAATCGTACGTGGCATACATCGTAAACCCAAGAACGGCCGCATGACTGAGCAGCCAAGTCCAATCGCGGTTGTCGTTCAGTGCCGGCTCAATGACCAAGAACATAAGCGCGGCAATGTAGATGGCATAGAACAATGCGCCCAGTCCGAGCCGTGGTTTAGCGGCCAGGAGGCTGCCCATTTGCTGTTTATAAAAGCTGTTGGCCACGACGGCAATCCACAGTGAATCAATTACAATAAATACAAATGCTAGTACGAAATAGTGCGCAACAAGAGTCATGCTTTCCCCCAATTAAAATTTGAACCGGCTAATAAATCGAATCCGCGCAAAATTGCTAAATATTCTGGATCAGGTTCGCCCTCGTCATACATCGTAGACATGTTATCGGCATCCGGGAGAATTTCGCGACGACGGTTTAGGACGTCTTGTTTGGAAAACCAATCGTAGCCGGAATGGTCGGCTGGATTAAGCTTGATTCCAGCTATAGCATCAACGAATGTTGCAAAGTACACCACCTCAATGGAATGCGAACCTTTGATATCATTCATATACGTAAAGGCCGCAAATGAGTCACCAATGCTGATTGTCATGTCTAGCTCCTCGCGTAGCTCGCGCTGTAGTCCAAACAGAAGGTTTTCGCCAAATTCGATATGCCCACCTGGTAATTCATAAATGTTCGGCAAAAATTCTTTTGTCGCTGCACGCTTAGGCATAAATACCTTGGTGACGCCATCAAAGTCATGATGAATGAAGGCCGTAGCCGTCATGACCTGTTGACCCATTGCGGGCGTAGCACTGTCGTGCGTAGTTTTGTCCATATACTAACTATAGCAGAGAATATTTTGTGACACCGCTGAGATGCTAGCGGTACTCTGGATTTTCGAAATCGAAACGGCTCCCGTCATCCCAGGCGGTTCGAACGTTACCGTACGCCGGGATTCCACCACTGTCTTTTAGCATTTTAGCCATATGCATAAGATTCCACGTCATAAATGTAGTATTGCGGTTGGTGAAGTCACTATCAAAACCAGCTCGGCTGCCGTCGGGGAGCTCGTCACCGTAGCTTGGCCCTGGCCCAATTTCGCCAAGCCAGCCAGCATCGGCCGTTGGCGGAATTGTAAAACTTAAATGTTGCAAACTATACAAGACACTCATGGCACAGTGTTTCGCACCGTCCTCGTTGCCCGTAATTAAGCAGCCGCCAACTTTGTTTATAAATACGTACTGTCCATCGTCGTTCAGTTCATGACCGACCGAATATAAACGTTCGATCAATTTGCGTGTCTCACTACTATTGTCACCGAGCCAAATCGGCCCGACGACAACTATAATGTCAGCGGTTTTAATTCGCTCATAAATGGCTGGCCAAGCATCGCTAGCCCAGCCATAGTCAGTCATATCTGGGTACAGACCTGTCGCAATACCTGCATCAATCACCCGAACCACTTCCGTGTCGACATTATGCTTTCGCATTATGTTGGCGCTGACTTCAATCAGAATGTCCGAATGGCTTTTACCTGGTGACCTAGTTAGCGTGCCATTAAAGAACATTGCTTTTAAGCCGGTGAAGTCGTATTCCTGATCTGATGCATCTGTCATCGCTGCCTCCTAGTTAATATTCCCAGTTTGCGCCATTTAAACTTTGATTACAGCGAAAATTCCTCAATAAACCAAGGATCAGAACCATAGTCACCGTAACGCAACCAGGTCGGCGTAATTTTAAATAACCTGGTGTCGGGTTGATCGATTAAGTTTCTAGCCTTAGGATTTTTATCAAGGTATACGGTTTTGAAGGCTGCAACGTCTGATTCCGCTACTTGCTGAGCAGTACCTTCTAATTGAACCGAAATACGTTGATCCCACCCGATAATGCAAGCTACGCGGTCGTCTGCCAGTAAATTTGGATATTTTCGCGCTCGATTAGAGGTCTCCATTAGTATCGAGCCGTCAGGCATGACGGCGAACTGGACGACCGCCGCTTGCGGTCGTCCATCGGCGTGGATAGTCGACACCGTCATCAAGCGTTGGTCTTTCATAAAATCAATTATCTCGGGCAGTTTCATTTGTTCATGATAGCATTATTGACTAACGACACGCTTCATGTACTCAGCATACGTCGTGTATGATCGAGTATCAGTAACATGGTCGACGAACAAAATTCCATTCAAATGATCCACTTCGTGCTGGACGATCTGAGCCTGGAGCCCCTTAAACTTTTCGTGGCGCTTTTTGCCACGCTCATCGAGGTACGTTACTTCGATGCTATTGTTGCGCGGAGTTTTGGCAAAAAGATCAGCCGTACCGCTACTGCCGCCACTAATGCAGCCTTCCCACATATCGCTCTGCTGGCCACTATATTTAGTAATTATAGGGTTGATGAGTACGGCCTCGAAAGGCAGTACATCTGGTCGACTTTCAGTCGGTTGCACATGTATTACGGTCAAAGCCAAGCTCTTCCCTACTTGTGGCGCCGCTAGTCCAACACCCAATTTCTTTTGCGCCAAAGTATGGCGCATGTCAATAATTAATTCCTGTATGGATTCCGACGTAATCTCAGCCGCTGTCAATTGTCGAGCAGTCTCACGTAATATTGGGTTTCCGAATTGGGTTCGACGTAGTATTTTCACATCGTAGCGTTCGCTTCAGCAGATTGAGGTGGCTTGACCACCCGCGCTAAGCTGACGCCCGTCCGTAACCGGCGCCAAATTACTATCGCAACAATTAAGAGATTGGCTGCAAACAGGTACAGCGGATACAGCAGACTGTTCACATTGAAGCGAGATAGCGAAAGCAACGTCAGTAACGATGCTACGACTGCTATCACAAAGGCCTGCCATGTTTCTTCGCCAGGCCGCAACCAAGCATGGCGTACTGTCGGTAATAAGGCCACGAAATCAATGCAGACCGGAATTACGATACCGACTGTTGGTGAGTCTAGCAACAACCATAGCCCAAGCCCTAGCACTGCACCAGCCTGGCATAACCCGTCAAACCACGAAAATTTTGCCACACCATGCCATAAACCGGCGACAACAACGGCTGCCGTTGATATGGTGCTGGCGCCAATTAATGCTGCGGTCCGGGGCTCCCCGGCCGCAAAAGCCGCTGCAGCGGCGACCAACGTCAATATTGACCATGTTGACCATGTCACGATGTTTGGCTTCGTCTGCTTGCGCACGGTATCGATCACATACGGGATGGTACTACCTGCGGCCAGAAGAGCAGCCATGATCGCTAGTAGATCTTTCATATATAAAGCATACCTGACTCGCCATCCAAAATACTGCGGAAGCGCTAAACTACTCGGCCGGATTTTCGGGTATAACAGCCCACATGATGATGTAAGGCAAAAATCCTGGCAGCCATCCTGGCAGTAACAATATAACTGCAATGATGCGAATAATCGATACATCGATTCCAGTGCGCTCCGCAATGCCACCACAAACACCGGCGATCATACGGTTATTTTTTGAGCGATACAAACGTTTTTCCATACACTAAAGTATAGCACTGTAGTTCTCCAGATAATATCTCATCGATATATCAGGCAATTGCCATACAATAAGAGACTAATGGATCAATACTGATGAAATTAACCGTCCATAACGAAAAAGTATTCGATCACTTAGCGCTGTCGTTCGCCGGTGTTGTTCGAGTAATGTTAAGTGTGTTGCTGGTTATAACCATCACTGCATTAGGCATCGGCATCGTCAAATCAGGTATTGACCTGTTCAACTCAGTTAATCGGCCACTTGAAACAATTCTGCAGGCCATGTTATTGGACGTCGTATTTATAGTCGCCCTACTCGAAATTACCATGACCATCATTGGTTACCTGGACGATGGTCGAGTGCATGTGCGCTACATTATCGATACCATACTCATCATCATGCTGAATGAAATTGTTACCATGTGGTTCAAACATCCCAAACTTGAATATGCTATCAGTTTGTCTGTTATCGTGGTTAGCTTGTCCCTGGCCCGAATCGCTGTCATCAAGTTCCCGCCGCGCAAAAACGACGACTGACGACCGACGACTAAGCCAGCCCGCTCTAGCCGAGGTGCTGCTCACGGGCTTTGTTCGCCCAATGATCGGCTAGCTCGTTGCCGGGGTCATTGTTGTGGCCCCGCACCCATACTAGCTTAGCCTGGCTTTTG
The DNA here is from genome assembly GCA_014377695.1 of Candidatus Saccharimonadota bacterium. Classification (GTDB taxonomy): domain Bacteria; phylum Patescibacteriota; class Saccharimonadia; order Saccharimonadales; family UBA4665; genus JACMPA01. Next base: position 7,810 of record JACMPA010000020.1, read on the forward strand.
CGGTGTAGCATGCAGACCTCTCGCACGATATCGAGGTTTTTGATGCCACCTTTTTTGTTCCAGCCGTTGGCTTCCCATGTTATGGACCACTTGGTTATAACGTTAATCCAGAACTCACTGTCGCTGCGAATCTCGCAAATGGCGCCCTCTGCATGGGTAAGTGCAGCCATGATAGCAAACCCTTCCATTCGAATATTGGTAGTCTCGGCACCGCTCGGTTCGCTGCCAAGAACCACTGGTTGGCCGTCCAGGACAACTGAGAAGCCACCTGGTCCAGGATTTGGGCTGGCACTCCCATCGGTATAGTAAGTATTCATACGGTTGTTCTAATCATAAACGACTTAGCTCCTAGATGCCACGGGCCAATAAATCATCATCGCTGGGTGGTTTCAGAATTCGTTTAGCTTTGATCTCGTAGCGTAAACCAGTCATTGGCGATTCCATGTAGTCATCATTAAGCAAATTAACGAACGTGACCATGTCTTTTTCATCCATGATGATAATTGCCCCACTGTCGTCAGTCATTAAATTGACATCGAGCTCTTCAGCCTGATCGACGATCTGAGTTTGGGTGACAGATAGCGGCTCAACTTGCTGCAGTTTTTTGATCAAACCTCGATTACCTTTGACTATATTCTGCATGGTAAGCCCTTCGGCGTAGCTCAAGCGGAAGTTTTCTTCGATTTCGCGGACCTTAGCTTCGGCGATACTGGTTTCTTTGGCATCGTAGCCAAAGAGCGATTTTAATTTTGGCTGACTGAAGACATACATATCGCCTTCTAGTACTAATAACTGGTTATCGGGCGTGATTCGTAAGGCTGCATCGGCGTCAAACGGCACCAGCTTGCCTTCCCGAATCATCCAGCCAGCCTTACCGCGAATTATTTGCGATTGCTGCATGGCTTTGATGATATATGCCGGCTGCTTGAGGCCGTCATGACTAATCCGGGCGACGACGCCCTTCATGCGCTTGATGTCATGTTCTTCATCGTCAAATGTCTCTATTTCGTGGGCTTGGTGCTTGAGCCAGTTAATCACCTCAACCGCTTTTTCGACGTTTTTCAGCCGGGTGCGTTGCAGAACGTTCTTCTCGGCTTCGGCATCTTCAAAACCCCGGACTATTAGGCCGTTAGCAGAACCTTCCAGTACATATTCGAGTAGCTCATCGACAAAGATCGGCTCCATTTGCTTTTCAAGCTCTTTGCTACGAGTTGTCTTGTATACGACAAAGTTCTTGTTAAAGAAGAATATATCGACTTTTAACTCGTCTTTGTATTGGACCAAATTATTGGCCCAGGCGAACACGTCTGTCTCGACGTAATTGGCATCTTCTAGTGCCTGTGGTGCCAGCACGTCCCCCACGGAGTCTTGCTTGGTTAACGCTGCTGTTGGTTGCGGTGTATCATTTTCATCGGCCATCATAGTACCCTTTACCTAAATTTATCAAAAGATTTGTCGTATCAACTCGGATCATTTTAACGAACCATCGTTCATAATACTGCTGTAAAATCCTCTTAAGTGTCACACATCTTAAGTGTTCCTTGTGTAATCATAAGCATCCTAAACTTATTAGCTGCATTCGTGAGTGAAATTTTGCTAAAAAAACTCCAACTTGTAAATTTTACAAACTTCCTCAGCTACTACTTTTTCTAAGGATTCAAGGAGTTATGAAACTATCTACACCATCCGCTATATGTAGCGTCAATGATTTGCGGTTTGACACTATTCCGCTTATCCCGTAGCCTAGAATTTGTGTTTCAATTTCCAGTAGGTGGAGAGACGCATAGTCAACGAGCATAAGGACTACGCCAAAACTTTTGTCATTAAGGTAGCTCAGCTCGCTTGCAAGGAGGAATTAGTTATATGAAAATAGCAGCAACGGCAGTGGCTGTTGCTAGTGCTCTATTGGTGAGCACTGCAATTGGCCCGGTAGCATCTGCCGCTACCAACAAAAACGTAAAATCAACTGCCCCGACAGCAAAAGTCGTCGCCGCAGCCGTACAGGTTGCACCTGTAGCCAGAATGATTGTCGTTAATCCTGGGGACTATCTGACGATGTTGGCTGAGGGCAACAATTCGAGCGTCCAGCGTTTATACGACGCAAACACTGGCATCGAGAACCCCGACTTGATTTTCCCAGGTCAAGAACTAAAGGTTCCAGATGAGAAGGAAGCTATTGCTCACCGTGACATGCCCGTTGCCTCGGCCGTAGCTCAACAAGTCCAAGTCGAGGCCCAAGGAGCCACTTCTGCCCGCACAAGCGTCAGCAGTGATGCCCCAACAGTTGCCTCAGGCAGCGTTTGGGACCAGTTGGCCGCCTGTGAAGCCGGTGGTAATTGGTCTATAAACACTGGCAACGGCTACTATGGCGGATTACAGTTTACCTTGTCTAGCTGGCAAGGCGTTGGTGGCGCTGGCTACCCAAACCAAGCTAGCCGCGAAGAGCAGATCCTGCGCGGTCAAATGCTTCAAGCGCGTTCAGGTTGGGGTGCATGGCCTGCTTGTAGCTCCCGCCTTGGACTCTAGTCCTTAAAAATTGCCCATAAATCGTCTCGGCACAGACTACGCACCGCTCCCCTGCGGTGCGTAGTCTTATTTGCGGACATATTAGCAATCTACTTTGAGCTGATGTCATGAATGGACACAAAAAAATACCAACTGATCAAGTTGGTATTTTTTATCTTCTTGCAAGATAGATTGTTTGTGGTGCTTTCAGCCCTTTCCTCAATTGTTTATCGGAATGTGCCGTCAAGCTTGGTGTAAGTGTTTGTTTAACTTACCTACCTTGAAAATACTAAACCATGAGCACTTTGTCAATTATTTTACAAAAATATTTGTGAGATCTGAAATGCCCACTCTTTTCTGTTCGGTTGTGTCGCGGTGACGGACGGTGACCGTATCCACCGTTTCACCTTCCAGAGTGTCGAAGTCTACGGTGACGCAATATGGCACACCGATTTCGTCCATTTTGCGATAGTTCTTACCGATGTTTCCCGTATCAACCCACATGACATTGCTGATCTCAGCTTTCAGCATGGCGTAGACTTCGCGGGCTTTGGCGACGAGTTCCGGCTTGTTTTTAGCCAGTGGAAGCACGGCAACTTTGATCGGTGCCAGGTGCGTCGGTAGTGCCAGGTAGATACGTTTCTCGCCGTTCTGTTCGTCTTCGTGGTAGGCGCTGGTGAGCACCGCCATGAGGGCGCGTTCGACACCAAAGCTTGGTTCAATCACGTGCGGCACGAATGGTGCGCTACCATCTTTAGGGCGGTATTCCATGTTTTTGCCGCTGACACGCTGAATGTTTTGTAAATCAAAATCTGTGCGATAGGCTAAGCCAAGAAGTTCCTCGCGGCCAATTGGGAAGTCGAATTCGAAGTCCACAGTTCGCTTACTGTAGTGAGCCCGGTCGGTCTCTGCAACCTCCAATTCGTGTACCGAATCAGATGGCAGTCCAAGCGCATCGCACCATGAATGTATTCGTTCTATCCACAGTTCGAAAGAAGTTGCCCACTGGTCTGGGTGCACAAAGTACTCGATTTCCATCTGTTCAAATTCGCGGGAGCGGAATATAAAATCACGCGGGCTAATCTCGTTCCGGAATGCTTTACCCTGCTGAGCAATACCAAACGGTACGTCGGGGTATGAGCTGTCGACGATGTTCTTATAATTCGTAAATATACCCTGCGCGGTTTCCGGTCGTAAATAGCTGATGGAAGCTTCGTCATCTACCGGGCCGACGTTTGTTTTGAACATCATGTTAAAGTGGCGGGCTTCTCCGAATGTATCAGTCTTATTGCATGACGGGCACTTATTCGGATCGTCCAACTTGTCGGCGCGATGGCGAGCGTGACAATTACTGCATTCGACAAGAGGATCAGTAAACGTGTCGACGTGCCCACTAGCGTGCCAAACTTTTTGATTCATCAGGATGGCAGCATCCACACAGAGCATATCTTCAGCATCATCGACGAACATCTTCCACCACAAATTCATGATGTTTTTTTTCAACTGGACGCCCAGCGGGCCGTAGTCCCAAGTACCACTCAGGCCACCGTAAATATCACTACCCGGGAATATAAAACCACGGCGCTTACACAGACTAACGATGTCTTCGAGTTTGGTATCGCTCATCTGAAGCTCCTCTTACAATTATTGGATGTTGGTCAACGAAATTTAAGCATTGCGAGCCATTGTCCTTGGCACTCCCACAGTAAATATCAACTGTCGGGTTAGGAAGGATGGTCTTGCGGTTGATTATACCAGGTTTAAAGCGTTAGCTCAGGTCTCAGTGTCGTCTTTAAGTCGCTCATACCTATTTGTAATTTCTTTATCATTATCCGTGCTATCGAGTGGTAGACCATTAAAATGTCCCGGTTGGTCAGGATGTATGCTTTTGTGTTTCTTCCGTTTGATAAGGATATTGCCGGCGAAACGTGATACATGGGACCCGTTAGAGCTGCCACGCAACTTCTCATCGGCATTAATAGTTACATAAGCCGCAGCGGTTATCAGTACGCCAGCCACGCTGACGAATATCGATTCTCGGGCATATTCATTCACTTGTTCGAGGTTGTAGTCACCGTCTGGCATATTGGCCTGTGAAAACTCAAATGAGCTAGGTAGGTCATAGCTGTATGTCTCATAGTTAAAGAAAGGGTCATCAAAGAGCCGGCAGGCTTCAGGCGCCTTAATGACATTCGTGGCTTTGTCTGATAGCAGTGAAGCGCATGCCAATACTTGCTCCTGACGCAAATTCGCCGGCGAAAAATCATGGATGGCCTCCATGCTAATAAACCAGCTGACGCCGGCAGTAGCCCCCACTCCAATGCTCATCATTACTTCTTTACTCGCCATAGAGTTTTATTAAACACTGTTTGGGACTGAAAGTACATTGCCTCTCTGCTTATGTTGCTATGAGCTGAGCTGCTCACAGCGACTACGATGGCAACGCACTGCGCGGAATGATCTGTTCGGTGTAAATTGGCGCTTCGGCGATAGCCTGCTCGCCGACCTCGTTGGGCATTGTAAGCTGATGCAACGCTACGAACGGGTCGCGAGCTTTGCCGGCCGCTGGGAATGCTGCAACTGCTGCTGATACTCTTTGCGCCATATATTTTTCGTCAGGTGCTAGGGGTAAATGAATAAGTGGGTTTATGTCGGTGGCGCCGGCCAGTTCCGAGCGTTTTGCGGAGCCAATACCACTACTCGAAAGGCTTCTTTGTTCGGTGACTTGGTGTAGTTTGATAGCAACAATATCGATTGGGTCGGCGGCGAATGCAAACGATCCAACGCGCTCAGTGCGTGGAGCATCGGGTAGCCCAGGCCTAAGTCGTGCGCCGTGGCCATCACGCGTACAAACTCGAATGATGCTTAATCCAATAAAGCTGTCGATATACACATTGCGCTCTGCTAAAAATCCATATTCATGCGGTAGCCGATCGCGTAACTCATTTACAATATTCGCAAGACCTTCCGTCAATGGATTGATCTGGCCCATTTTGAAAGTAGTCCGTTTGATACCAGCACCCATCATATGATGAAGATTACACACATATGCACCGTCTCGCCGGCGGGTAGAATTCTCGCAGGCGATTGCACTGTCGACGTTATACGGTTGGATCGCCATACAAGGTAAGCTCCTAAATTACATGTTCTGAATATACTGCTGACTCATGGCCGTGACAAGTGGATTTGCCCGTGCACTAAGTTCCGTCAGGCCAGCGATCTTAGATAATACTGTCGGTTGAGTTTTGCTAAACAGTAAGCGCAGGAACTTTATATCAGCCGCCGCGAAGCGGCCGCTCGGGTGCGGTGCAAAGGTCATGGCTTCGATATCAAAGTTATAAGTCTGAGTCGCCTCCAATCTCTTGCCCCCCGTGTCGCTCTGAAGATTTGGTTCGTGACCATCCAGCTGTAGCAACTGCGCTAAAAACCATTGCCGTATGAGGTCAACCGATACACTCGCTTCATCAAGGGCTTCAAACCCCTGCTGCAGTAAGCTGAAATACTCTGCATCAGCTTGGTCTTCGGTTACTTTATCAAGCCGCTTTATAAGCTCGTAACCGAGTTGGACTCGTTCCAGATCTTTGATAATAGTTCCGTAGTGGCTATCCAAGCGGGTACTGATGAGCGTGCCGATTTCTCCTCGGCCTTGAATATAGGTAATGTGGCTAACGCTAAATAGCTCGATGCCACCAGCGAGCTTTGATTTTACTCGCCGAACACCGCGGGCCATTAACCGCAGCTTTCCCTGATCTGGCGTCAGGACGCTAATAATGCGATCAGCCTCACCATAATCGGTCCGCCGGAGTATAATTGCGGTTGTATTACGCTGGTTCATGGGCTGAGCTGTACTGCGGTAGTACGCACATTGTCTACAGTTTTGAGTAGTTTTGCCAGTGTTGTGTGCGGCTTGTATAAATAATCTACTACACCCAGTTGGCGCTGCAATAGCTTCCAATTGTCGATGAACTCAACTGGCGGCACATTGCTCAAAACGATCACTGGTATGGCCTGCCATTCGGGATAACTGCGGAATTCATACAAAAATTCAATCCCGCTATGTTTTACCAACTGGAGTTCCAGCACAACAGCATCCGGCTGACGCTCGTCGGCTGAAAACACTGCACTTTGGGCGTTCACGCAGCACACAACCTCATCACCAGCTCGCTGTAGGGCCTTGGTGTACAGCTTGGCCAGAACTGTATCCGGTTCAATGATCAAAATATTCATACCAGCTGTAGTTGAGGCGTTGGCCGCAGGACAGCACCCAGACCATGCAGATTGTGATGACGAGTTGGCCGTAACTCGGTGCTCATGGCCTGCAAAATCGCGTCGGCCACGAAAATACCAGCTCCGCTGCTTGGCGATATGCTGGCAAGAGGTTGCCGGATATGGCCTTGTAATTTTCGGCCTTGGCGGAGGGCTTCGACAGATAACTGTTCGGCATCGCTATACACACCAGCAACAACGCCGTATCGACTATTGTGCACCGCTAGGTGCAGCGTTAACGTCTGAGCATTTAGACTAGGCAGTGCTTCTATAAGCGCATATCCCAAACTCGTCATGGCTGATTGTAGACCTTGGCGATTAGCCAGTACTGGCGCAAATCTTCCGGCAATATCCAGCTGCAACTCTACCCCGTATAGCTTGGCCATAGCGGTAAGCTGTTGACCCGTATCGTAAAGCACCGCCGCCACAGAAACTGGCTCGATGTTGAGCCTGTAGTCCGATTCAAGGGCAAGACGAGCTCCAAACAAATAACTGTCGAGTAATTTAATCGCCATGTCGGCTGTTGTTTGAATAGAATCCAGGTCCGCGGTAGTGTCACGGACTTGACTAAGCTCGGCAGTCCGGGCAATCTGCAGCAGTGGCAGCTTGATCTGTTCAGCGACTGCAAGCAGTAGCTGAACGCTCAGTGCAGATACTGACTGATCAGTTCTTACCATTTGCCAAAACCCTCGCTTTATATGCTCCAAGTATACACCGCCAGGCTCTGCATGCGGGTAGGTAGAATCAGCAACAGCTCGGGATATGCTCTACGGTGAAAAGCTAACGTTCGGTAGGATTGAGTTTTCGAAGTCAGCCGTTGCAGAAGTACCTTCGGTCCAGATTTCTAATGTGTTGTCGCGTAGTGGCACAACTATCATTGTGCCCTGCTTGCCGGATAATATCTGGCCACTCAATCGAGTACCGATAGTATTGGGAACTTTAGGAAAGGCGTATGGTGCCGCAGTTAGTTTTTGATTCTTGATGAGTCCCTGGAATGTCTGGAGCACGGTAGCGTATGATTGACCAATCACCTTCGTCCTAAGTGCGAAACTACTAGTCTGTGATGTGACAGATGGAACGTAGTTAGGGTTAAAGTACCCGTCGATGTTACTACCCTCGTTAGACTGCTCGACAACATAGGCACTCCATGTTTTAGGGTACTGTACCAGCAAGCTTCCATAGGCAGCCGGACCGTTATACGTCTTGAGCGGGTTTTTTGCTTGCTCTGCGAACTCCGCTGCTTTCTTTGCGCCGTCTTTTTGAACCGCGGCCTCGACAGCCACTGCTGATTTATCATCACTGTTGTTTTTATAGTCTTGCATGTTAGTAAACGCATACACGCCAAACACAAGCGCAACTACAAACAGCAAACTTACCCCCACAAGCGGCAGTACTAACACATTCAATGCACCGCGTTCGTTTGGCTGTAACCTAATCATTACCGTAATAGTACTCTACTGACGGCTTTTAATTCAAGTTTTGTTTACCCTACCGTACTCATACATAAAAACTCCACCTTTAGTACACACCGGTTTCTTAGACGGTACTGCAAACGCAAAGCTCACAAGCTTGACTGGCTTACGAGCATATTGCACAATTTTTGTATCCAACCGATTCATAATTCTGGGTAGTCCAAAAATGAATATAACATCGGCGGTGGGCCACGGCCGAGTCCAAAAATTGGCCAAGTGCACCGAAACTAATGTACGGTAGCGCCAGCAGCGTATTTTACAGAACATCACCAGCAATGGGTTAAGTTCAAATCCGACTGCATAGACTCCGCGCTGTGCCGCCGCCACGAGCACCTTACCATCACCACAACCGAGCTCTAATAACGTCTGGCCCGGATGTAAATCTGCTAGCTCCAAGGCAATCTTCATTTGCTTCGTCAACGTCGGTAGATATGGTGGACCAAATGCCAGCACAAACCCAAAACAGGCTATGAACAGTAGTAGTATGGGGCCAACTACACTTAGCATACCTAACCCCTGACGCTGTTCAACTTCTCGATTTTGTTCTCAGCGGTTTTTAGATACTTCTCAAGTTTTGAAATGAGCTCTAAGCCTCGTTCATATTTCTGAACCGCAATATCGACATCGATAGTATCTTGCTGCAAATCAAGCACGATTGTTTCGAGCTCATCGCTCAACGCTCCGTAGTCAACTTCTTTTGTCATATTGTTTCTCCTACTTGAGCTATTACTTTTCCATCACTAAATGTTATGTCTATGCTAGCACCTTTGGTAAGTTGTTTGCTGCTCCGAACTGTTGCCCCATCGCTCCGGACAATCGCATACCCGCGCCGCAGTACTGCCTGCGGACTTAAGGCGTGGAGTAGTTGTTGTTGACTAGTCAAAGTTTGCTGGGCATCGTGGAAGATAGTGCTCATTGCCTGCGCCAAACTTTGGCGCAGTTCCCGCTGTTGGCGCAGATTGTAGCGCAGACTCGCTTGCATCAGTAACTCTAAATCAGCTCGCTCGTCTGCCAAACCGCGTAGCACGGTCTGCTTGTCTGGAACTAACAGCTCAGCGGCATTACTTGGCGTACTGGCCCGCTGGTCGGCCGCTAGCTCAGCTAAGCTTATATCAATTTCGTGGCCAATGGCCACGAGCGTCGGTACCCGTGAGCCGGCAACGGCGCGAGTCACCTGTTCGTGGCTAAATGCCGCGAGATCTTCGGCGCTACCGCCACCTCGGATCAACACAATCACCTCCGGCGGTGCAGCCAAACTGTTCAACTGACTAATCGCTTCAACGATTTGCCCTGGTGCTGGCTCACCTTGAACCTGCACGTCGACGTGTAAAACATGCACGCCCTGCCAGCGAGCATTCAGAATTTTGGTAAAGTCGGCGTAAGCCGCCGACTCACCAGACGTTACCAAGCCTATACGGCTTGGTGGATACGGTAATTCTCGCTTGCGTTCATCATTAAACAATCCCTCGCCACTCAGCTTGGCTTGCAGCAAATCTGCGGCCTTACGGATTGAACCTGCGCCCGCTGGCATGATGCTCGTGAGGTTTAGGCTAAACCCAAACTGGGGGTGCATACGTGGTACTGCGCGGACGTTGAGCAGCATCCCGTCCTCAAGTGGTCCAGGCAATTGATATACGGTTCCAAAGCAACGGACGCTAGCCTCATCATCCTTCAAATCAAAATAAACCCAACGATTCTTGCTTACCCTGAAGTTAGCTAGTTCACCAGTAATAAATATCGACGGGAACGAAAATTCCATGGTCTGGTTCAAGACCGCAACAAATTCACTTACGCCGAATGCTACTTCCCCGGTACGTGGATCCACGTCTTTTATACCTCGGTCTTTAGTTTTGCTTTGCGAATAAATCGGTTGTAGAAGTAATAGCCCGGGGGAATCTGCAATGCGGTGTTCAGGATGCGGTACATAACCGTCACTGGCAAACTAACTCCTGGTGATATGCCAGCTGTGGCCAGCACGGTAGTCATTAATCCCTCGTACACACCTACGCCGCCCGGCAGTACGCTAACTAATCCGGCAACGTTCGCAATACCGTAGGCTAGCACGATCGCGCCGATATCCACCCAATCACCAAAGGCAATGTACACTACGTAAATCACTAGTACCTCGACGAGATTACCAACAACGGCCCACCAAAACGGCGCAATTAGCTCGCGCCACCTAGACCGTAATTCCACATATGTTTCATGGAATTCCGTAAAGGCATCCTTGGCTTTATTGATATTTATGGTTTCTGGGTGGCGTGGTCGAACGATCTGGATGACTCGGTTCACAGCTTTGGTAACAACCGTAAAAAAGGCATTAATACGTGATTTACTGCCGATGATGTAGGCAAACAGCGCCGTACCTGCCAACACCACCATAGCAATTGACGTACCAATGAACGTTGTTAGGTTACTGGCGCTACCATGAATCGACAAAATGAACATCGCCGGTAGCAGTAGGACCTCGAACGACAAAAATAGTAGCACTAACTTCATAGTTTGAACCGACGTTGACTGTGCCGGCCGCGCCCCAAACGACTTCATCCGTAATCCAAAATACGATATACCCGACACCCCGCCGCTTGGAAACACGTGGTTCACGAAGTTTAGTTCCAACGACGCTTTTATTAAATTCTTATAGCTAATCTTTGTACCGACGATACCGAACATCCGCTGATACATCCGAGCTTGCGAATGATAGCTCAACGCTTCCAGCGGGATTATTAGCAGTAGCACCCAAACATTCACCTTCCGTAAATTTGTCACCGTCTCCATTAACTGGTCGCGGGTGGCGTACACTAAACCGGCCAACGCCAGCAAGGTAACGATGTTGAGGATTAATTTCCAGCGACGTGCAAAAAATGATTTTTGGGCCATATCTGTGTATTATATCCGATGCGACGCAACTTGCATCATGCTAAACAACCCTAAATGACCACCGTTACGCTATACTACTAGTAATGGATGAACTCAAAAGCCTAGTATTACTTGGTCGCCAGCCGGCATTGGGCCTGGCAGAACTCGAGAGTTTGTATGGCAATGACACGGTGGTTGCCCTCGGCGCACAAGCAGCCGCTCTGACGATCGAGACTGAAAAGATTGCGTTCGAACGCCTCGGTGGATCTGTTAAACTTGGCAATATTTTAGGCCGCCTCGACACTGTTAACTGGGGTGACATCGAGCGCTATATCGTCAAGCACGTCGCGCCAGAAGCTGCTTCGTTGCCCGAAGGCAAAATTCAAATTGGTATTAGCGTTTACGGCTTCAGCGAATCCGCCCTGCGTATCCAAGCCACCGGCTTGAGCCTCAAAAAAGCTATCAAAAAAGCTGGCCGTAGCGTCCGCCTAACGCCAAACCAGGAACCGGCCCTGTCGAGCGCTCAGGTCCAGCATAACCACCTTACTGGCCCAACTGGTTGGGAATTAATGATTGTTCGCGACAACGAACAAACTTTCATCGCCCGCACCACGGTCATCCAGGACATCGCCAGCTACACCATTCGTGACCGTGACCGCCCAAAGCGCGATGCTCGCGTCGGCATGCTGCCCCCTAAATTAGCCCAGATCCTAATCAACCTGGCCGCCGGCCAACTCGATCCAGCCGGCAAAACTGTCCTTGATCCATTTTGTGGTACGGGTGTCGTTCTGCAGGAAGCCGAACTCATGGGCTTTGGCGTCTACGGTACCGATCTCGAACCGCGCATGATTGACTACACCGCTCACAACCTCGAATGGTTTGGCGAGCGTTACGAACACCCTAGCCCGGCCGTACTCGAAATCGGCGATGCTACCCGCCACCAATGGCAGTCACCAATCGATATCGTGGCCTGCGAAACCTTCCTTGGTAAACCGTTTGCTAGCACGCCGTCACCAGCCATGGTCGCCACCACAGCTAGTGATTGCAACGTCATCATCAAAAAGTTTCTGCGTAACATTCACGGCCAATTACAGCCCGGCACCCGCCTCTGCGTAGCTGTCCCAGCCTGGCAAATCCGCAAAAACGAATTTAAGCACCTGCCTTTGGTTGACTCTCTCGAGGAATTGGGCTATAATCAAGTTCGATTTGAGCATGTAGAAAGCAACGCGCTTCTCTACTACCGGGAAGACCAAGTGGTTGCCCGCGAACTGCTCGTAATAAAGAGGAATTAAACTATATGTCACACGTTAAAGCAGGCGGCACATCGAAAAATACCCGCGATAGTCCCGGCCAGCGCCTCGGGGTAAAACTATTTGGCGGCCAATCAGTTAAGAACGGTCAAGTTATCGTTCGTCAGACCGGTTCTAACAAGCGTGGCGGCAAAGGCACCATGGTTAGCCGTAATTACACGATTCATGCAACAATGGACGGCATCGTTCAATACACAACCCGTCGGGTTCGCCTCTTCTCAGGCAAGAGCGTCAGCCGTGTCGAAGTCACTGTAGTCTAGTCTCTACGAGATTATACATACTAAAAAGAGCCGTATTTGCGGCTCTTTTTCTTTTTAATGAACTCACTAGTTAGTAGTCGCCTTGGGACTACCGAGCCGGTGCCGGGCGATTGCAAGCCCCGCTTGGCTACTCGATTGCTTCACAGCGATAAAAGGTCCTGGTTTGTAGCTACCTGGTGCCCGATACGGCATAGGTTTGGGTATGACGGTAGCATGTAGCCCATCTCGTACATCACCTGTTGCATAGTCGTAGAGTATCGGTAATTTGTCTTCGTCAGATGATGATTTTATCAAACGCTTTAAGAACTCCTTGCGCTGGACACGATTCTCTTCGATCAGTGCCCGTGCGCCCGCATCATCGATGCCACTCAGTACCGCGTCCACAAGACCTGGCCACTTGGCTTCATCATGTGATCCATGCTCATTACGCAGAGCCGACAGCTGCTGCGGATCGGCATGTCGCATGATGTATGCCGGTCCGGCATCGATTGTCTGAAGCACATTGATTGCCATTTGGCGCAATGCCTCATCCTTGATACCAATGAGCTTTCTAGTCAGAGCCGGCCGATCGTTGTGATTGGGCCAATACGCGCTAGCCCAGTCAAGCGTCCGACGCTGCTCTGCCGGCAATCGTTCCTGCTGAAACGCCACCCGCTCACGCGAACTAATCGAGACAAACGAGAAGCTACGGCGGGCCTCCTGGGTAAAACCTAAACGCTTACGCATCGCTTCTTGATCGTACTGGGAGCCGTCATAGCCATAGGCTATTAGCTCGTAGAGTGCTCTAGCGGTGCGTTTGTTGCCATCCTTCATCATCTGCATGGCGACGAAGCCTTCGGCGGCCACTAAGCCGGCTTCGATCATCTTGCCATCAGCTGCAAATTTCTTGACCGTATCCAGTACCGTACCTAATACCTCGTCAACGTCTTCAGGATGAACGCCGATGGTGCCAACTTTTCTCTCATCGCCAGTACCGATTCCTAACGTTGTCTCTTTCGTAGAAAGGTTTGATTCACCTGCTGGAAGCGGGTACAGTGCCTTGTTGATTTCAACCACTAAGGATTTCGCATCCTCGACAGTTGCACGTTTAATAACTTCGGCTCTGACATCGGAGTCAGCTAACTTTCTATCTTTATCGTAGGCACCAATAAGCTGCAACAGCGCTGCAGCATCTTTAAATTCACCTTCTCCGCCCACGTATGCGTCCCCTTGCTCAAGCTCGGTTTGGCTCGGTATCCGGTCTATGATCTGACGGTTCAGCCTCAGCGGTGGTACCGACGGTTCAAAATTCGGTATGTCCGTAATCATTACTGAAGGCCCGGAAAGTGTTGTTTCTGGCACTTGAAGGATCGCAAAATCAGGGACCGAGTCAATGAATCCCGGTGTACTAGGAGGCAATGGCTGAGATGTTGACGTAGTTTCTGACATGTTTGTTTTGATTTAACAATTTTACTGTAGCAAATAATTGCTTATTTGTCAATTTTCATGCACTGCCCTAGCTTATTTAACGTCATGACGCCAACCTAATGTGCGAGGCTAGGCCTAACTCACGGAGTGCTATTATAATTTCACACTCTTTTAATTACATTCAAGACAGTTTTTTAATACTAGCTATCTGTGGCAGTAGTGTGTCTGCCTTATAGTCTCGATCGTCAAGGTAACGCTGCATTTCTAAAATTCGCGAATCAAATCCATAGTCAACCGTAGAATGGGCACCCGTTGGTGTTGGCCCCTCATAGGGGCTTGTTAAAGCTGGCGTTGAAAAGTATCCAACAACTGGGGCCGGCCTATCAATAGCGTTGTCTTCCTCGTAGACTGTTACCTGAGAAAAGCCGTCTTGGACCTGATCAGCACGTGCAATGAGTAAATTCACCTCCGTTGTATCAAGCAAATCCAATCGATCATATCTTGATACGAGTCCGCGCATTGCAGCGAGACTCTCTTTGAGCTGACCACCTGACACTGACCAGTCATCCAAAAGCACAACTTTTGTGTTGGCAGCATCAAGGGCCTGAATTATGCCTCTATCTGCATCGGGGTTAACGCCTAAAACTTGAATCCGATCTGCTAAATCTGGGCGGTTTTGGTGCAGATACGACAGAGTCTCGCCTGTTAGTAGACCTTGGCTCTTGTCAGCCGAATGTTGGCGAACAAAATAAGCGACCCGACTGCCCGGCCGAGCATCCAGATATTCGACCTGACGATCAGCAAGACCCTTCACAGCTTGTTCCCTGTCCGCAACCGACAAGTAGACCGTTTCGTTGGCAAACCGTTTAGTCAGCTCCTGAATAGTTTGACCTTTTGGCGTATGGTCGTCACTAGCCGCAGCAGAGACGGTACTAAGGTAATCGAAATAGTTAGTAATGAGCTCTCGTTCAGCAACGGAGCGCTCTGATCCATATGCAAACATATCATAGCGATCATACACCGTTATATCTGCCGAAAAGTCGTCATGGCCTAACCGGTCAACTAATGGCAGCAGCTCTGTGCCAAGAACTAATACCTGACGCTCTGGTGATGGTGGTTGTGTGTGTTGATCGGGAAATTCTGACATGTTTATTTTTAGATTTATAACTGAATTATAGCAAATTGTTGCTGTTTTGTCAATGTTACGTGTGAGGAGTAGTACGAACTATCGATCTGGTTTCGCTTAAGGCCACCCGTAAGTCAGGTAACAGCCCTCTATATTGGACGGCATCCATGACTTCAGGGTTATGACTAATGGAACTGATTGTATCTACAAGCGCACGGGTTAGCCCGGTTACTTCGAGGGTGCTGACCCAGCCCGTCCCAAGCTATCTATTAAGCGTGTTAGCGTACCTGTCGACTGCTGGCATACGTTGACTAGCAACAAATCGGTGTAAGTCTAGCTCGACTACGAAAGAGTCTTGCTCAGCGATATCGCCCAGAATAGTCAGTGGCAATGTTATCGGAACAACCTGGGCAACTAAACTTTTCGTTGAGCTACCAGAACTATCTAGTGCATTCATGAATGAATATGCGTTCCTGAATGAAAGGTCTGCTACTTGAGTAGCCGCGATTATTTGCTTTTTGGATGATGAGAATTTATGCACATCAGACCTGGGTGATGATATATCTAAAAAGGGTAAAACAGTTGCTTGAGTAGCATGGATAACAGACATGAAGTCTATCGTGGCATATAATTGTTTATAAGTAGCTGTCTTTATTAAACGCCGAGGTGGTGCTTAACGCGGTCGATGACGTCAGCAATGACTACCTGTGATTTAACAAGGTAATCGTCCACGCCGAGCGATTTGGCACGCTCTTTGTCACTTTCCTGGCTAAGAGCCGTCAGCATCACTATCTTGAGGTTGGCTGTCTCTGGGGTGTTACGCAGAATGTCGAGTACGTCGAAGCCACTCACCTTCGGCATCATCACGTCGAGAATAATCAGGTCTGGTTTGTAGCTAAGGGCGGCGGCCAACGCTTCTTCACCGTTCGCAACGCGACGAACGTCGAAGCCTTCGGACTGGAGTCGGGTTACATAAACGTTCGCGAGGGCATTGTCGTCTTCAACTAATAGTAAGCGCTTGGCATGGTCGGGAGCGGTATAACTGGTAGCTGGGGTTTGGTTATTTGTTGGTTCACTCATGCTGCTTATGGTACCGCAGTTCCCTATACTTTGGCAACCGCAGAGGTCTTAGAGTAAGGCTTTGATAAATCCATCAAACATTGGGTGGGCATGGTTGGGTCGGCTTTTGAACTCTGGATGGAATTGGCTGGCCATAAAGAATGGATGGTTGATGCCTTCGATGACCTCTACGAGGTCATTATCGGGGTTGATGCCGCTAGCGCTGATGCCCCATCGCTCAAACTGGTCACGATAGTTATTATTACACTCATACCGGTGACGGTGACGCTCGACGATGTTAGTGGTGCCGTAGGCTGCTGCTGCTTGGCTGCCCTCAGCTAGGTGGCAGTTCTGGTTGCCGAGGCGCATAGTACCACCGGTGTTCTCTTTGCCTTTTTGACCGGCCATGGTGCTGATTACGAGGTTTTGGCCATCAGGATCGAGCTCTTCTGACGTCGCATCGGCTAATCCGCCGTTACGAGCGGCGGCGACTACCGCCATTTGGAGACCCAGGCAGATGCCGAGGTATGGAAATTTTTGGTCTAAGCAATATTGCGCGGCACTGATTTTGCCCTCCAGCGCACGCTTACCAAATCCACCCGGTACGACGACACCATCAACGGCACTCAGTATTTTTGGTATATCTTGCTTGGATTCTAACTTCTCGGCATCGATCCATTGGATGTCGACGTCGACATCGTTTGCCCAAGCTGCGGCTTTGATTGCCTCAAACACAGACATGTACGTATCGGTGTTGTCCATGTATTTGGCGACTACGCCGACTTTAACTGTTTTGGCATGCTGTTTGGTTGCACCCTCGACCATCTGTCGCCATTCGGTCAAATCTGATTTATCAGCTTCTAACCCTAGACGTTTACAAATGACGTCAGCCAAGCCGCTATCTTCGAGCGTCAGTGGTACTTCGTAGATGCTTGCGGCATTCGGTAATAAAGCGATTGCTTCTGTAGCAACACCCGAGAACATACTGAGTTTTTGGATGACGCTATCCGGTGCCGGTGCTTCACTACGACCAACCAGTACATCAGGTGAAATACCAAAGCCGCGCAGATCACGCACAGCGTTCTGGGCTGGTTTAGTTTTGATTTCTTGGCTCGCACCAAGGTATGGCAGGTACACGACGTGCACAAATAATGAGTTGTCGCGGCCAACTTTGTACCCAAATTCACGAATAGATTCGATGATGGCTAAGCTCTCGTAATCACCCACTGTGCCACCAACCTCTACAATGTGGACATCGAAGCCTTCAGCAGCTGTCGAGATGTATTTGTGAAATGCCTGCGTAACGTGCGGTATGTATTGCACCGTCTTACCAACGTATTTACCAGCCCGCTCATCATCAATAACGTTTCGGATGACGCGCCCGGCCATGACTGAGCTACTTTGTGTCAGCTCTTGGTCAAGAAACCGCTCATAGTGACCGAGGTCGAGATCGGTCTCGGCACCATCGCAGGTTACGAAGCACTCACCGTGTTCCGCCGGGTTCAGTAATCCAGCATCAACATTCAAATAAGGATCGAGTTTTTGGATGTTAACGCTGAGGCCGCGGGCTTTGAGGAGGTTGCCGAGAGAAGCGGCTGTAATACCCTTTCCTAATCCGGAAAGTACACCACCTGTTACAAACACATACTTAGTGGATTTTGCCACTGTAACTCCTCTCGTATCTCTGAACATACTACAGTATGCGCTGGACTTTGGGAACGATAAAAATCACAGCACCCTACTTACTTTTGTGGTGGGTGCAGCCGCAGAAACCATCTATTTGCTCAGGAAGCTCTGGGCAGCATTGAGTTGAGTATCGGTGCCGGCTTTAGAATCTTCATCACTTATCTTCACAATTTGGTCGGGGGTAATGCCCTTGTGGTCGATGTTTTGACCATTGGGACGATACCAGCTGGCTACAGTGACTTTAAGTTCGGAGCCGTCTGGGAAGCTAATTAGCTGCTGAACGACGCCTTTACCGTAACTCTTCTCACCAATGATGGTAGCTTCTTTGTTGTCGTGGAGGGCACCAGCGGTAATCTCGCTGGAGCTGGCAGAGCCAGCGTTCACTAGGACGACGGTTGGGATATCACTGAGTACGTTGCCACCCTTAGCGTACTGCTTATCATTACCGCCCGTGCCACGCTCATCAACGATTAGCTTGCCTTTAGGTACCCACAGGCTCGATACATCGATAGCCGAATCCAAATAGCCACCTGGGTCGTTACGTAAGTCGAGTACTATCCCTTTTACGCCATCAGCTTTGAATTTGTCAGCGGCCTCGCGGGCTAGCTTACTTGTATCATCAGCAAAGGTGCTAATTTGAATATAGCCAATGTTGCCGTCCAGAGTTTTTGTTGTCACACTTGGAATTTGGATTGTATCACGAACGATACTGATGGTGAGCGGACTAGTTTTGTCGCGAACAACCTCTAGCTTTACAGTTGTCCCCTCTTTGCCACGGACCAATGTTACGGCCTTGTCCACTGTCATGCCTTGAGTTGATTTACCATCAATGCTGACAATAATATCCTTGGCTTTGAGTCCAGCCTTTTCGGCCGGGAAGCCCGCAATTGGTGATATGATCGTAATGTTTTTATCGGTATCTAGTCCAAGCTCAGCGCCAATGCCACTAAACGAATTATTCAAATCGTTTTTGAACGTGTTGGCCTCTTTGGCAGTGAAAAACTCAGTGTAGGGGTCATTGGTGGCCTCAGCAATGCCGTGCTTCAATCCGTCGAGTATCTGGGACTCGTTTAGTTTGCCATTATAATTCTTCTTGAGTGCATCGTATACATCGTTGACACTAGAATAATTGAGTTGGGCTGGTAGCCCTGTGGTATCAGACTTTTGCCCCACAGCAATCCGGCCGTTACCCGTATTCACGCCCAGCGTGAATACGGTAAGTAGTACAATTGCACCTATTCCTGTCTTCACTAGCGCAGCAGATACGCGTTTGGGTTTGACCGTTAGTCGAATACCCGCTGATTTATTTGTTTTAGAATCCATCAGCACTCAGTATACCAGGCTATCCGCTTACAGTGGCGCAATCCCGGTTCTTCTACAGGCTGTACTCAGTCTGACGCAAATTCAAAGTGTGGAGCGCAGTTTGTAGCCATTGCAGTCTACTTCGCATCATAGCTACTGTTTCAGTGTGGAGTACCTTATTTGTAGCTATAGGTTGTCTGAGTATTTCGTTCGTTATAGAATAACCTCGCTCTGAGGGTGGTGCCGCAAACATCGATAACCGCACCATGCCAATTTTGCCAATTGTTTGAACTGGCACAATCGTGATCTCGGTGGAACCTAGTCCTGGCACTTGGTATTTTGAATACTCGCCCTGAACAAGGTTGTCGGCCGCATCAATCCTGGCAATCGAACCCGCTGGGTACAGATGTCCGTTGACTGTAATAGGCTGTAACGATAGTGCTGAATTTTCACCTATAGACTTACGCAAAAATATTGGCCGGTCGCCCTCTCCTATAAATAGTTGAAAGCCCCGGCGTGAATCGGCAATTTCGTCCTTAAGTTTAAAAAGATAGGTTGGCTCGATCTGCGCCAATGTGTCAGCAAATAGAACATCAGCACTGGCGCAGGCATCTATTGGCTGTGCACCCCGGCACGTGAATGAGGTGTCCCAGCTGCCAGTACTCACACTTTTGTGCGTTGAATTCAATAGAGTAATGAGCTGATGCGTAGCACTATCACCAGCTATGGCTGGGTCTATCGGCTCACTAGTTACCCTAGCGCTTGGATCGCCGCCAATTAAAATTTTGGCGGCCGCAGCGAAAGCAGCATGCGATGAGGTGTATGTCGCGCATTCACCATTAACATGCCCAGTGCGAGCAGCGTTTGCTATCGAACCCTCTAAGGCAACACCGTATTCCGCACAATAATTGGCAACCGGTAAAAAACTACCGAGGTAATTAGCATGATTTGTCATTACCCTCATTTAACCATTATTTTGAAATTTTGGCTAAAAGTGGATGAAGATCAAGCCAGCTGGGTTGATGGTGTTGGTAGAAAAGCGACCATCGAGGTTTACGTTGTACTGACTAATATTAATGGTGCCGTTGCTGTTAACGCTTTCGACGTACATGGCGTGCCCGAAGGTGCCGCGCATACTGATAGCAACGTCACCGGATCGAGGCGAGCTGTCGCGCGGAATACCAGAGTCGTCAGCGGCCGCTGGCCATTGGTTGGCATTGCCACGAGAAGCCCAGCCCCAAGTAGGCATACGGCGTCCTGATTCAGCAACGCGGAAGGCTGTATAACTAACACATTCGCGGTTGTACATCCCCCAGCTATCAAACGTCGCGTCTTGACCAATTTGACACCATTTAGCGGGGTAACCACCGCCGCAGGTTGGACCGGTACCTGGTGCACCGGCACTAAATCGAGCGTTAGCGATAATCTGTTGGCGACGAAGTTCACCGATCTTGCTGCTATTGGCCGCAATCTGACTGCTGTAGGCATCTTGTTGGCCTTGATTGTAGGTCAGCAATTCGCTTTGCTTAGATTGGGCCGCACCGAGCTCGTCATTCTGTGACTTTTGACTTTCCAGCAACTGATCAACCTCAGCTTTTTTTGACTGCAAACTACGTTGGAGTGCTTGAACTTGGACAACGGTCTTCTGAATTGAGTCCTGTATCACGGAATAAGCTTCTTGTTTATCAATATAGTCACTCAGAGACTGGCTTGTAGCCAACGACTCAACAGGAGTTAATTGCCCACTTACATAATTAGTCTTGATGTCATTTTTGAGTATAGCTTTTTGCTTATCGATTTCGGCCTGTTGGGCGGTAATTTGAGTTTGCAAATCGGCCTGTTGGGCCTCATTGGCTGCAATAGCCGAGCGAACAGCATTAATCTGCGTTTGCAGTTCAGAGATGGCCTGTTGATACGAGCTGGCTTGGCCCAATAATGTGCTAAGTGTAGATTGAGCACCAGCGTTCTGTTCGCTCAAAGAGTTAATCTGGTCATCGTACTGATCGGCTCGAACATATGGCACGACCAATCCGGACCCGAGGAATACGGCCGCGGCCAGCACGAACAGCGCTGGCTTGGCGCGCAACGCGGATAATTTTGTATGACTAGTTTTGAGTTGTTTTTTGTTTTGCATAGTTTTTATTTGCTTTATGCTATTGCTTATTGTACTACGTCTTTTCAAATTTGTACAGTACCCTTCTGCCAACATCAGTTGAGCTGCTTATATACCCTTGCGAGACGGGTTATCATCGAATCTTACCTATAATTATCAGATGATTTTGGGTGTTTACTAAATTATTTCGTTTTGAATTTGAGGTACCGTCGGGTCGCAATTAATGAAGAGGCGGTACCTATAAGTATACCAATACAAATCTGTAGACCCAAAAACTTCCAGAAGTGATTGTCAAAATAGGTGGTAGCATAATTTATGTCTAGTAAACCAAGCGAACTAGCCTTTAGCGTTGAGCTGGCTGCGACAAACACGGAATTGATTATGAGAATAGAGAAAATTGCTGATAAGAACCCGTAAATTGCGCTCTCTACGATGAATGGACCCCTGATGAACCAAGTGCTCGCACCCAACAAACGCATAATCTGGATCTCGTCACGTCGGTTAAAAATAGCCATTTGAATGGTATTGAAGATGATCAGAGCCGACACAATAGCAAATATTACGACCGTGATTATGCCAATTTCACGGAGTATGTTTGTTGCATGGGTGATGTTATCGATAGCTTCTTTGAGGTTGCCTGAATATGACGGCGAATCAGAGGTTTGCAGTTTTTTGTTGTCCGTTTGGAGCAAAAAGCCCTCAACGTCCTTGATCTGGTTCAAATCATTTAGGTACACGTGAATAGTAGCCGGCAGCGGGTTTGAAGTTTCGTTAATCGCTTGTTGCAGCGCGACGTTATTAGCGTTTTGATTGATGTATTGCTTAAGCACGGCGGCTTTGTCGAGATATTCAACTGATTTTACGTTTGGCAACTGCTTGAGTTTGTTCTGCAACGCAGTCGTTTGAGCCGGTGTTGTAGTGTCTTCCAGGTATACCGAAATGTTTATTTTGTTGGTAATTTGTTGGATGGTATTGCCAAAAGTTGCATTGGCAATTAATGAAAACAGCACGATAGTTAGAGTGACGATCATAACCGCCATGGCAGCGAGCGCCAAAGTGGCATTTCGAATAAAGTTAACTGTCCCGGCGTGCAGGATACGCAAAAAAGTCGTGTATTTACGGCGCATACTCATCTATAAAACCTCGTAGTCCGCGTTTGCCCGGTCGCTGGCAACCTTACCGTCTTGAATTGTGACCACCCGACGCTTTAGCTTGTTCACGATGTCGGCATTGTGTGTCGTCAGTAGTACGGTGGTACCATAGCGATTGATTTTCTCGAGTACTTTAATCACATCCCAGGCGTGCTTTGGGTCAAGGTTACCGGTTGGCTCATCAGCAATCAGGATTTTAGGTTGGCGCACGATCGCCCGCGCAATCGCGACGCGCTGCCGCTCACCACCGGACAGCTCACGCGGCATACGTTTTTCTTTGCCTTTGAGGTTCACGATGTCGAGTACCTTCGGTACCGTGTTATTAATTTCTTTTTTGCCTACCCCGACGATCTCGAGGGCAAAAGCAACGTTTTCAAATACCGTTTTATTCGGTAGCAGCTTGAAATCCTGAAACACAACACCAATTTTACGGCGCAGTAGTGGGATATCTTTATCGCGCAGTTTATCGTAGTCGATGCCACCAATGATGATTTTGCCACTTGTGGGGCGTTCTTCGCGGGTCAAGAGTTTGAGGAGCGTAGTCTTGCCAGCACCACTCTGCCCCACCACTATCACAAACTCTTTTGGTTCGACGTGCAACGTGATCCGATCCAACGATGGTCCCAGTTCACGATTGTAGGTTTTGGTCACTCGGTCAAGCAGAATCATTAGCGCTATTATAGCATGTGTGCTCGATCTTAGACTGCACTTACCCGTACCATTTAAATTAAAATAGTGGGAGTTAATCGCAGTATTTGTCGCAAAATACTTGATCGATGGCGATTATTATCGCCAACTTTTCAGCGGCAATTTGTCGAAGATCTGCCCTTTCAGTAGTGGTTACGCCTGGGTATAGCTTCTCTAAGAAGTCATCTGCAGTGCCCTTACTATCACAACCTAAACAGATAAAATTGCCATCGGGATACATGAATAGTGGGGCTGTTTTTCACCACGGAAAACGCATAGTGCAATAACTGCCTGACTGATAGGATGCACGCTGTAGCGGGTATCGATCTTACCGCAGATGTCTATCCAGCGCGCTTGACCGTCTTCACCGCTAGTCATTGCCCAGGGTGTGTTCGAGGTAGGCGTCAACGAAGGGATTTAGGTCGCCGTCGAAGACGGCTTCGGGATCCGTACTGGTGTGACCAGTGCGGACGTCTTTAACTTGTTTGTAAGGATGGATGACGTAATTACGGATCTGATTACCCCAGGCGGCGTCTTCGTTAGGACCTTTGAGCTCACTTACCTGCTCGGCATGCTGCTCAGTCTGCAATTGCGCTAGT
Organism: Candidatus Saccharimonadota bacterium; assembly: GCA_014377695.1. GTDB lineage: Bacteria > Patescibacteriota > Saccharimonadia > Saccharimonadales > UBA4665 > JACMPA01. The sequence goes on from JACMPA010000020.1 coordinate 31,612, forward strand.
TTGGAGCGCAAGATTGTCATGGCTGTTTCTTTATTCTGCAGTTGCGAACGCTCGTTCTGAATCGCGATGACAATATTAGTTGGCAAATGAGTAATACGAACCGCGCTGTCAGTTGTATTGACCGATTGACCGCCGTGCCCACCGCTGCGGTAGACATCGATGCGCAGGTCTTTTTCGTCGATGACTAGGTCATCCGGGGCATCGATTTTAGGTGTTACCTCGACTTTCGCGAAACTTGTTTCGCGCGATTCAGCATTGAATGGGCTTAGTCGGACCAGACGATGGACGCCATGCTCGGCTTTGAGTTTGCCATACGCAAATGGCCCACTTACTTCAAAGGTTGCAGATTTGAGGCCGGCTTCCTCGCCGGCCGACTCTTCGATTAACATCGCCTTCCAGTCGGACTTCTCGGTGTATCGCAGGTACATGCGGAGTAGCATCGACGCCCAATCCTGAGCGTCGGTACCACCAGCGCCGGCATGGATGCTGACGATTGCGTCATGATCATCATAAGGACCGTTGAACTTGAGTTGCTGTTTTAGATCGTCATAGGTTGAGCGGGCTTCATTTAGCTGCGTATCGAGCTCGGCGGCCATGCTCGAATCCTGCAGGTCGGCTAGTTCAACAATATCGGAGACTGCTGCGAGTAACTCTGACCATGGTGTGGTGCGGGCTTCAAGTCTAGCTATCTGCTTCATGACATCCTGGGCATGTAGGTTGTCTTGCCAGAAAGCAGCAGCTTCGCTTTGGGTACGCAGTGCACCTAACTCTAATGATAATGTCGCTAATTTAAGACGTTCGACAGCATCGGTAACTTCAGTTTGTAGCTGTTTAGCTTGATCTAGGTTCATATGTGCTTAGTTTACAGTATTATCCAGTCTGTGGTCAGGTGTGGTGCGCATCCAGCCCTGCTTCCTGCTGTTCAATTACTTTTGTTCGTAGGCCCACAGTGGAGCTAGTTGGCTGCGTAGTTCAGCTGCAAAGGTGTCGCCGCAATCGCCGAGGACGCCAAAACCCCAGATTTTTTCATCGAACAACTCGCGAGTTATTTTAATGATCTCTTGCTTCTCGATGGCGTTAATGCGCTCGGGAATTCGATCATAATCTTCAATTACCCCATCGAAGAAGTAGCGGCCAGTATACCCATTGGCAGTGCCGCCTACAGTTTGAGCACTGCGCTGGAAACGGCCGAGAGCATATTGTTTAGCCGCTTCGATTTCAGATTCAGCGATTTCGCTGCGCATGACTTTAGTTAGTTCATCGACGACGATTTTGAAGAGCGCCGGCGCGTTTTTGTCTGATACCTGTGCGCCAAACCACCAGTTGCTTGCGTCTCGGGTGTAACTGAGGCCAGAACTCATGCCGTACACTAAGCCTCGTTCGCGGGCTGTACCAAGGATTTTAGAGTACAGCGTCTCAGTTAAAATCGTATTTAATAGATTGAGCGCGTCGGTTTCTTGGTCTGTCATGCGGCGCATCATGAAAGTGTCGATGTAAAAATATAAGTTTTCAACCGCATCGTTATGAGCATACACTGGTTTCTTTAGAGCCTTTGGCTGTTCTTGTGGCAGTGCAAAGCGCTCACCTGCCTGCGGGAGCTCGATATTCTCGAAGATTGTTTCAATAGTGGCACTACGTTCTGCGTTCAAATCGCCAGCGATAACAAATCTTAAATTCTGCGTGTGGTGCGTCGAGCTGTAGTGTTCCCGGACATCTTCCACACTCACGTTACTCATGAGTTCGAGCCGTTCGGTGTCGGTTCGGACAATTAAGCCTAAATCCCGGCGCATCTCTAGTGATAAACGGCGGAAATGATTGTTAGCCCGGGCAACCATTTCTTCTTGAACATTTCCGAATTCAGCTTTGAATTCTTCCTCGAGAAATAACGGTTTTGTAATGGCAACCAACATCAGGCCCAGGACCCGATCCCATTCAAAGTCGGCACATTCCGCTTCATAGGTAATGTCGTAAACACCGGTCGTAGCGTTGCTATACGCGCCATTCTTCTCGAGTTCAGCTTGGAAATCACGGGCCCTTGGGATCAATTCGTTCGCACCAAGCAGGACGTGTTCCATTAAATGGGCAACTTCCCATTTCTTTGGGTCAACCAGGTATTCGCCAGCACGAAAATTGATGTCAAAGGTCATAACGCTAGCGTCGGGCACGTGGACGAGTAGTCCACGGGCACCATTTTTTAAGACTACCTCGGTAACAGTGTGCTTCATACGTCTTATTTGCGCTTTCGGGCCTGGGTTTTGCGTTTACGCTCAGTTTTACGTGTTTTCTTAAGCTTAGCTGCCGCCTTTTGCTTTTCTTCGACTTCGGTCTTCTTTGGCTTGAAGCTACCCTCGTCGAATTCTTCTTCAGCCTGCGTAATCTGGCTCGCGTTACTAATACTGCCGCGGGCAGCACGGGTTAGTTCGGTCTCAACAGGTGTGTTCAGGGATTCCATATCAACTGGCTGGGCATGGAATAGCGTGCGCAGTACACCGTGGCGCAAATCCTGCTGCATGCTTTCGAACAGCTGTTGACCGCGACGACGATATTCAACGAGTGGATCCTGTTGACCGACACTCATCCAGTGGATACCTTCACGGAGGTGGTCCATATTCTCGAGGTGCTGCATCCATAGTTCGTCGAGCACCTGCAGATAGATGTCTCGCTCAATCTTGCGCATGATTTCTGGGGTAAAAGCGGCTTCTCGCCCCTGGTACAATTCTTTGCTAGCCGTCAGTAACACCGGCGCGAACTTATCGGCCTCGGTGTCGAAGATGCGATCAAGCGTTTGCTCACCGAATGGGAAAGTTTCACGTACGATGCCTTCAAACTCATCGCTCGTAATGAGCGGTGACTCCGCCAAGGCTTTGCTCTCTTCTTCGATAAACAAATTAATGCGCTTGTCGATGTTGGGCTGGTTAAGGATTTCGTGCCGCATAGAGTACGTTGCTTTACGGTGCCGGTTCATAACGTCGTCATATTGAACGACGTTTTTACGCTGGTCAAAGTGGAATCCTTCAACTTTTTTCTGGGCACCTTCAAGCGATTTACTGATCAATCGGTTTTCGATTGGTACCGCATCGTCAACTTTCAAGCGCTCCATGATGCTAGAAATACGATCCCCGCCAAAGATCCGCATTAGATCATCCTCGGTACTAACAAAGAATTGTGTCAGACCAGGATCGCCTTGACGACCGGCGCGACCACGGAGCTGGTTATCGATGCGACGCGACTCGTGGCGTTCGGAGCCAATAACCACTAATCCGCCCAGCTCTTTGACGCCATCACCAAGGATAATATCAGTACCACGACCGGCGATGTTAGTAGCTAATGTAACAGCCCCTTGATGACCGGCTTTAGCGACAATACCAGCCTCACGCTCATTGTTTTTGGCATTCAGAACTTGGTGCGGGATGTTAGCTTTAGCTAGCAACTTACTAAGCTTTTCGTTTTTCTCGATTGACGCACTACCAATCAGGACTGGCTGGCCTTTTTGATTCAAAACTTTAACTTCGCGGATAATTGCTTTGAATTTGCCATCTTCGCTTTTGTAGATACGATCCGGTTTGTCGGTACGAGAGTTTTTACGGTTTGGTGGTATTTCTACGACGTCGAGTTTGTAGATCTGGTGGAATTCTTCAGCCTCGGTAGTAGCCGTACCCGTCATGCCAGCTAACTTGTCGTACAAACGGAACAAGTTCTGAAACGAAATAGTTGCCAATGTCATGGATTCTTCTTGGACTTCGACACCTTCTTTGGCTTCGATTGCCTGGTGTAAGCCTTCGTTGTAGCGTCGGCCAGCCAACAAACGGCCGGTAAACTCGTCAACAATAACGACTTCCCCGTCCTTGGTTACAACATAATCTTTATCGCGCTTGAATAGCGCCTGCGCTTTGAGGGCTTGTTGCAAGTGATAGATAGTGCGAATGTTCTCGGCAGCATAGAGGTTAGAAATGCCGAGTGATTTTTCGAGTTTCTCAACGCCGTCATCCGTTAGGATGACGGTTTTACGCTTTTCGTCAGTTTCGTAATGCGTTTCTTTTTTGAGCTGACGAACGACTTTGGAGAACTGGGCGTACGCATTACCACTTGTAACCGACGGCGCTGAGATAATCAGCGGCGTCCGGGCTTCATCGATCAAAATCGAGTCGGCTTCGTCAACAATCGCATAGTGCAGTGGGCGCTGACGCAGTTGTTCAACTTCACGGACCATGTTGTCGCGCAAATAATCGAATCCGAGTTCGTTGTTGGTGCTGTAGGTCACGTCAGCAGCGTAAGCTTCCTGACGGGTGCACGGGCGTAAACGTTGAAAACGGGTGTCTTCGTGACTTTCGTCAAGGTATTCAGGGTCAAATATAAAAGATTGCTCAGGAATAATCACACCGGTAGTCATGCCAACGGCATGGTACACAGGACCCATCCAACCAGCACCAATACGGGCCAAATAGTCGTTAACGGTAACGAAATGAACACCTTTGCCGGTAAGCGCATTGAGGTACAGTGGCAGCGTCGCCACCAAGGTCTTGCCTTCGCCAGTTTTCATTTCGGCAACGTTACCCTCGTGCAACACCATGCCGCCCATTAGCTGGACGTCAAAGTGACGCTGTCCAAGCGAGCGGGTTGCTGCTTCGCGGACGACCGAGAAGGCGTCCGGTAGGATTTTATCGAGCGATTCCTTCAGGAGTCGCTTCTTCAGCACGTTTGTTTGTTCTTTGAGTAGTGAGTCAGACATTTTAGTGTATTTGTCTGATAGCTCATTCACATCTTTGACGCGCTTACGAAGACGTTTAACCGTCTTCGCTTGGGGGTCACCTAAAATCTTTTTGAGCACTGTATTCATAAACCGTCGCCTCTCCTCATCGAATGCTGGTCATCGCCTAGCTCTAGTAAGTCAATAAAGTATCTTGGGTAGTATAGCGATTTCTAGAGATAAAAAGAAGCCCTGCGCCTGATGAAATTAGGTATTTTATGCTACAGGTTCGCTGGCGTCCGGTTCTAGGTTGTTTCCGGCTCTTCTGCCAGCTGCTCGAGGCCCCCGTTACGACGGAATCGGGCGGTTAGATGTCGTGATAGCTTGCCGCCGCCATGCGAGTCTTTATATTTTTTGATCTGGATTTTAAGCTTAGTCTCGACGATATCAACGGCCGCATACATATTGAGTGTGCTCTCAGCGACGTGAATCGTTTCATGTGGCAAATGAAGTGTTACATCACATGTATATTTCTTCTGTTCTTTAGCTTTGGTAGCTTGCTTCAACTCGACAACCGCGTGCGCCGCATCGCGATGCGCCCGAGGCAAATATTTGTCCAATCCCCCTAGTTTGTGGGTGGCGTATTTTTGCAGATTGGCATCGATGGTTGTGTGGACTCCTTTAAGTTCGAATTTTGCAATCATGCAGACCTCCTAATTCATGGCTGTTCTTTGAATGTACTCTTCTATTGTACGCCTTGAGTGCAATCCTTGAACGTAGTACTGCTATGCTAATACTATGATCGTTCACTTTATTTGTCGCGGTAATGTTCTCCGCAGCGTGATTGCCGAGGCTTATCTAAAATCATTGCAGCTCCCTGGAGTCACAGTGCTTTCTAGTGGTACAGTCGCTGACAAATACCGGGCTGTTAACATCGAAGCTGGCTATCCAGAAAATACTCGTGCGCTCCTGGATAGCCATGGGCTCACCACCGACCTCAAAACTCACGCCGACCAGTTATCTCAAGATTTACTAGGTGATGACCAATTAGTAATCTGCGTTAACGCGCTGGCCTACGAATCCGCCGTTGCAATAACTCAGCTACCCAAATCAACTGTCGTATGGGACATCGTAGATATCGGTGAAGGTTCGCGCCTGGCCGCTACTCCGGCCCAGCGTCAGTTCTATGCTGAGCAAATCTTTGACGAGATTACTGCCAAAGTTGACCAACTTGTAGTGGATAAAAAGCTAGCGCAAACTCTGTAAAGTTTACATTTCGGTTCGGCCACCCAAGGATGGTTGAAGTACGGTCGGAATTCTGACGTGGCCATCGGCTGTTTGAAAGTTCTCGATTATAGCAATCATGGTTCGACCCATAGCGAACGCTGTGGCATCGTTGGTATGTACGAGGTCAATCTGACCATCAGCTCGTTTGACGCGTGTCTTGAGGCGTCGCGATTGGTAATCGGTCATGTAATCAGCTGTGTGAGTTTCGCGATACTTGTCTTGGCCAGGTAGCCAAGCCTCTACGTCTACACCACGAGTGTTAGGTTTGCCAATGTCGGCCGTGCATTTTTGGAGTACGTGGTACGGAATACCGAGCTGCTGGACCAAATATTCCTGGATAGCGACTAACAATTTGTGCTCATCCATTCCAGATTCTGGCGTACTAAAGACCTCCATTTCGAGTTTGTCGAATTGGTGCATACGGAATATGCCTTCGTTGTCCTTACCATAGGTACCAGCTTCCTGTCGAAAGCTGGTCGAATAACCAATATAGCGAATCGGTAATTGAGTCTCTGCTAAGACTTCACTAGCATACATACTCCCTAATGTGTGTTCAGCGCTACCTATCAACCACAAGTCATCGTCCTCACCTTCTAAGTGATAACGATCTTCTCGTGGCTCCAAACGGTCCATCTGGTCATACATATCTTCACGGATCATAACTGGCGGTAGCACCGGCGTAAATGCTGTAGCTTCTAGATGAAGATTGTTCTCGTCGATCAGTTTTTGAACTACTTCTTTGTCGGTAAGCGTGCTCAATACGAACTGAATAAGTGCGAACTGTAATCGGACTAAGTCACCTTTGATGTAAGCGAACCGTGAGCCCGTAACCTTGGCGGCACGCTCTTTATCGATCCAGTCTTTTGCTTCGGCGATTTCCCAGTGATTTTTTGGATCAAAATCGAAGTGCGGCTTGTCGCCCCAAACTCTGATTTCAACATTTTCGTCCTCTGTTGCGCCAATCGGAACATCGTCCGCTGGCATGTTAGGGACTTTTTTTAATAAGTTCCGGTAGCTTACTTCGGCTTCGGCCAAATACCCCTCGCGTTCGGCCAGCTGGATTTTGAGCTGTTTGCCTTCTTCAATTACAGCCTGGTCAGGCTTGCCACCTTTCATCTTTGACGCATTATCGTTACGACTGGCTCGGAGCACATCAACCTGACCCAACAGTTCGCGCCGCTCAGTATCAGCTGCAAGTAGAGCTGGGATATCGACCTTATAGCCTTTTTGCTGGGACTTCTCGTTGACTAGATCTGGATTGTCGCGGATGAATTGGATGTCTAACATGCGCCCCATTATATAGCGTCGCGCCGTATCGCTCTAATTTATTATGAGTCTAGCTTGACTCGGATTAGTTATGCAGCTCTTCGATCTAACCAAATGAGCTGTAGAAGTGTTCAACCTTACCCGACTTAACGCACAGCAAGGACATTGAACACACTTTTGTGTCATAAAGTTGTATATCTATCCTGATTGTGTAGTATGAAGGTAACCATGGAAGAAAACATGCCATTGGCAACCAAACTTACTAAATCTAAGCAACGCAAGTTTCTTGATATATTAATAGGTGCCCTGATTGTACTCATTTGTATAGTCCTAGCTAAGAGTCTGTATGCTCAGATTAGCCTTAAAAACGAGGTAAAAGACGCCACGTCACTCACCAATCAAGTCTTAAACGACATTCGTAAACAGAATGGTACGGCTGTGCAAAAATTGGGTAACAAAACATTTCAGACGCAAAACACTGCTGCCAACCTATCCTCTCAATTCAAAGAGGCCGCAACCTATACCTCTGGTACACCGACCATCGATCGTCAGACGGTAACTAATGCTAACGGTGTTCAAGCTGTTAGCATCATTTACAAGTTTCCTAAACCGGTTTTTTACCTGCGGGTCATAGTCGTCAAGGATAAAGGTGCCGACGCGTTTCGGTTAGCTAATCTGAAAGCCAACAGCGGCAATAAACCGCTACTCGACAATAAATATTAATGATACTTTCAAGCAGCACGCTGGCGTTCCAAAACCCTATTTCTGTCTGACTAAGATCGAATAATTTGGGGCCGTGGCCGCTGTTTTAAATAGTAGCCTTTAGTATGGAAGACAGTCCTCCTGCGATAGCTAGAGGACTGTCTTCCCCCGCATTAAGACTTGCGAGCTTGCAGTGCTTTGAGCGTCAGCTCGGTGCGGGCGCGAGCGTAGGTACAATGCTCACATGGGCCACCCATGATGCTTTCGCCGACCTCCGGCATGTCACCGTCCATACAAGCCTTCATTTTTTCAAGCGTTGGCTCGACCCAGAAGTCTTTGCCCGTATATGGAATAAGTTTAGTTCTAAATTCTAAGTGATCCCCGAAACCGTCCATGTCCATGCGGGCGTTGGTATATACAAAGTACCCCGTGTCACTCACCGTAAAATCATTTTGGCGCAGTAACCATTGGTAGGTTTCCATTTGCCGTTTGTAACTCACCTGCCAGTCACTGTCCAGGCTTACTTCTTTAGCCTTACTCGTAGCTTTATAATCAACGACGATCAGCTCGCCGGCCTCATTCACCCACACGTCGTCGACAGCGCCAAACACATGCAAGTTAGTCGGTGCATGAATCGTCACGATACCCGTAAAGTTATAGCGCCACGTGTCTAAATCGGCGTGGGGGTATGGCACCACACCTGTTAAGTTGTTGTCGGTCATAATCGGATGCGGCGTTTTGGCTTTGCGGTGCACGTCGAACTCTTTTTTGTATAATTCATCAATTGTCTTGTTGATGTTGAACGGTGGTGAGGATGGTCGAGTAATTTTGAGGCGTACATCGAGCCAGAAGCAGCGTGGACACTGCATGTACAATTCAATCTTGCTGCGTGACACCTTGAACGGTGCTGTTTGGCCAGGCTGATACGGCTGGCTTCGTTCTCTCATATAACTCATACGTAGGATCTATTGTAACAACTAATGCTAATTGGTAACTGTGTAGAATTTACCATCATTCGAGGTTGCACTAAGACTGTAACTGCCACATTTAGAGACTACATTATCGCAACCATCTGGCAGCGGTACATAATCAAGTAAACTGGTATTTACGTCGTTTGATAACCGAGCCAGAAATGTCGCTTTTTGACTCATAAACGTTTCCACTGTGGGATACGTACCTACGTTATTAGCTGCGTACTCACTTAAATTCGATTGGATTTGAGCCATATCTACCTTAAATTGAGTCTCGCGGGTGTTCTTTTGCAGTTCAGGAACGGCGGCAAAAACTAGTAGGAGAACAAACGCCGGAATAATTAGCAGTTGTAGACCCAGTAGTATGCCAAAGATGATCTTCATAACTTTGCCGTACTGCGCGTAGCCGTCCAGCGGCCGTGGATCACCACGTTGATGCGTTTTCCCAAAGACTACTAAAACTACATCGACGAATGACCAAATCCCTAAACCGCCTAGAGTCAAAAGTTTACCAATACCCAAAGCGGTATACCCCAAATAAAAACGATCGACGCCAAACGACCCTAGAAAGTGTGAGATAAGTACTGCGCCTACATAGCTCTTACTTTTGTTCTCTCCCGCGTCTTGAATCCCTGCTGCTTCCGGTCTCGGCGGTTGACCAGCCATCGGTTGTGTACCGTCGTACATAGGTTGCTGATTTGGTTGCGGCCCTTGTGGACCAGATCCTACTGTTTGTTGCAGCCAGGCTGGCTGCGGTTGTGATTGGTTTGTTGGCTGTGAGTTTTGATTCAGACCCGGATTTGGTTCCTGCGCCGGTTCGGTTGATGGTGCTTGCGGTTGATAAGGGTTTGGCTCCACGATTGGCTCCAGTGATTAATACTAATTTTTACAGTATAGCAGTCGACTAAATTATTTGAGCGCCGTTCTAATGTCGGTTGGCTTTATTGCTAAGAAATCTGGTTTATGGTCTCGCAGTATCGATTCGTTGTTATAGCCCCACGCTACTGAAATGATCTTTATACCTGCTAATTTAGCTGCTTCAATATCACGCGTTTCATCACCGACGTAGTAGGTGTCACCGGGTACTAACTTTTGTTTTTTTAGTACGCGCCGCAGCATATTTGCCTTACCCAGCAACCCGGCACCACCGTACATCCTTATAAATTCGGTACGCAATTCGTGTTTTTTGAGCAATGGCCGAATGTTTTGGACACTATTACTACTCACGATATACAGCTTGTGTCCGTCTACCTGGAGCGAACGGATTAATTCTGGCATGCCCTCAAACACCTTGACGGAATCAATGCGCTGGCGCATCATTTTGCGGCCTCGGCTGAGCAAAAATGGTACTTTCCACGGTCGAATGCGTAGCTCAATAGCTACATGAATTAGCGACATACCTCGTAGGCGCTCAATTTCTTCTGTCGGTAATGGTTTGCCGGCACGCACTACTTGCTCAAAGATCTGTATCGCCAGCTCAAAGCTGTCAGCGATGGTCCCATCAAAATCGAAAATAACGTTTGCCACCCCTAGAGTGTAGCACGGAGCAGGACTTACCTGCCTGAACGAATGGCTGTTGCCCCCACGCCTTGACAAGTAGCCTTAGTAGCCGTCAGTAAAGCTGTAAGTTCCTCTGTCATAATGACACAACGGTTCGCCGTTAGTGGAGCTTTCATTTCTGTAGATTGCCATTCTTTTGGTTTGCCAGCTGCATCGACAACATAGCGTTCGATGATTCTATTTCGGCCAGGAATTGTCGAGTCCAAACATACATTAACCATGGCATTGTATGGTGCAGTGTGAACGGCAATATGTTCTGATGAGTAGGTAGCGTAAGAGCTAAAATTATGCCTCCCTTCATCTTCGCTACGTGAGATGTTCAATACACTAACCTGGTAGTCTGAGTACCGCTTGAGGGTTACAGCATTAGGGGTGCATGCGGTTACTACTATTTTTGAGGTCAACATTCGTCTTCTTTGAGACTGCATGAGAACCGCTTCAGCGAGTTCGTCTAATCGCTGCAGTCCCTCTAGGGTAGCTGGCAAGAGCTCAAGACCGGACTGGTCCGGTTGGTTAATTTCTGACTTTGTATGTTTGCGGCGGAGCAATGGCATGCTTATCCTTCTAAAGGATGTTATACCACACTTAGTCGTATGTATTCAACCGCTGCAGTGCTTGAGGAAGTTTTGGTAGGTAGTAAATTACTCGGAAAGCTCGATGTGGCTTTTATCAAACGCCAAATAGCCGGTAAAGTCCTTGCCGACACGGTCGATACCACTTTGAATTGGCGAATCGTAGCTCCAGGCGGCATCTTTTATGTCGTCCACGTTCCAATACTGGCAGGCACCCTTCCAGGGGCACGTGTATGCTGTTGGGCTTTTTTCAAGTAGGTCTAGCATGGCACTAGCGGGCGGGAAGTACCAGTTGCCTTCAATGTAAATTAACTCATCCTTGGCTGCTTCGGCGATAACCTGGTCTTTCAATAGTGCTTTCATGTGATGTGCTCCTTCTTAATTCTTATTGGCTTCTACTGCTTACGATTTTGACGCAATGTGGCTTCCGGTGCAATCAATCCAGCTAAATACCGCGCGCTCCGCGGTGAGATACCGTGGTTATCAGTTGTTTTATAGAACTTGATGTTTTGGTTATGCTTCAGGCTTTTACGCAGACCGCTCCTCGGTACTACCGCGTCTAGCCTACCGTGCACGATGTCGGTCTGGATGGCGATGTCCTTTAGTTCCTCGATACTGGTCTGATTGATAATCGTATTGCGCAGGCTCCGCTCGATCGGCAACCAAGCCTGCTCGCTGACTAAAAACTTTGTCCAGTTCCGCGAAATGGTGGCAACCACTCTGGTCACCGTCAATAGTCCGGCCGGATTCTTGGCAATTCGCTCATACATATCAACGTAAAACTTTTGGCGTCGGGAGCGCGTCTTGAACTCTGGGATAGCCGCGAATAGCGGGGGCTCATACAGCAACAACCGCGCTACTCGTTGCGGCAAAGTGGTGGCGACGCGCGTCGCAACTAGACTGCCCATTGAGTGCCCGACCAGTATGCACTCGTGAATACCTTGTTTGCGCAGCATTTGGACCACTGCCTTAGCCTGGTCGGTCGTCGTGTATTCAATGTAGTCCGGTTTTGGTGAATCGCCGTGCCCGAGGAGGTCAGGCACGAATATAGTGAATTCATCTTCCGACAGTACTTTTACCAGCGGCTGCCAGAAAGTACAGTCGCTGGCGATGCCGTGCAGCAACACCAGCGCTTTGGAGCCATGCCCGAAGCGCTGGAAACTTAATCTAAATGGCCGCCGTAGGCGGCCATGCCAAAATTCATCAAACATAGCTACCAGTATACAGTGCTACATCTGGTAACTAACTTAGGTTCCTGTGACTTGATCGGGATTGTCATCGTCGGCGTCGACGCGCAACCCTTCGAACTCTTCGGTAATTGTTTCCGTAAAGCTTACCTGGGGATTTTGACTAGATAATGGCACCATTATAATTTCACCGCTGCGTAACTGACTCGAACTACTTACGTCATGCACGTCTATCGTCATGCACAGTCCGGCACTCAATTGCACTAAGTCCGCATTCCTACGTATCGCTTTTCGATCCAAATGAGCTCGCTCGAGCGTACTAAATCCTAAAAATGTGCCCTGGACGATGTCACCCTGGATTGGTACAAATTCGTGTTCCACGGTATCGCCAAGGATTTGCGGTCGACAACAGTAATCCGCCTCAAGCATAACCTCAGCTTCAAATAATCCAACCTGGGCATCAGTATTCCTCAGTAATCCATCAACTTTCTGCTGTTGTCTATGTAGAGAAAGTCGCCTAAAAGCAGTTGAGCGTAATAGCGTAATCAGTTGTTTAGAGGCATTGTTAATCATTTCGCCACGCCGCTCGTAATTAATCACACTATTTTCATGCGGGCCATAATCGATAACTGCGCCCTCGACCTCCACGGCCGGAACTATCGATGAGTCAGTATCAAAAAACGCATACAAATCAGTAACCCGTTCCATCACAGGGTGTGGATCAGATTTTACCGAACTAATGTGGAATTTATAGTACAGGCGGTAGTATCCGGAGCCTACGAAATCATAGGCCGCAAAACCTCGGCTGTATCCAGTTGTGTCAAACTGCCCTGAGGCTATTTCGACCGCGCCATCCTCATCGGGACGTGGAAACACTGCTTTGCCAGAAACATCACATATATCATCCTCGAAGGGCCACATGCAGTCGAGTTCATAGACCGCTTCTTGGGCTAACTGCGTTGCTTCCTCGCCGCTTGTAATTGCCAGGCGGAGTTCCCAATCTCTGAGCAGTTCATTAAAGGCAGCGAAACCTTCTTGCTCAGCGATTGGTAACTGCTCGTAGCTCATATTGGGTTAAGCATACGACCCATGACCCTTCGATGCAAGCTATAGTCCAAAATGGTACTTAGCGAGCAGATTTTAAAAGGCGGGCGAACCATAGGAGTTCGTCAAATAGTTTGCCGAGCGATGTCTCGTAGCGTTCCCGGAACTCTTCCTTGATTGCACCTTGGTCGTCAAATATATCTTGGACATGCGGGAAGTAGACATCCCAGCTCATTACTACCAACCCGGTCTCGCGGATGGCCGGTACTAGTGATTCTACTGCTCGGACACCACCCCAAGCCCCAGAACTAGCTCCGGCGAGTCCGATTGGCTTGTGATTATACAGTGACAGCTCGCTGTCGAGCATCCGCTTGAGGCTGCCGGGAAAGCTGTGATTGTATTCCGGTACAACGACAAAGAACGCATCGGCTTGTTCGACTATTGCGCTATAGCGTGGATCCTTGCCTTCTGGGTCGTTGCCATCACCCGGGAAGTTAAAATCGATTGGATCGACAAAAATCACTTCAACGTCCGGCAATTTACCGGCAAAGTCTGCAATGTACTGCGCTGCCTTGATTGATTCGCGTTGGACGCGGGTTGTGCCACCCAATACAGCGATCGTTATTTTAGAGTCAGTGGTACCGTTATTCATATAGTCATATCCCCTTAATGGTTACAGCATACAGTGCGAGCTATCTAGTGTATAGCGATAATTAGCTTGAATAAACCGCACACCACAGTTACGCTTTAGTGATGTTGCATCAAACAGAAAGCAGTATGCGCACGGTACGGCGCATCGAAGCCAAACTAGCTCCTATATTTATCGATAAAGCGCCCAAGCTGCCGATCAAGGCCAAGAAGCTGTTGATAGTCTGCCTGCCTGGATTGGCGCTACTAAGCAGTGTTTTCGCTTTTTACTCAGTCTACAGTCTATGGCAATGGGCACATCAGCCTAGTGGTGCTGGTATGTATGTCCAACAGCTCTGCAAGGCTTATACTGATCAAACAGCCGGAGCTTGTACAACAGCTGTTAGTTCGAGGTTAACTTTTTGGGTGTGGTTGGGTTTGAGTATCTCATTCATTCAGGGTATTTTGTACGGTATGGCCTTCCCGAAACTTCGCCGCAGGCTAGAATTTGGCTGGTACATACTTTTGGCGTGCGTGTTTGGTGATATTTTATATGTTATTTGCGATGTATTTACAGAGTACGGAAGCAATACCGATGTACTAGGTAGCATTGTAGGCATAATTATAAGTTTGTGGATCCTTTTCCAGATCCGCGGCGCATATACCCGTGAACCGGTAGCAAAGTAATCTATTCTAATTCGTGGATGCGGTCGTGATTTAAGCCGTAATAATGGGCGACTTCGTGCCACAACGTGTGCTTAATCTGCTCTTTTAGAGCAGCTTCGTCGTCGCTAGACCCTAGAATAGGTAGTTTAAACAGTGTTATACGGTCTGGCAGTGTCGGTGACTGCCCTTGTCGGAACGGCAGTGGTACGCCCTCGTAGAGGCCGTAGAGCGATTGATCGGGCGACAGATCGAGTTTTACCCGTTGATCGGGTGTCGGTTCATCTTCGAATAGAATAGCTACATTTTTGAGGTGGTCTAATGACTTCTGGGGTAATTCACCTAAAGCATTATCTATCAGTTGCTGGAATCGTTCATCTGTTAATTCTTGCATAATCCAATACTATACTAAATATAGTATTGGCGCAATGCGCTTCAGTCGCTGCTGTTAATGAGTTCGAACATCGGTTTTGTATGTGCGTCAATTTGCTGGGGCTTCATCATCGGGTCGGCGCACCCATGACAAACGTGTACCATAGGGTGGTGGTGGCGGAGCGTTGGCAATGCAAGCGCCATGATCATGCCTATCATAAATATGTCGAGCTTGGTCATACACATAGCCGGAAAAAGAATCATGGTCTAGGTCAAACTCTGCGTCGCGCGTAATGTTGAGTCGTGTATCGCCATTATCCACTATAAGCTCGAACTGGCTGACGATAAAGTTCTCCGGACGATTTGCAAAGAATGTCAGCATTATAGGGTTGAGTTCTAATGGTCCGGAGAATATGTCCTGTCTGGCAAACCACTTTGTAAATCTGCTTTGCTGTAAAGAAACGCCAGCTTCGATTTCACAGATATCATGTACAAAATTGAACATCTCACCTTTTAGACCGGTGCCATAATCAACACGCATGCGCTTGCTCCTTAGCTCACAAGTTTTAATCTGTTAATGAGCCATTCGCGAGGTAGGATGCTTAGGAACCAACCAGCACGGGGGCCTTGAGTTTTGCCGATGATAAGACTGTAGAGGGCCGCGAACATGGCTTTTGGCTCAAGGCCACTAGAGTTCTTGCACTCGTATATTGCATTGTGGAACCAGGCACCGTCAGCATCTCTTGGAGCGACAAGCACCTTCTCTGCTAAGAGATTAAAAAAGATACTTTCTTGCTCTGTAAAGCCAGCATCACTTAGCTCGCGGCGCAGTTCAAATTTTACGTCTTCTGGAGCCCGTAACTTTAACCATTGGTCGATAAACTTTAACTCTTCACGGATGATATCGGCGTCTTCACGAGCCGCATCAGCGTGCTCGGTGCGACTAATAACGTCGATGGTTTTATCGACGTCCTTTAGTGCCGATTGGTAGCTAGCTACCAGGTGACTAAATGGCACACGGCTGACTGTTTGCTGCTCAATGCCGCGCATACTTAGGTACAAAAGCTGCTCTTCACTCGCCGACTTTTCCGGTTTGGCGGTTAGCGCAGCAAAATCATCCATCAACTGCACCACCCCTTCGACAGGGTCAAAGTAAATTGGACGGTTCAAAGGTGAGCGGAAGATAAAGTAGCGGATGACTTCGGCTGGCATAATCTGAGCACCCTCTAGGGCGCTGATAGCCGTGCCCTTGCTGGCCGACATCTTTTTGGTATCTCCGACCATGTGGATCGAGTCGTATGCCACTGGCAATGGCGGGTCAGTCTTAAAGACATCCTTCATAATTTGGACACCAGTGTCATATGAACCGCCGGCACTGGCGTGTTCCCGACCAAACGGTTCGGCGTGAATTTGTAATTGCCACCAGCGGGCGGGCCAATCGAGGCGCCAGTCGAGTTTTACCTCACCCTTTTCATAATTAGCAGCTTGCTCAGCGCCGTCCTTGTCGATGTATTGTACCGTCTTGGCAGTAGTATCGATGCTCACAAACTGGCGGTTCTTTAGCCGGCCGCCCTCTAATATCTGGACTGGCGTCCAATGCTCATCCAGCTTGCGGTTGGAAATTGATTCTAAGGCCTGCTTAATCTCTGGGATGTGCCCCAAGCAAAGTTCAATTGCCGGAACGTACCAGCCGCTGCGATATTTGGGGTGCGAAAGCACAAATTCGACATCAATGTGGAGCGCGGTGCAACTATCCTTTAATCCTTGGAGGAAGTGGTCAGCGTATGACTCACCGGCTGCACCGGACGGTGATGGCACATCACACAGTGGCATACCAAGGTACTGGCTCCACTC
>JACMPA010000021.1 GCA_014377695.1 Candidatus Saccharimonadota bacterium
CAGATGTTTTTGGTATGCTAAGTGAAGCAATTAAACATAAGCAGTATTAAATGATCAAAAAACAATCTGATGACCCAAACGTTACGGCGGCGGCTGAGCGAGCACTACATATCATCCAGGAAGTCTTAGCGGCTCAACCCAAAGCAGTGGAATTTAACTATGGTGGTCACAAGCTAAAGCTTGGTGAGTATGACGTATGCGAAAACTGTACGGCTCCGATTGCCGAGGCGCAACAATTGGCTGCCAGCCTGCGGTACAAATGTGCCTACATTGATGACGATACCGTCAAGGAACATATTGAATTGGCAGCTGAATTGTTTGATACCGAAGCGCAGGCGGCAATCATTCGAGCGGAGTTTCATAACGGGCACAATACCGAGGCTATATTGAATGCGTTGCTGGGCTATCAGCATCAACGCTCTATCCACGATAGCTACGAGCACAGTCACAATGGAGCTGCAGCATGATCAATGATGAGCAAGTTCAGCGACACCTGGAAAACTTACGCAAACTGATTACTCCCAGTGGGTTGTTTTTGGCTTCATCGCAGGACGTCGAGACCGGGTACGACAAAGCCTGGATCCGCGACAACGTCTATGAAGCTCTGGCTTTTGAATACGCTGGCGATTGGCAAGTAGTAGCGCGAGCGTATCATAAACTACTCGATATATTTGACAAACACATCGATAAAATAAACTGGGCCACAACGAACAAACCGTTCGAAAGTTGGCAATTTATTCATGCTCGTTATAATCCCGAAACACTTGAAGAGTTTTGGGAATCTTGGGGTAACAAGCAGCATGACGCAATTGGGGCCGTGCTGTTTAAGTTGGCAGAGTTCGAAGGCAATGGCCACAGCATGCTTCGTGATGAAGCCGATCACCGAACCGTCCAAACGCTGATTTATTACATTACCAATGTTGAATATTGGCACGACGCCGACAATGGTATGTGGGAAGAGGCTGAAGAAGTCCACGCCAGTTCGATTGGTGCGGTGCTGGCTGGGCTCAAAAAATGGCAAGAGGTTGGCGGTATGGACGTCGATCAAGACGCTATTGACCGCGGCCAAGCAGCCCTAAAGGCACTACTACCTAGAGAATCCGATTCTAAATTTACTGATCTTGCGTTGCTTTCCCTTATTTACCCTTACAACATCGTCAGTCAGGAAATGGGCGCTCAGATTACTGAAAACCTGGTGTACCATTTGGCCAAAGACAAAGGCGTCATGCGCTATAAATTCGACGCCTATTACAACCGTAACTCAGATGGGTACTCCGAAGAGGCTGAATGGTGTTTTGGGTTATCCTGGCTAGCAATCGCCTATCATTTGCTTGGCGACGACGATAAAGCCCACGAATACCTAGATAAGGCAGCCGCCACCATCACCAAAGACGGTAAAATACCCGAACTGTACTTCAGCAACACTGATGAGCCTAACGAAAATACGCCACTCGGCTGGTCCGAAAGCATGTACGTCATCGCCCTGTGCGAGCTCAATGCTAATCATTCAAATACCTAAAACAATCTATGGAACTAACTGGGTCCAGTACGTGTCGCGCTAAGCGTATAACGCTCGTTAGTGTGGCGACTACGAATTCATAACATGGTCTGGCCGCCCATAAGCCGTCAATCGCTGTTTGAGCCTAAGGTATAAGCCCGTGGACAGTGCACTCCAGCTTGCTACACTAGTCTAATGGGTTTTATGCATTCTCTGTATTATTTTTTTGGTCCTTATACTGATGCTCGCGAGCGGGCTGTAGACCTATTTTTTAAGAGTATCCAGGAGCGGAAGCACCAGGCTCGGTCACGAATTAGGCTGCTCAAATTAGTTCAGCGGGATATCGCCGTCATTAATCTTTGGACGGAATACCGCTACAAAGGCTACCGCTATCTACATAAGTCTCAACGTAAACAGCTATACGCGAATCTGGATCGTATCACCCAAGATTTTGACGCTTATTATAGTGCGCGCAAAAAGCCCTTCGCTTCAATTCAGGCCCGAATTATAGCGGTCGCACCTCGTACTAACGTTGGGCACGATGAAATCGTTGTATTGCAGGCCATAATGGACTACTTCGCACCACGGCGCGGGACGTATGAGTACCGAGAATCCAGCTCGTTTGGACGACTGCTGCAAGATCCTGCCACTTTTAAGCTGGTAGGCGATTGCAATCAGATAGTAACGTTATACATATATATGTTTTCGCGGTACTACGACGTAAGTTGCCTGCAGCTCCGGGTGTTGCCCGAACACGTTGCACTGCATTACAACGGCGTTGATGTTGAAGCCACTACCAGCACTTTCGCAAATTACGACAAAACGAAGGGTCAGAAAATAGTCCCTGTCGAAGAAATCGTTAGCATTAATTTGCTCGACACGACTGACGCCTACTTGCGCACGCACGAGGTTTCAGCCACCGATTTTTTACAGGCTTCGCGGTTTGCCGTGGCATTGTCCTATAATCAGTCGATTGCCAGGCGTAATTTGAAGGTGGCTTACAGCAGATTGGTCGTCTTAATGATGAAGCAGCACCATCATACCCAGGCTTTGCGCTACGCCATAGCAAGCCGCGACACTGAACTAATCGGAGCAGTTGGCAACAACGCTGCAGTACATGAAATGAAGCGGCATAATTATAAAAGCGCCCTGCGTTTTGCCAAATTTGCCCCCGATCGGGATGTGCTTGTCCTGCAAATTTGGCGGTCTATGGGGATGCGGTATTACAAAGCCCAGAACTACCAAAACGCCGCTCAGGCATTCAAACGCTCTAAAGATGTAGCATTGATTGCCTCATGTTATAAAGCGCTGTTTTTCGATGAGCAAGCTAAGCTAGCTCGACAGCCGTCTACTCGATCGATTAAGAAGTATTCAGTACCTATCAAGCGCATGCACCGCTACGCCAAAAAGTCCGGCAACAAACAGCTTCTCAAGCACGCCAATAAACTTAGGAGAGAATTGTGATATCGCTATAATGTGTTGTCAGATAACTAAGGTGCTGTATGCTTAGCGTATGACTGAAATTCCCACTGACAAAATAATCAGTTGTTTTTATGACTCATCCGAGGACTGCGTAAAAGTAGTAGATCCCCATGGCATGCTACTTTCACTCAATCCCAACGGCTTGAAGGTTATGGAAATAGCTGACTCGCGTGACGTAATTGGCAAGGATTGGTTAGACTTTTGGCAAGGCAATCTCCAGCAACCCGCCTCAGCTGCACTCAAGCTAGCGTCGAGCGGCAAGATGGCCAAGTTTGAGGGTTTCTGTCCCACATTCAAAGGTACAATGAAATATTGGGAAGTATCGATTGCACCACTATTCAGCGATTATGGTGATGTACAGTGGTTACTTGTAACGTCACATGATGCAACGCCGCGCATCGAGATGCAGAAAGAAATACTGGCACTACGAGCCGAAATCGCGGAGCTCAACGCGTCTAAGTAGCCAAGTGGTTAGCCGGGCCCAGGTATACCTCAACTAGATACCTTAAAGATCCTTTCGAATTGCTTCGAACTGTTATACCTACCACAATCACCTAATAACAAGTATTGAGTAAATGCCTATTCATTCATAAGTTTATTTAGCACTTCTGGGAAAACCAGTATGCTGCGCTTACCAACAATGACTGCCTTCTCATCCTCTAAAACCTGTAACATCCGACCAGCAGTTTCGCGTGACAAGCAGGCAAGTTTACCAATGTCGTGCTGAGTAAGTGAAATCTCTAGGACTAAATGTCCGTCTTCCGGCTTGCCATACCGATAGGCTAGAAGCCGTAAGGAGCACATTAGTCGCTGATTAGCTGGGGACGTGATAAGAGTGTGGATCCGGGCCGTAAGGTCGAGCGTTTGTTTCATAAGGCCTACCATTACCAGCGGGTTTTCGAGTACAAACTCACTAAACTGAGCAGCAGTTTTCTTGTAAACCGTCAGCTTGTTAACGGCTTGGAATATTTGCTTTTCATTTGTTTGATCGATGAGCCCAACGACGGGTAAAAAATCACCTGGCCCATTCATATAATAAGTGCGTTCATCGCCGTTACACCCGTAGGTTGATACTTTAGCAAAGCCTTCTTCGATCCAATATGCCGACGTAAAACTATCACCATAATTTATTACAATATCGTTTTTGTTGAAACGCTCACATGTACCCGACTTGAAAAAATCGACTAGATCGCGGTGTGCTGATTGTGCATCTAGACCCATGTAAACTTTCTTAATGATTATTGTTACAATACTACATCATAACTAACTGCAATGTGAGTTGTGTTGTAAATGTGATGTCATGCACAATTATACATGCATTAGGTAATGACACTATCTCAAACAATCATACCTCTGTAAGTAAATAGAGCGTATGTGGGAGCGTAAAATACTACCCGAGCAGGGACATGTGGCTCAGCCCAAATCGGTCTTCATCTTAAGTCAGCATTGCATCTGCCAAATGATTGTTGAACCTTAGCAGGTAGTAGTTGTGCCTGAGCATTTTATGAGCATACTGCTGGGGCTGTCTAGTTCATGCTAGGTACGCTTGCGTTTTAGTAGGCTTATGCTGTATACATGTCTGGTGATCAAAAAAACTACCGCCAAACTTATTCGATTAACTCCCGAAGAGTATCGGAAATATGTCAAGAACTCGTGGCGCGACAGCTTCGATAGATTAATCGTGATTTTAGGATTAATAAATGTAGTAGCCACAATTCCTCAGGTGGTTGAGATATGGTCAAGTCCACACGCCAAAGGCGTTTCGATCATCACCTGGACGTACTACGTATTTTTCACCGGTACACTCCTCGTATATGCGTTTCTCATCAAGTCAAAACCAATGATTATTTCATACAGCGCCAATAGCATCATATACACGGTAGTTTTAATTAGCGCCATTATTGTACAGGCTAGGTAAGTCGGCACACTACTAATTCATGTGTGTAAAGTCCGCTAAACTACATGTATGACAAGGATTGCCGCATTCGTAGGTTCTAACGCTATTGTCGTCGTCAGTGATGGCAAAGCAGTTGACTATGCTATGCGTACTATCGACATCAGAGCCCGCAAAATATTTAGATTGTCGCCGCAATGTCTGGTTTTAGCAAGTGGCCAAACAACAAACCATCTTGCGTCTGAATTCGAAGCGATCAGCACGCGCTATAGTAGCGAACATCATTGGGGAGTAGAGTACATTGCCAATGACCTTATGAATTTGTGTAACACTTCTGCTACTGACTGGCTTGGAGCAGGCAACCAAACATTCATTATTGCTGGCTATACTCACATCAGCTCAACGTTTGAGCCCAAACTCTTTGCACTTCTGAAACAATCCGAAGGTTGGGTGTTGCAGACTAGTGTCGATAACCTTCTGTTTATGATTGCCGGTACCGAGGCGCTAAAAACGCATACCCAGCTAGTCCATGAGCTTGCAACTATACCGACAGACACTGCTAATCTGAATACATATGCACTCAAGGTTCTAAAAGAGTCGGCCGCCATAGCGCCAGCTACTATTGGTGGTGTGCCTAGTCTATGGAATATTTACCCCAGCCTAAGGTTAGACACGAAACGATTTACAGCGAACGATATCCTAGCCTTGTAAACGCAGTAACTGCGGCCGGACAGGGCATATCAGCATTTTCTCGATCGTAGGGTATCTTTCTAGTCAGGTATTACATAAGGTATTCGACGACGGTTTACCTGATACTAGGCTAGAGATTAGCTCAATTACTGTACGGACGCATACACGCATTAAAGCACCTCTCACCAAAAGCGAGGGCTTTTGCGGAAGCTAGCCCAAATGTACTGCCTTCAAGTACTAATGTAGTACCGGCTAGTATCCACGGAAACGCAAACTCACAATTCAGGCCATGTCTAGCCAAACATAATCAAACACTGGTTATGAATAAGGTGTATAGTGATGATAGATATGTGGTGCGAGAACGGAGCCACGTTATACAACTCCTGAATAACTCAATAAGAACACTCGACTTATTACCTAGCATAACGCAGAGCGGATAGTAGTATTCGCCGAGAAAGTAGTTTTCGATCAAATCTGAACATACCAAACATGCGCTGAGCACTGCTACCGGTAACTTGCGCACCGCAATTAACGCCCGGGCCGATACCGACGGTTTTATCCGGGCTGATGAGTCGAGTAATACAGCCCGCCAAGCCCAAGTGATAAAACTCAAGGAAGCGGTGACCTTAACTCAGGAATACACTAATGAGATCATTAATGAGCTAAATGTTGTTAATGAAGAAGTAACGATTACTCGCGATTACGCAGACGCCATCATTCGTACTGTCCGCGGTCCTTTGCTAGTACTTAATAAAGATCTAAGGATCATTTCAGCTAACGAAGCTTTTTATAACGCGTTTAAGGTGGCTCCTAATGATACCGAAAAGCGACTATTATATGACCTAGGTAACCGCCAATGGAACATTCCGAAATTACGTATTCTATTAGAGGAAATTCTACCAGAAAAGAATACTATTGAAGATTTTGTGGTAGAACACGACTTTAAGGATATCGGCCAAAAGACCATGCTATTGAATGCCCGAACATTGCAGCAAGGACCCGATAAAACGTCATTAATTCTATTGGCCATCGAAGACATTACCGTCCGTAAGCAACTCGAGCAGCAGAAGGACGAATTTATAAGCATTGCGTCCCATGAGCTAAAAACGCCTATTACCAGTGTTAAAGCATACACTCAAATCCTTGGCCAAAGATTCCGTAAAGCTGATGATATGAAGTCAGTTGAACTCATCGAGAAGATGAATACCCAGCTCGACAAGCTCACCGACCTTATAGGTGACTTACTTGATGTCACCAAACTTGAGGCCGGCAGAATTAAGTTCAACGAAAGTTACTTTGATTTCAATGAATTGGTTGCTGCGACGGTCGAGGAATTACAGCGCACAACCCAAAAACAC
>JACMPA010000022.1 GCA_014377695.1 Candidatus Saccharimonadota bacterium
GTACAGCTGTATGAGTGGGTCTGATCAGGACGACAATCCTTTTTACCACCGGTTGCAACGGCTGCGATCGGGTTTTTGCCATCGTTATCACCATTAGTGACATCTACTAGGTCAACTTGATAAAAACAATTGTTATCAAACATAGCAACGTGTATTTTTACCGGTTCATGTCCAGCAGTTTTTACTACTGCGGCAGGTGCAGTTACTGAAAACTGAACTTGCTGTGAGCCAAATGCGCCACCTTTGTCGTTCGGTGCGTAGTATGACTTGAGGACGAACTTGCGCACACCACAACCATTGTCCAACTGAACAGTAGCATTAGCATTAGCATTGTTGACGTTAATGCCATCAGTTACTTTGATACATCCAGCTGGTGCTGGGTTAGCGTAGGCAGTGCCACCGCCAACATTAATAACGTTTCCTGCAAGTGAAACGACAGCTGCAAGTGCAACACCTGCAACGGTACCACTGAGAATAGTGAATAATTTTTTCATCTCTTAATAAACTCCCTTAATTACAAAACTCACACGATCTGCACGGCACAATTGCCATGCTTCTTTATATTAGCATATAAAACTATCTATGTCAACTATAACAACGTATTCGAGTATATAAAGCAATAGCGGAATGGTCGGCCGTCAGATACAAACAGGATCAGTGGTATTATAGGTATATGAATCTATTTGGCTTATTTACAGCATTATTTGCGGCTACCATTCTATACATGAGCGCTTGGTTTGCGGTTGCCCGGATAACTGATCGTACCGACGTTGTCGATACGGCATGGGGGTTAGGATTTGTGTATGTCACGTTCGTAGCCTGGGTTTTATGGGGCTCGCCTGACGGTGTAGCGCTGTTGGTAGTGCTATTCGTAGCGGCGTGGGGTATCCGATTGGCGCTGCACATCTTTACTCGAACCATCAAGAAATCTGAGGACCACCGCTACGTGGTGTACCGCAAAAAATGGGAACCCAAGTTCTGGGCTACCGCGTATCTGCGTATTTTCCTGACCCAAGGAGTACTCCTGCTGATAATTAGCTCGACAGCCATCGCTAGCATCACAGCCGAAACTGACGCTTTCGAGCTACTACTTAGCGCCGGTTTTGCAGTTTGGGGAATTGGCATCGTGTGCGAAGCAGTGGCCGATTATCAGTTACGAGTGTTTGTTCGCACCAAAAAACCGGGTGAGATCATGCAGACTGGCATCTGGCGTTACAGCCGGCATCCAAATTACTTCGGTGAGTTAGCTAGTTGGTGGGGGGCTGCACTGGTTGGACTGAGCCTGCAACAGTGGTGGGCCGTTATAGGCGCGGCGGTTATTACGCTGTTAATAACTAAAATATCGGGCATTCCGCTGCTCGAGAAGCATTACGCCGATAACCCTACGTTCAAAGAGTATAAAAAGCACACCTCAATCTTGATCCCGCTTCCACGGCATTAACGATATACCAGCAGCATGACATTGCCTAGTTAGTTGCTATAAAGGGAGCTTGTTGAATACGAAATTAGTTTGAGATGCGCCGGTCTTTGATCCTGCAGCATGCTACAATAATCATAAGCGTTAATTGAATACTTGGGGTGGGAATGTTTACAAAGCAAACGATTCGCGATATCGATGTTACAGATAAGTTCGTACTACTGCGAGCCGACTACAATGTGCCGCTAGCTAATGGCAGTATTACCGATGATTACCGCATCAAACAATCATTGCCGACGGTTCAGTTTTTACTTGATAAAGGCGCTAAGCTAATTATCTGTTCGCACCTTGGCCGACCAGATGGCCAGCCGGATCCGGCAGCCAGCTTATTTTCGGTAGCCAAGCGGCTCCAGGAACTCCTCGGCCAAAAAGTTGAGTTCGCGACCGACTGCGTCGGCGACAAAGCCGAAAAAGCTGCAGCGAAATTACAACCAGGCCACGTACTGCTGCTCGAAAACTTGCGCTATCACGCCGAAGAAGAGGCCAATGATGCAGCCTTCGCCAAACAGCTCGCTGTGCTCGCAGAAGTTTTTGTACAGGACGGGTTTGGAGTCGTCCACCGTGCGCATGCTAGCACCGAAGGCGTAACGCACTATCTACCAAGCGTAGCCGGACTGCTACTCGAAAAAGAAGTCGATACTATTACCGACGTCATGCTAAAACCAGCCCGACCGCTGGTGGCTATCATCGGTGGAGCCAAGATCGCTGATAAGATCGACATTCTGCACAAATTCATCGACATCGCTGACTTCGTAGCTGTAGGTGGTGCGATGGCCAACACGTTTTTAGCGGCACAAGGTGTCGACATTGCCAAGAGTTTATACGATAAAGCAGATGTAACATTGGCTAAAGATATTATGGCCAAAGCAGCTGCCAAGGCACAAATGCAGCCCTTCGTGTTTGCATTGCCACATGATGCTGTTGTCGCCAACAAACTTGATAAGACAGCGCCAACTCGTATAATCGATTGGACCG
This sequence comes from Candidatus Saccharimonadota bacterium, assembly GCA_014377695.1. Classification (GTDB taxonomy): domain Bacteria; phylum Patescibacteriota; class Saccharimonadia; order Saccharimonadales; family UBA4665; genus JACMPA01. The sequence goes on from JACMPA010000022.1 coordinate 2,453, forward strand.
CTCATGTGATCGCCGATATCGAAAATTATCCTAAGCGCGCTCCGGCTATCAGCTCTCACATCAAGCCTGATGAAATGATCCTTGATATCGGGCCGTTTTCCGCCTCGTTTATCGCCGGTGCATTGCAATTAGCGAACACCGTTGTCTGGAACGGTGCAGCTGGGGTTACTGAGACGAAATCATTGCATGACCCAATTGGTCCGACGGCTCATGGTACCGAAACCATCCTGGAAGCCATTGTTGGCGACTTCGGGCATAAACCATTCAGCTTGGTAGGTGGTGGTGATACCGTAGGGTACGTTGAAGCACGCGGCATGGTTAGCAGCTTTAATCACGTTTCTACTGGCGGTGGAGCCAGTTTGGAACTCATGTCTGGCCGCAAACTACCAGGTGTTGAAGCACTTCTTGATAAAAGTAAGGTAGAATAACGGTAAGCACTATGAAAAAACCAATTCTCGTCGTCGGTAACTGGAAAATGCATCTCAACACACAAGAGGCTAGTACCTTAGTCCACCGATTAAGTCAAAGTATCAAAGTACACCGCAGTGTGGAGGTCGTGATTGCCCCAAGCTTACTTAGCCTGCAGCCATTGAGCCTGGAAATTGACCGCCGTAAATTTCGTTTAGCGGCTCAAGACGCTTACTTCAAGGACGAAGGTGCCTTTACTGGTGAAGTCTCGTTTACGATGCTCCGTGACCTGGTTCATTATTCAATAGTAGGGCATTCATCGAGGCGTATATCGTTCAACGAGACACTCGAAGTCGTCCGCGAAAAAGTAAATGCTGCGGTCCGTAACGGCATCGTACCTATCCTCTGCGTTGGTGAGACGAAAGAAGAACATGACGCTGGCGAGACCAAGCAAGTGCTCCACGACCAAGTTACGTCGGCAATAAGTGGTCTAACATCCGAAGACATACGGGACGTCGTGGTAGCCTACGAACCAGTCTGGGCTATTGGTACCGGCGATCCAGAAAAACCGGAGAGTATTAAACGCAACATTGACTACATCCGGATGCAGGTTCGGGAACTATACGGCGAAACAGCTGCCAGTGAAGTGCGTTTATTGTATGGGGCCAGTGTTGAACCAGACTTTGTACACGGAATTCTATCCATCGAAGGTGTTGATGGTTTGCTGGTAGGCGGCGCCAGCCTGAATCACAAACAGTTCGCCGCCATCATTGACGGTGCATATCAAATCGCGATTACACGGAGCTGACCATGGCAGATACGAATCCTAAACCCAAAGACATTAAAGTCTTTGATGTTGCGAAGCCTACCTTAGTACAAAAGCGGACCATCGTTGCACAACCGACTAGTACCGATGGCAATCCATCACAAGTCGAGATTGAAACCAAAGAGGCTTCAATTGCACCATCAGCCAAGCTAAAGATAGAACCAATCAGTAAACCCGAAGACCTCAAGCCAGAAGCTGCGCTCAAGGCTGAGGAAACGCCAGAGGCAACCGATAGCGCATCGATCGACGAAGATTTAGATGGCCGCGACCAGCTCAAAGACATTAGTGAAGATCAACAGGGCCTCATCGATAAAAAAGCCGCCGAGCGTCAAGCCAACTTTAATAAAATCGTTTTGGCCAAGACCTACTTTTTGCCAATCAACCAAGTGGTCCGCCGGCACAACAAGCAAGTTGTGGCCGTAGGAGCAGCGCTGATTATTTTGCTCGGAGTAGCCTGGGCGGACGTATCGCTGGACGCTGGCCTTATCACAATTCCAGGTGTTAAAGCGCCAACTCACTTTTTTTCGAACTAGACTATCTAATTCATCAAACAGGGCGGCCCTCGCAGCAAACGGGAGTACTTTACAACAGCTCAAAACCCTAAAGTTTTGCTAAACTATAGGTCGTGATTGATGAACTTTTGAACGGCCTAAACCCGGAACAACGCCGAGCTGTGGAAACTACCGAGGGACCACTGTTGATTCAGGCTGGTGCTGGTTCTGGCAAAACCATGACCCTGACACGCCGGATTGCCTATTTGATTGCCTCGCGCCACGCCACACCATTCAATATATTAGCAGTCACGTTCACCAACAAAGCCGCCAAAGAAATGCGCGGCCGCGTGGCGATGCTGCTTGGGCAAAGTGCTGACAACCGCGGTTTTATGCCATACATGGGCACCTTTCATGGCATTTGCGTCCGATTATTACGTCAGGACGGCGAGCATATCGGCATTCCGCGCAGCTTCGTTATATTCGATGAGAGTGATCGCTTGGCGGCCATCAAGCAAGTGAGTAAACGCTTACACATCGACGAAAAAGCTTTTCCGCCGCGCACCCTCGGCAGTATGATAAGTAGCGCCAAAAACGACATGATTAGTCCAGAAGAATATGCTATTTCCGCGAATAGCCCGGCCCAAAAAGCCACCGCTGAAGTGTTCCCAGGGTATCAACGAGCGCTGCGGGACGCCGCAGCGCTCGACTTCGATGACTTAATCAACCGGACGGTTGATTTGATGCAATCTCACGTCGAGATCCGCCAGAAGTGGCAACAGCAATTCAAATACATCATGATCGATGAGTATCAAGACACTAATACAGCGCAATATAAGTTAGTTAACTTGTTAACTAATGCTGATCGTAATATCGCGGTGGTAGGGGACGACTGGCAATCCATTTATTCTTGGCGCGGCGCAGACTTCCGAAATATTTTGAACTTCGAGAACGATTACAAAGACTGCACCATTATCAAACTCGAACAGAATTATCGGAGCACCGGTAATATCTTACGATCAGCCCACGCCATCATCACCAAGAATCAGCAGCGCAGTGATAAGCAGCTGTGGACCGATGCTGGTGATGGTTTGCCAGTGCAAATGATTCAAGCCATGAGTGAGCGGTCCGAGGGCGAAACGGTTATCCGGCGTATTCGTGCCGGCGTCGATAGCGGTGCTCGTCATTACAAGGATTACGCAATTCTGTACCGCACCAATGCTCAGAGCCGCTCGATAGAGGAAGCGTTTGTGCACATGGGAATTCCATACCGGGTGGTTGGTGGCGTGCGCTTCTATGACCGCAAGGAGATTAAAGACATCATCGCGTACCTGCGCATTATTTTTCAGCCAGAAGACCGCGTCAGCTTCGAGCGCGTTGTAAACGTGCCAACCCGTGGCGTGGGCACTAAAAGCCTGCAAAACTTTTCGGAATGGCAGTTCACTAACGGGTTTACGCTGCTGGAAGCGCTGACCCGCGTCGAAAATTGCGGCATGCTAACGCCAAAAGCGCGCAAGAGCCTGAGTGAGCTTGCTGACATCTTAGAGACCCTACGACTACTTGTTGATGAGTCATCAGTTTCTGGACTAATAGATTCACTACTACGGCGGATTGATTACTTCCACGCCATTGATGATGGCTCGCCGCAGGGTGAAGCTCGGGCCGAAAACGTCCGGGAGCTTATGAGCGTGGCGCGGGAGTATGAAGAACTTGGCTTAGCTGGCTTTTTAGAGGAAGTAAGTTTGGTAAGTGATCTCGACAGTGCCAACTTTGATAGCGACGCCGTAACGCTGATGACACTTCACGCAGCCAAAGGTTTGGAATTCCCGGCTGTATTTATGACTGGTTTGGAAGAAACTATCTTTCCGCATTCTCGGGCCTTGTATGACCAAACCGAGATGGAAGAAGAACGGCGCCTCTGTTACGTCGGTATGACGCGGGCCCGCGAAGAGCTTTATATGGTGTACGCCACCAGCCGTATGCTCTACGGCAGTGTCCAACACAACCCACCCAGCCGCTTCCTGAGTGAGATCGATGCCGAATTCCAAACCGGCGATGCCTACGAATCGCCGTACTCATTCGGTGATGCAAATAAATCTAGCGGTCGCGACGAGTACGATCAGTCACCAGACGAATACAACCAAGAACCCCGTTATGTGCCTGATCTACATGAGGGTGATGCGGTACGACATCAAACGTTTGGCACTGGGACGGTCGTCGATATCGATGGCGACACAGTTACCGTGTATTTTCGCGGCAAGGGTGCCCGAAAGCTTAATGTTGCCTTTGCGCCACTAGAAAAAATTTAATGCTACCACTGCGAATCATCCTGTGGCCAGCCCTCTACATAGCATTTCTAACATTTGGTCACCGGCGCAGTCGAGTAGTGGTTACATGTGGTACCGAGGTGTTACTAATTAAAAACAGACTACCACTTATCTCTGGCAAAAATATTTGGTCTTTGCCTGGCGGTGGTATCAAAAGAGGCGAGCTGCCAGCGGCCGCGGCCGCACGTGAGTTGTTTGAAGAGCTCGGTATTACAGTCGATGTGCAAGCTATACATTTGCTTGGTACACAGCACAGCGGGGGCTTTGGTATCAGGTATATGGCATGGTTCTTTCAGGTACAGCTATTAGAAAAACCGCCCCTTACCCTCCAAAAGCACGAAGTATGTGCTGCCGAGTGGCTCGAAGTGTCAACCGTACACCAGACGCCCCATGCGCTTGAGGTTTCTCAGGCGCTATCGCTTTTAGCCGACCAGCAGTAACTTTGATATAATTGGTACTACTCAGCGACAGTGACGCAACGTATGTGGCTCAGACCGTTTTTGTTATGAATTTAATCTCAAACCCATTTAGTAAGCACCCGAGTGACGTCCAGCAAGCACTGGTGCGTCGAGAGAACCTGCCAACTACTCGTCTTGTACGGCTCAGGCGGCACATGTTAACGGTACCAATTGGTACCTTTTTGGTGCTGTTTGCCGCCACGGCGCTGCTACTGTTATTCATCAACCGGCATGATGAACCGGTCAAAAATGCGTACGTAGTAATCGTTAACCATGACCACGCTACGCAAACAGTACCCAGCCGTGAGCCGACTGTTGGTTTACTGCTAAAAAAGCTAGATATAAAACTAAACGAGGGTGATGTTGTCGAGCCAGCGATGGATTCGGCTATCAATCAGGACGATTTTCGCATAAATGTGTTTAGGGCAGTACCGGTACAGGTGGTTGATAATGGTAAGGTCAGTTTTACCTTTAGCGCCGCAACCACTTCACGCAGTATTGCTACGCAGGCTGGTATTACTACCTATGCCGAAGACAAGTTGAACACTCAACCGATTACCAACTTTGTTTCCCAAGGTGCCATTGGTGAGCAAGTGGTCATAAGTCGATCAATACCGATCAATTTCAATCTGTATGGTACGCTGACTGCGACCCGTACCCACGCTAAAACTGTTGGTGAACTGGTTGCCGAAAAAGGTGTAAAACTTGCCAAAAACGACCAAATTTCGCCAGCGTCCGAAACACTTCTGACGCCCGGTCTACCAGTATTTGTGTCGAGAAACGGTACTAAACTCGAGAACGTTACTGAACCAATTGCCATGCCAAAACAAATTGTCCAGGACGCCACGTTGGCCATTGGCACCGGTGCCGTTCGTCAGGCTGGTTCGCCCGGTGAGCAAATTACGACGTATGAGACCCAGTTAGTAAACAATCTACCAGTTGGGCGTAAAGTCGTCCAAACAGTCATAACGAAACCAGCTGTTACACAAATCGAAGTCCAGGGTACCAGTTTGACAGGCATCAAAGGTAACATGGCCTTGGCCGGCATTAGCCCAAGTGATTATACCTACGTCGATTACATTGTTAGCCATGAATCCGGTTGGTGCCCAACCAAAGCGCAGGGGCAGTACGGTGCATGTCCTGCATATAGTGGTTCGGTGCCGTCAGGTGGTGGCTACGGTTTATGCCAATCAACTCCGCCCAGCAAGATGGCCAGTGCCGGAGCCGACTGGGCAACCAGTCCAATCACGCAATTACGCTGGTGCGCTGGCTATGCGCAAAGCCGCTACGGTAGCTGGGCTGCTGCCTACAATCATTGGCTTTCATCTCACAACTGGTAGAATACAGTGATGAAATGTCGAGTTCGAGCAGTTGTTAGGCGCGGTGATACTATTTTGTTAGTCCGTCACAATAATCCCGCTGGCGGCAGCTATGATTCCTGGGCATTGCCCGGTGGCGGGATCGAAGACGGCGAGAATCTAACAGATGCACTACAACGTGAAATAATAGAAGAGACAGGCGTAGTGCCAGTTATTGGTGATCTGCTCGTGGTGCATCAGTTCAAGCATAGCGGTATGTATGAGGGACCAGAGTTCTTCTTCGAGGTAACCAATGCTGAAGACTATCTGCAGATTGATCTTTCTAAAACTACCCATGGCCAACTCGAAATAGCTGAAATCGGTTTCTTCGACCCAAGTACCCTCAGTACTCTGAGGCCAGAGTTTCTCGGTGACCTCACAAAGGTGTTTGTAGGGCAGCCCCAGTTATTAATCGAGGGCAAGCAAGCATGAACGACCCAGTCCCAAAGAAATCACTTGGTCAGCATTGGTTGAACGACCCGGCTAGCTTGCAAGCAATGTGTGATGCGGCTGAGCTCATTACCGATGATGTTGTACTCGAAATCGGCCCAGGTTTGGGAACGCTGACAACGCTATTAATTGATCAAGCTAAGGAAGTTGTGGCAGTTGAGTTCGATGACTATCTAGCCAAAGCTTTGCCAAGGCGCATTACGTCAGCTAGTCTAACGGTGGTGAATCAGGATATTCTGAGCTTTGATTACACCTCACTACCACCTGACTACAAAGTCGTCGCTAACATCCCGTACTATCTGACCAGTAATTTGATCCGCGTATTGTCCGAAACTCCAAACCAGCCGAGTGTTGCCGTGTTACTAGTTCAAAAAGAAGTTGCTCAGCGCGTCGCCGCCGCACCGGGTGATATGTCACTGCTGAGCGTTACAGCGCAATTTTATTGGCAGACTGGTCTCGGGCCAATTGTTCTGGCTGAACTGTTTACGCCACCGCCAAAAGTTGATTCGCAGGTCCTTATATTGGTACGGCGTCCACAAACCTTATTCGGTGA
>JACMPA010000004.1 GCA_014377695.1 Candidatus Saccharimonadota bacterium
AGCCAATATAAAAGCACCTGCGCAAGTAGGTGCTTTTATATTGCTAAGGTGCAGGGGTTATAGGACGAGGTTCGGTCATTAGTCACAGCCCCCAGCGATAGCGGGCGGCTGGATTAATGTGCGCCTCCCTCCGCTTATGCTTGTGCTGAGGAATTTTGGCATTAAAATAGTCTATATGAGTTTCGAGACACCAGTGCGGCAAGGCTATAGCGAAGCAGCGGATGTAGCCGCTATGCAATCTGATGAAGGATTTCCGCTAGCCAGTATTGTGCCCATTGGAGAACCCTTTCCAAAAGTACAAGGCGATGGATGCTTGCGATTTTATGATGTAAAGTTTCCGGATAGTTCTGCCGCGATTGTCGTGATTGTGGATCGAGATGATCATACTAAAGGATATGAAATTGTCGCAAGGAGCATCGATATTACAGCCGATATCGACTATCTTGATCATGTTGAAGTTATGAGGTTCGGGCAGGGCAGTCTAATTAGAGGGATCGGAGTGGCAGCTGGGGCGCTCTCACGCACTACTCCAACTAAGTGCACTCTCAGCCATATCCTTGATCACATTGAAAAACTTAGAGAAATGTACCCTCGTCCTGCATCACCGGAAGTTTTAGACCCGAAGCCCTAGCCAATTTTGAGTTTCGTTACAAATAGCCATCGTATCGAATGGCTTTTTTAATTTCCACTGAAGTTCTTTGTCTTCAAGCTCTAAGTTCGAAATTATTTCTAGAAGGCTCAAGCACGCGCTTAGTTGTCAGCATTTCTGAATGCTTACGTTGATACATTTCTTTCACTATAGTTTCCTCTAAATACGCATCGTAAACGGCACAAAAGTTCAGCTCGGGCAGGGATATTACATTGCTTGTAGAGATTTGGCGCCAAGTGCGTATCAAGCAGCTAACAGCAGTAGTGTCAGCGCAATTGGGATAAATATCACCAGTAGCTACAGAAGCGATCAACTGCTAAATTCCAATAGTTCAGCTGCCCGTCTGCCCAAAGTATTACAAATCAATCTGCTGGCGGGCGATTCAATCAGCATTAGCAAGACAACCGATGATGCAGAGGTACTATTCACGCCCGTGGTATCGCCCAATGAAACTCAGTTTAAAGATAGGGTACTGCACTCGGAACGCTACTTTGCTGGCGAAGATTTGGGGGCTGGAGTCTATACATTTAGCCCAAAAGATCGTGAGCGCGGCATAGTTGGAATCAACTTAGATTATAAATATTTCAAACTGCTTAATAGCACTGGTGAGTTAGGGGAGAAATCATTGCAGATAACACTCAAGTCGAGCGACAGCATTGACCTTGATGGCTTAGCGAATATGATTCTTACCTCAAATAAGTAAATGCTTATATAGTCCAAGTATGGACAGCAGCTAGCGGTTACGCCAGCGATCCTTAAGCTTATTTTGTGGCTTCCAGCCACTATGACGTTTGTGATGCCTATTCCCTGGCTCATCAGGGTTTCGGACCGTTAGGCTAGCTAACAGTTCTTTGTTAATCCAGCGTTCAAGCTTTGCCAACTTCAAAAGTTCCATGCGCTCACGTTTTGGCAGCTCAGCGATCGATATTGCGCCTGGTGCAAGATGTCGCACTTGATCTTCCACTCGTTTCATTGAAACGGGCGGTAAGTGTTTTCGAAGAGCCAACCTCTCGGCCTCCAACTGCTCATGCGCCCACGTGGCAAACAGGTGAATAAACAATTGCTGAGTAGTTTGGTTACGCTCTACAACAGGCACTCCAACGGTTTCGATATCTTTACCTTGCGCAGTAATACGTAGGCGTGAAGCCAATGTGCCAAAATGCCGGTCGAAATATACTTTGCCAATCTGAATCTTGAAGCGCTGGGGAGCAAGTTGCCCAAGCCAGGTGGGGTTGACGATGGTTATGTCGTTCACAAGGTGCAGCACCTCCAGTCCAGATCCAACGCTGACTTCTAGATCAAATGGCGTGCCGACGAACAGTCCGGCATACCGTACCACGCTGCTGCTAGATACTTCACGGTGTTGTTTCGTGATCAGATTAACCGCCTGCCCAGAGACCTCACGGGCCCAGATCTGGTGCAGCTGTCCTGCGATAATGCATTTGAGTAATGGTTCTTCATCGTCCGTTGTCAGTGGTTGCAGCACGTGTTCTGGCAGCCCTAAATCGCGCAGTAAGCGCTCGTGCGTTTCTAGCGCCTTATCAACGTTCTTGGATATGATACCGAGTACATCATAGGCTTCTTCGGCGATGGATGGTACAGCTAGTAGCACGTCGTACTGTGCTAGGAGGTCTGACTGGACTTGTTGAGTATACCGGCGCCAGCCACTGAACCGTGGACCACCCTTCACAATTCCTCCAACTTCTTGAATTGCTATAATCGCCGATAGTTTTGTTTGAATGGCAGGTGAGTACTGTTCACCCTCAACCAGCATGCGAGCATAGCTTGATTCAACAGGGAAGCGCTCCATGCGATGACCAATTGCTGTGACGGTTTGGCCTTCAAGTGCACCGAGCGCTGCCAGGGTGCGTTTAGCTTGTTTAATCGTATTCCGGCTGGGTGCATGAAAGAATTCAAGACTTTCGATATCGAGATTAATGTTTGCCAGGCGGAGAACTAACCTATCAATATGTTTACGTAAAATTTCGGGAACGCCGTACAACGGTCTGGCTTCTAGCTTGGCACAGGGCATAGTGTCGAGTTTAGCTAAAATATATGTCCCAGCCTGTGTTCGGCCGGCTCGGCCAGCCCGCTGCATACAATCAGCTTGAGATATCTCCGAGATAAACAAGCCCTCAACACCATTCCGTACTTCGGCACGCCGTTCTAGCCCCGAATCGATGACAACGTTAATATCATCAATCGTGACGCTGGTTTGGGCAATGTTTGTCGATAGGACAATTTTGCCAGCTGGATAATGAGCAAATGCTCTCTGCTGGACTTCTGGTTCTAATTGACTGTGCAGTGGGATTATTGGGAGGGTATACCCGTCTGCTTTTAAAAGGGTTGCTAGTTGTTCAATTTCGGCTTTACCAGGTAAGAAAACAAGGACGTTGTTACCGCGCCTACTTATTTGTTCTTGAACCACCGCCACCAGATCATCGGAATACTTCTGCTCAACCGGAAACGTGCGGCCGGCAACGGTGATTGGGTCCGGAGCATCAAAATATTTAGCCAAGCTGTTGGCTTCAATGGTTGCGCTCATTAACACAATTTTGAAGTGTGGTTCTTCGAGGCAGCGTTTTTTAGCCCAAGCCAGCAGTACTTCCATGTTTTCGTTCCACTCATGGATTTCGTCGAGCACCAAAATTTGCCGTTCATTCGTACCGTTGCCAGCTAGCTCACGTACAAGCTGTAGTCCGTCCGTACAATACAATATAACGTTTTCTGGCGCATCGTCTTGCTCGTGGGCCGTACGGTACCCAACTAGGTTTGTGCCGTCTGAGCCACGACGCCAGGAGTATTCCTGGCGGACGCGAGCCGACAGGTTACGGGCGGCTAGTATACGCGGCTGCGTTACGATGATTTTAGTGTAGCCGTGTTCGGCTAGATATTGCGGCACCTGCGTACTTTTGCCGGCGCCGGTTTCTGCAGTAATGATAGTCACTTGATTAGCATCCACGGCCGCTAGAATTTCGTCACGACGTTCGTTAATGGGCAGCGAGTAAATTGAATCAAGTGAACCAGAATCCATTAGCTATAGTGTAGCGTATTTAGTCTGGATTGTTCTTCAACCCGCTCAAGCTTAGGTACTACCTTGAGCAAGTTTAGTTTAAAGCAGTTTTAGCCTCCGACTTGAGCCATTCAATCATCTGTAGATAGGGACCAGGGCCGTAACTGACACGACTGACGCCTGCCTTGGCCATCACTGTAGGGTCAAGCATGCCAGGTAGCCAGATCGTATTGACCGGCAATGGCGATTCAGCAGACAAGCGTGTAATCAGTTTTTCATCATTGATCCCCGGAACAAAGAGGCCATCGGCACCTGCCCGTGCAAAAGCAACGGCTCGTTCTAGGACTGAATCCAATAAGTCTTCGTTGTGGTTTGCTGGTTGAGCATTCTTGAAAAGATCGGTTCGAGCATTGATAAACAACTCGACGCCAAATTCGTGAGCAGCTGAGCGAACTGCCTGTAAACGTTCGACTTGTTCGCTAATCTCGTATAAGCCATCACCACCTGAAATTTGATCCTCAATATTAATGCCTATGATGCCAGTCTGCAGGGCTCGGATAACTGATGCTTTGACCATGGCAGGATTTGAACCGTAACCCGTCTCAAAATCGAGCGAAACGGGTAATCCTGTTGCGTTCACACAGCGCGTAGCGTTTGCTAACACCAGTTCTAGAGGGATACTCTCGCCGTCTTCGTAGCCGTGAGCATTTGCAACTCCGTGGCTTCCAAGCGCAATTGCCTTGGCTCCTTGGGTAGATACTGCCGCTACACTACCGGCATCCCAAGCATTGAAGAGTATTAGCGGAGCACCTGACAGGTGGAGTTTTTTAAATTCGACGGCTTTTTCTTGTTGTGATGACATTGTATATTCCTCTTAAATACTAGACTGTACAAGATTAATCTATCGGCGTCTGTAGTAAAACGTATAGTTTGTTATGATTAGATGATGAATGAATACACGCCCCCACACGCCGAACAACACAAATCACACCGTGCCGGCTGGTTACGCGCGGCCGTACTCGGTGTAAATGATGGTATCGTTTCCACGGCCAGCATTATGTTGGGCGTCTCGGCAGCTTCGGCTAACAGCTCAACCGTTGTAACGACTGGTATAGCCGCTTTAACAGCTGGTGCATTATCAATGGCCGTCGGCGAATACGTTTCCGTTAGTTCACAAAAGGACTCTGAACGTGCCGACATAGCTATTGAGCGTCGCTCGTTAGTAGACAACCCAGATGAGGAGCTTGCTGAGCTAACTTGGATCTACGAACAACGTGGACTCAAACCGGAACTCGCGCAGCAAGTAGCCCAGCAACTACATGATCACGACGCCGTTGCTGCCCATGCCCGCGATGAGTTAGGCATTGATCACACAAATTTGGCCAAACCAAGTCAAGCAGCTTTAGCATCAGCCACTTCATTCGCCATTGGCGCTATAATTCCAATCGTCGTAACTTTAGTTCCAGGTACGATGGACACCCTACTTATTATCGTATCTTCGCTGATTGGACTCGGTATATCGGGCGCAGTAGGGGCATACATTGGTGGCGGTCACCGCGTTATCGCCGCGGCCCGCGTCTTTCTTGGTGGCGGTGCGGCGATGGCCCTCACGGCGCTCGTTGGACACTTCGTCGGCGCTACTATATAGTAACGCGCCATCTCGTTCGTGTTAGAGTAGCAATCCATTAGATTCGAATGTCAGTCAATGTATGCCGCGCCAGGCGCAAATTCGACCTGCGAACCGTATAACTGGAGGGCCGACCTACCTATACCACAGGCCCTATTTGCAGCAGCCTGAATTGATACCAGAACCTGCTGCATCTTACATATGATTTCGCTTGTGCCCAACCGTTTCGATAAATATTCAGTATTCGGGTTGAATTCAGCATGGAGTAGTTCCAGAACTGCAACCAGATCATGGGCGTCTAACAATTCCCTAAATGTAGCCGCCATTTCAGGGTCCGTAGTAACCTTGAGCGCGAAAGCAGCATGCACAAGGGCTTCGCGAATAGTTACTGCATCAATACTGATTTCGGACTCGCTTACTTCTAATAATACCTGCTCTATTGCAACGACATCGTGTTCGACTAATTCGATAGTCGTTTCGGCATCGAAGTCGACAGCAAGCTGATCAATAAACCGGTTGATGGCGTCACTAACTTCTATTGTAAAACTATCCGACTCATTGGCTTTTGTAGTCATTTCTATTCCAGCAAGTGTGGTGATTGACTTTGATTCGGCTGGGGCAATATAATTCTCTTCATTCGCAAATGCCATTTCCTGTAAATCGCCCTCGATGATCTTAGAATTACCAGAAACATTGTCTGCATTCCGATCAGTACTCAATAATTCATTTGCATCCTCTGGTTCAACAGTCACATCAGCAGTATTTAGCTCACTCATAGCCGTTTGCTCAGCGGCCAAATCTAACCACGCATCTGCAAGACCTTCCACCGACTCCAACCTGTGTTCAGAATCTGAAGTGTCCTTGGTACCAGCTACAGTTCGATCAAACGTAGACGGCACACTAATTTCTATATTGTCGCTTTCAGGCGCGGGAATATATCTCAAAAAGTGCTCAGCAGCCTTGGAATGAGTGCGAGCGCCAATCACTGACTCGAGTTTTTGGACATAAGCAGGCTTAATTTTGTGCTGAGTACTATCTTCTTTAATCAATTTGAGTGTTGGTAGATTGACCGCACCTACATCGGGACTTAATGACGCAAGATTAGTGTCATCATCAAATCTTTCCGTCAGCTGTTCTCGCAATACTCTTTTGGATTCGCTCACATTTTGGATTGAAGTATTTGTCACTGAAATTTCAGCTGAATTTTCTGAAAGAATTGTCTCAACGTTAGCTGGCAGTACAACTTCATCATTTTTTTGTAGTTTTGGCGCTTTTTCAGCGCTTAATGGCAGTGGGCGTACTACAGGATGAAGCAGAACGCCAGGTATAGTATGTACCACTTTTAAAATTTCGGTATCCACAACGCTCACGCGTGCAGATTTTTCTGAAGATTTATTTGAGCCAACTCTAGCTTCATCCTTCGACTTAGCTTTTGATGCCGTTGAATGATCGTCTAATCCCGACATCTCAAATAAATCCATTATGGAATTTAGTTCGGCTTTTTCATCTGCTTGTTTCTGCACAGCTTTTGCTGCTTCTTCTAATGACCGACTACCCAGATAAGGACACAGTTTACGGGCTTGCTCAACAGTTCCCACGAATTCTTGACTATGCATGGCTCTGTTGGTGCCTGTTTCTGCAACGTTTATTTGCCTGGCGATTTCGCTCAAGTCACGAGATTCTTTATCATTAATGCCATCTATGCGAAGTTCTGCTGGTACCGCAGTCAAAACCTCGGAAGATGCAGCATGTCCCGCCATAACAGTAGCTGGGCTAGTCTCAGCCGCTAAAGGACCGGGCACAGTTCATCCGTTGACATACTAATTCTGCTTTACGCCAAATATGCCATTTATATAATCTGCAACGTGTTGTTTCAATATATCGTAGCCTTTTGAATCTGGCGTCATCGCAACTAATACGCGAAGTTTTCGTTCAGTATTGGTACGGTGGCTTGCAGCGGCCTCCGGGTAGCCTTCAAGGAAGTTGCGACCTGTTACTCCCTCAAAATTAGGTACTAGCATATCAAGTACATCTTCACGTTCAATGACAAGCATAGCCTGTGCTTCAAGTGACAAAGGTATTTCGAGCTCTCGGTTCTGTGGATTCTCAATGGCCATAGTCTCTCTCTATATGTAAACCAACTAATGCTTATAAGTATGACATAACTATACAAGAACAAATAGCTAGATATCTATGCAGATTTTTTAAGGCCGGCATTTGCAGCGTTGTCTTTTTGTTCAAACATAAGGATAATACAGAGTAATCATGAAGCGTCTACGCCGACCCCTGTTGTTTACCACCACCACGCTTTTTAGGGCCTCGCTATTTTTGGGCATACCCCTCATGGGGTTCATTTTGTACTTTGGTCGGGCTGATTATTTGGAGAGTACACTGCGCGATGCGCATGCCTATGATAGTTTTGTACCGGCAATTACCGAAACGCTATCCGGCGGGAATAAGGGCGGGCAGGGAATTCCTTTTACTGATCCAGGCGTTCGGCAGATCATTAGCAATGGCCTGCCGCCCCAAGTGCTAGAAGACAGCTCAAACAAGGTCATCGACGGTATGTACGATTGGCTGGAAGGAACAACGCCGCAACCAACATTTAGGATAGATCTGACCAAAAACCGTGATTACATTTCTGAGAACATCTCGCTCTATGCATTCAATCAGTTAACCAAACAGCCAGTTTGCACTACTAATCCGACTCAAATTAACCCGTTCACTGCAACCTGCTTACCGTCCAACTTCAGCCTGGAGGCCGAAAAGGTAGCCTTTGCGGCAGCCATTGAAGAAGTTTTTCCGACGACCGTTTTTACGGCTGACAATTTACCCAAGCTAAAAGGTAATAAAACCATTGCGCAAGCCGTGCCAAATGCACCCACTTATTACCGACTTCTGAGACTGTCACCGATAGCGCTGCTGGCGCTAGTTGTTGGGCTCGGCACCGCCATTGTCCGATTATGTCGCACCAAACGGCTCGGATACCGTTTGCTTGGCTCCACAGCGCTCAGCACCGGAGTAGCTTTGATGATTACCCCCGTTTTATACTTGCTGGCCTACCCGCGCATCAATAGCACTCTTCATCTCCAATCAGCCGATACGGGTATTAGTGCCCTGAGCACAACTGTCATCAGTGCCTTAAGCGGTACGTTGTACATCTTTCTCATAAAAGCCGCTTTGATGGTTATAAATCTTGGATTAATAATTGTACTACTGGAACGATTTACCCGCTATAAAGAGTATGCAATGGTGGCCCACAGGGCCGGCCTAGTGAGTAGTAGTACTCATGCTAAGGCCCGGGGTGGGTCTACGATCACCGCTGATCTTTTGCCGATCCAAAGCAGCGATGGTGCAATAGGTCGCAAACAGGGTAAAATTATGCCTAAGTTTCGAAAAATAACAGACAAGGAGTTGTCATGAACATTGGCATTATTGGGTCCGGTGATGTAGCCCTAAGCTTGGGCAAGGGACTAGCAGCCACTGGTCATCACGTCATGATCGGGACTCGTAATCAAGACAAAAAAGAGCTGACAGCATGGAAGAAGCATGTCAAAAAACTCGGCTCGATCGGTAGTACGACCGAGGCTGCCAGTCACGGTGAAATTATAATTTTGGCAGTCGCCTGGCACGCAGCCGAAGACGTGCTGCAGCAAATTCGTCCGGAACTGGCTGGTAAAGTTGTAATAGACGTAACTAATCCGTTAGTTTTCCGGGAAGACGAGCCACCGGCCCTCAGTGTTGGGTTTAATATGAGCGGCGGCGAAATTGTACAGCAGAGTCTAGCTGATAGCCATGTCGTAAAGGCGCTCAATACCATCAGTCACACCAAAATGGTCCAACCTGAATATAAAGAAGGTATGCCGGTAATGTTTTATTGTGGGAACAATGTTTCGGCTAAAAAAGAAGTCGTTCAGCTGTTACGGGACCTCGGTTGGAAAGATGTTGTCGATCTTGGTGATATTACTAAAAGTCGCCTACTAGAGCAGCTGACGATGCTGTGGATTGAATACGGGGCAGTACGAGGCGGTTGGGACCATGCATTCTCCGTGTTAAATCAGTAGTCACTGAGCCATATTTTCCCAATCCTAGCAAGGATTGCTATACTACGCATATGAGTATCCGCGTGTACCAGCAACTCTCTACCCAAACCAAGGCGTTGTTGTGGGCAAGTATCTGGTCAATCGGGTATTTGATCCTAGTAGTAACACTACCGGCAAACGTGACTACTATGCGTCAGTACCACCTATCGCCTGAAGGATTTAGAATTCTAGAGATATTAACCGGACTGCCGAATATTATGGTCTGGTTCATGTCGTTTTATGGCTACGCGGCTCTAACTGAATACACCGAGAAAGTAAGCAACAGCCGCGAAGGTAAGTCATTTGCGTCGATAGCTCGAGGTCTTAAGTGGCTTGCCTGGGGTTTGCCGATCAGCGCTTGTGCCTCAGCCATATTGGGCGCCGTAGCTTGGTTGAATCCTGGATCAGTAGCAAGTGCTCTAATAGCCAGCCATTATATTTATTTGATAATTTCATTGGTGGCCTTTACGTTTATAAGCGATGGCACTCGCGGCCTCCGAGAAATCATTAATCGACTGCCTAGCAAAAAGTCTATTCGGGCATTGATTGCTGGCGCAATTATCATTTCAGTGACCTACTGTTCTATTACGTTGAACATAGTGGATAGCCAACACCCGAACGCCTATAGATTACCTCTGTGGCTAATCTTACTTACAATCATCATCCCTTACTTGTACGCTTGGCTGATGGGATTCTTCGCAGTGTTTGAGATTAGCCAGTATCGGCGATCAGTTCGCGGCCTCTTTTATAAGCAGGCCTTGCGGTTGTTGGCTAGTGGTACTACTTGTGCGATTGTCGCATCGGTTGCATTACAGTACCTAACTTCCAGTAGTCTCAACCTCCGCCATATCGATCTCAATTGGACCTTAATCATATCGTATGGCATTATCATTACATTCGCAGTTGGCTATATCCTGATAGCGGTGGGGGCAGGCAAGCTCAAGAAAATAGAAGAAGTCTAATATGGCACGGACCACTGAATCTCTGTATGAGCGTGTCGTACAAACGACACATATATACCTGGGGCCGGCAGCTGATCGGTTCATAGATCGGCAAGTTCAAAATCACATTCATAAAGAACCGAGCACACTCAATGAGGCCGATCTAATTCTGCTGATTGATTGGATACGGGTTGCCGTTTCGCTACTGACTGACGACAGCGAGATAGTTGAAGAATACATTCTACAATTAGAACGCTTAGCACATCCAAAACCCATAGGAAAGGTACATGATGGCTACAGCCAGCTATAGCAGTGGTGGGGCGGCTGAATCAGCTGCCGAGGAACGAGCCAAGACTGAAGCGGTATTTACCAGCATTGGTGATGGCGCAATAGCGACCGATGAGTTTGGTAAAATCACTCGCATAAACCCGGCAGCGCTAAAGATCCTAGGATTTAAAGAAAAGGATGTTGTCGGAGAATGGTTCCCAAACATTATCGTTACTTTGGATGATGCCGGAGCACCTGTAAGCCTAATTGATCGGCCAATTACCAGGGCATTTCTAACCGGACAAACTGTATCCGAGAAAACGTATTATCGTACCAAAAATGGTGCGCGCCTGCCAGTCGCAGTGACGGTTTCGCCGATTATATACAATGAGCGGCCAATTGGAGCTATCGAAGTATTCCGTGACGTTACTGTGGAATACGAAATTGATCGTATGAAGAGTGAGTTTATTTCATTGGCTTCGCACCAACTCCGAACTCCTTTATCAGCAATCAAAACCTACACGCACATGCTTATGGATGGCTACATGGGTGATATAACACCTGAACAGCGGCGTTCGTTATCAACTATCATCGGTGCGTCGAATCGCATGAATGAACTGATCAGCACTTTACTTAACATCACGCGTATTGAGAGTGGGAGTATTTCGGTTCAGCCGCGCATGCTGAGTCTCAAAAAACTTGCCGAGGAGGCAATGAAAGATTTGGATCATGCTGCTACCAGCCGAGACATAACGCTGACGCTTGCGCACTCAACTAGCGACTGTATGGTTAGGACCGATAGCTTGATCGCAAAGGAGATAATAAGCAATCTTGCTAGTAACGCGATTAAATACACTCCAGATGGTGGCTCGGTGACGCTGAAGCTCACTAATCGCGCTCATAGTGTCGTATTAGGTGTTCAGGATACTGGCTTAGGCATACCCAAGGCCGCGCACGCTCAGATCTTCACTAAATTCTTTAGGGCACCAAATGTCGTAAAACTCGAAACCAGTGGTACCGGATTGGGTTTGTATTTAGTCAAAGGCCTGGCTGATCGGCTCGGGGGGAAGGTGTGGTTCACTAGTGAAGAACACAAAGGTAGCACATTCTACATCTCACTACCCAAAGACTCTAACAAAATCGCTGCTAATGCAGCTGGGCTTGTAGTTCGGAAGAGCTAATATTCCCTTAGTTGATAGTAAGATATCTTACAAAGTAGATGCTGCTCACTGTGTCACACTATGATTAAAGTTTATATAATCGATTAGGCGGCACACTTGGCATCAATTCTAGTGGTTGAAGATGATAAGGACCTGAATGCAGCGTACAAACTCATTCTGGAGAAGTCGGGCTATACGGTCCGTTCGGCTTTTGATGGTAAAGCTGCGTTAAGCGTACTGGATGAGTTCGAACCCGATCTCATTCTACTCGACCTTCTAATGCCAATTATGGGTGGATTGGAGTTCCTGCAGAATTACGCACTGACCGATAAACACCCTACCGTTAAAGTCCTCATATTTACCAATATGGAAAACTCACCTGAAGTCACGGAAGCCTACAAGCTCGGTGCACATCGTTGCATTATAAAGTCCTGGACAGCACCACAGAACTTGGCCCGCATCATCAGCGACTCACTCGAGAAAAAATCAGATGACGTCCCAACTAAATAGTTCCTGCCTCATCAACCATATCACTCAACCGGCCTGAGCGATCAATAGTACTCATAGTGACTTTAAAAGTGTCTTATTATCAGCGTTTAGCTGCGCGACTTACTTGTTTAGTTGAAGATCAGCAATGAACTGATCGTTGAGGGCAGCCCGTAGTTTAGTTAGGTTAATCTTGTAGGCAGTATGTTTACCATAATTGATAATCCCAGCTTTTTTGAGCTTATTGAGCTCAGTGGCAGTTGTTTCACGTGTCAGACCGGTCAAGTTGGCGAAGTCTTGATGGGTTAGCAATAACTCTAGTTCTACACCGTCCGTGGCTAGGCGCTTACTGTGGCTCAAGGCTAAATAGTGCAAGGTGTAGATAAGTTTGTCGCTGGCTCTGGAGTGCTGTAGGGCATTCAGGCGCATACATTTACCCATTTCATCCGCCACGTAGCTCTGTAGTTCTATATAGAGCAAATCTGGATTGGCTTTGAGAATTTCTATATATTCTAGCGGCGGTACGCAGTACACTGACACGTCCGTGAAGGCCTCGTAATAATAAATTGCACTTGGAGCCTTTCCTAAGACCCATGATGCTGGGAAGAGACTATTCGGACCATAGAAGCCGATTGGCTTTTCGTCACCACTACTGCTGATGTTATAGGCTTTAACCATACCTTTGTGTAGTACATAGGCAACCCGCGGCGCTTCACCCTGAAACAGAATAATTTCACCTTTTCGGTAATTTCGAAGAGGGTAGTCACTGAGTAGATCACGAATTTCTTTTTGGCGGGTGCTATCCATCAGGACTAGTGTACTCGTTTACGACCATAATGAGAAGTCAAACAGTTGTAACATACTAGGATTTAGTTCTTGGTTTGGCCATTTGTACTGGTCGTAGGGGTAGTGGAGTGATCAGTACCAACGAGCACAATAAAATCGGCGTCATAATAGATACTAGAGTATGCACTCGTCTTAACAACACTCTTGCCATACAAAGTCTGTAGTAGTGCGCTAGTGGCCGTCATCTTGCCGTCCGACAGATCGACGATGGTAGACGTTACTTGGGCGACCGCAGCATCCCCGGTTGCGCCGACGGCAATACCCTTAGCTTTGAGTGTCGCTGATGCCTTAGCGGCAACCCCACTGACGTCTGTGGCGTTCAAGACGACCACAGTGGCACCTTCGCGGGTGATTGGGTTTGTGCTGGTTAGTTGCTTGATGGCAGCCTGTATATCGCTAAAATCATCCAGTCCGGCGGCCGGAATTAAGGCTGATTGACCGAGCGGTGTGGCATAGCTTGTCAGCAGGTTTTTACCGCGGACATTATTGAGCCCGATTGACTGTACGTTCGAAACATCTTTACCGATTTCGTATGCTCGGCGGACTTCACCAAGTGATAAATCTGTTTTGACATTGCTTCCAATAGCATCAAATATATTGCTGATCTTGGCCGGATTAGTTAATACACCAGTAGTTGTTGCCTTGGATTTGAGCGCCAGTAGTTCTTGCCGCTGATTGTTTGTACGGTCAAAGTCGGCTGCAGGGAACCCGTATGATCCGTAGGCGTCGCCACGGGCCCGAGCTAAGTTAAGCGCTTGCTGACCAGTCAACGTATGTACGCCATTCGTTAACTTAACTAGAGGACCGTTGGTCGTGTAATCTATACTCGGATCGTACAGACCCCGTTTATCGACGCTTTTTACCGTGTAATCAACGCCACCAACGGCGTTGACGAGATCTCGAAGAGCCGTATAGTTCACCAGCGCGTAATAATTCAAATTGATGTCAAAGTTTTGCTCAATAGTTTGCTGGAGCAGCCCCATACCACCAGGGAAGTAGCCGTCTTCACTAAACTTGTCGTTCTCACCATCTACGTAGGCTTCGTTGATTTTGGCATGGCCATTGCCAGGAATATCAACGTATAGATCACGGGGTACACTCATCAGATACGCACTCTTGTTTTTGGTATCAAGACTTACCACCATAATGGAATCGGTCAATTTACCACCGTTGTGACCGACGTCATCAGCTGAGTTACCAGCAACCAGTATATTGACCCGGCCAACGTCCTCACCTTTAAGCTTTGCGGAGCTTAAGACACTGAAGAGGCCGCCATGAAACGTTTTGCTGGCGTTATATACGAACTTAAAGCCTAGCCAACCACCAATTGCCAAAATCAAGATCAAAATAGCCAGTATACCTTTGCGCCACGTTATAAAGCGGGGTATCAAACGTCTTTTTTTGTCCGGCTGCTCTGCCTGCTCTTGTTTTCTACGTCGCCCAAAATTGCGTTGTTTGGTAGGTGTATCTTCAACGATATCGTCATCCAATGTAGCGCTTATTGGCCGACGACCAGCCGTTGATAGTCCACCATTTGACTGCGCAGAGGCAGCGGGGGCATATGCCGGTAATGGCTGGCCGACTTTTGGCAGGGGTATTTGGCTGATGTTCGACTTCTTAGCGCTCATGGGCGTCCTTGGTGCATCGAACCCAACTCTACGAGGGGAGCTACTGTTGCGTGGCATAAAGCCATCGATAGATTGGAACGGTGTCTGTTTATGCTGCATAGGAAAGCGAGTTGGGTTGCTTCTATCATACCGCACCTCGGCTGATACGGCGCATACATTAGCAATATGTTTTCAGGTTTCATCTGGAGTAGTGTAGGGTATTGTTGCTTAACACCGGCTGAGAATGTACCCAGTGATAGGGCTTGTACATAGTACTAAGCCGCAGCGTATTATACCTGGCATCGAAACGACTTCCGGGGTCAGTGCGCTATACTAAACAGCAATAGGAGAAACTACCATGAAACTTGTTGTGCAAATACCTTGCTTGAACGAAGAAAAAACACTGCCGGCCGTATTGGCTGATATCCCAAAGAAAATCGATGGTATAGATACAATTATCATCCTTATCATCGATGATGGTTGTACCGACAGAACGGTAGACATTGCCCGTGAGCACGGCATAACGGAGTTTGTGACCCACACCCAGAACAAAGGCCTTGGTCGCTCTTTCCGCGACGGGGTCGAACGCGCCCTAGAACTTGGCGCTGATATCGTCGTAAATACGGATGGTGATAATCAA
>JACMPA010000023.1 GCA_014377695.1 Candidatus Saccharimonadota bacterium
CAAAACTATCGAACCAGCCCACATCAGCGAGGCCCTCCAGTATCGCAGTCAGCAGCAGCCTAAACTTTAGCGCTTATAAGCTTGATAAAATTCATAGAATAAGCGCCTGCTGCTACGCTATCAAGCAAACTCATCGTTCAGAAGTGCGCTACCGTTCGAGCAGCGTTGGCCGGCACAAGTTTGAGTGTCTAATGATCCTCTGCGTATCTATTCGCTGAGGTCGGCGTAATCTAAGTGATCGATAGCCTGCGCGGCCACTTCTTTTGCGGAGTCGAGTCGTTCAGCGAAATCTCTGATGTCCATTCGTTGTTCACCACTACTGGCACTATTAAAGTCCTTATTCATATCATACGGAGCGTCAACATCGATATCGGTGTAGGCGTTCCATGTAGAGCCTTGTAGCATAAACGCTTCACCCCTATATGGCCCGGTGTCAGAGTCTTGGCCCGGTGCTTTCCAGCCATCAATAAATACTTGTGTCACATCATGTGCTGACGGTGCTTTGCAGTCTAGTTTACGGATACCGATGCGATTGTGGTGTGCTCGTCTTTTGATGTACCTAAGTCATAGTGATATGTGCCTTTCACGAGTAACTTACTCTCAGGCAATCGCGTCATTACTAATTCAGCAATTTATTGAAGGGTCGACTCAATTGCCCGCTCCATAGCTGCATCTTGCTTGTGGGCCTTTTCTTGCGAAGCATCGTAGGCATTCTTTCCAACGTTTACTGCAGCAACAGTCCCAATCGCAGCCACGCCGAGAGCAATGCCCATGCCAGCAGTCTTTACAACATCACCGATAGTAAATTTTTCGTCGCGTTGATGTGCATAAGGCTGTTCTATTTTAATGCACTTATGTCAATAACTAAGGCTGCAGTATTGACCTCTGTGGCCACATCTGTTACAATTATGGAACTTAAAATAATAATGTTAAGGACGAAAATATCAGCAAATTTACCCGCCTGAATGAACAGATTCGGGCACCTCAGTTGCGTGTGATTGACGAGGAAGGCAAACAACTCGGCATTTTAACGCGGAATGAGGCGCTAATCCTAGCTCGAGAACGTGAATTGGATCTGGTGGAGATTTCGCCAGATGCTAAACCACCGGTCGCCAAGATCGTTGATTGGGGCAAATTCAATTACCAGAAAACCAAGCAGCAGAACAAGAATAAGAAAGCTGCCAAGGCTCTGGAAATGAAGCAAATGCGCTTCGGCCTCAAGATCGGTGATCACGACCTCGATATAAAGATGGGTAAGGTCAAGAAGTTCCTGGAAGCTGGCCACAAGGTAAAGATCACCATCTTTTACCGCGGACGCGAGCTCGCTCACAAGGAAATCGGTTTCAAACTAGCCGACCGAGTGCTCCAAGACATCTTCGGCGACACGATCATCGTCGATCAAAAGCCTCAATTTGCTGGTAAGCAACTAAACTTCGTCATAAGGAGCAGCGGCAAGGCACCAAAGCCTGAAACTGGCGATAAGGCCGAAAAAGCTTCATCGAAAGATCAAGCAGCGGCGGTCAGAATCGTCGCCACGAAGCCCAAAGCTCCAGTTGTAAAAGACGACGCCAAAGACGATAAGGCAGCAACGAAAGAAACCAAGGACACGGAAGATAAGAAAGAAAAGGAGACAACAGATGCCAAAGCTTAAGACACACAGCGGAACCAAAGACCGCGTCAAGGTCAGCAAGAACGGTAAAGTCCGTGCTGGCAGCCCAAACCGGAATCACTTTTTGTCAAAAAAGAGTGGTGGCCGTAAGCGCCGTTTGAGTGGTTTGACCACTTTAACTGGTCGCAACAGCAAGAACTTGAAGCTTAAGCTCGGCGTTTAAGACTGACCCTACGGAGCGCATCACGGTATTCATCCACCGTATCGCCCGGATATAATTAACTACCATAGAAGGAGTAAGCGATGAGAGTAAAACGAGGTGTCCCCGGGCACGCTAAACACGTCAAGATCCGCAAAGCAACTAGAGGCTTTAGCCACCCAAACCGCGTCAGCGTCAAACGTGGTCGCCAAGCACTCGTTAAGTCGATGCAATTTGCGACCCGTGACCGCAAAAACCGTAAGCGAACTTTCCGCGAATTATGGATTACCCGCATTAACGCGGCCGCTCATTTAAACGACACCACCTACAGCAAGCTTATTGCTGCATTAAAGGTAGCTGGTATAACCATTGATCGCAAGATCCTGGCTGAACTAGCCGTTAACGATCCAGCTGCATTTACTGCAGTCGTCAAGGCTACTCAGAAGTAAATTCCTCAGACTTCTGCTTAAACTCCTCTGTTACCAGAGGAGTTTTTAGTTGTCGTTAAGCTCTTGGAGTCGAGAGAATAACGCTTCTAATTTCAATAATGGTGGATCATCAATACCAGCTTCTTGACGCATTTCGGCACAGCGCGGACCGGCTTCTTCGAACTCTCGGCAGATACCTGGTCTATCATCATATGCGCCACAAACTTCCTGGCCGGTAGAATCATCGCGCACCAGGTTGCCACAACGGCCAAGCATAATGTGCAAGCCGTGATTTGCCTTTAGTGGTGCCGTCTCACCTGCTGCGAGCATGCGACGCTGGAAAATATCGGGCCTTTCGGGGTTTAGTGGTATGCCAGCTGCAGGATATGGCGCGGCTGGACGAGTGTGTTTGGCGGCAATAACGATCTGGATCAGTGCCGTTCCTGCGGCCGCAAGCTGATCACGCTCGGCATCAGTTAACTCGAGGGCCCTAGGTCCGATGCAGCAAACGCCGCTACAAGTGTTACAAGCTATTTCTTTCATGGATGTAGTATCTCAAACTTTCATATATTTCTTTGTGAAAAACTCCTCTGCTAACAGAGGAGTTTTTGATTGGCTAGACAATCTATAAGCCGGGTTCTGTTCCTTTAATGCTTGCGCAGTAAAAGGAGCTAATCATCTATCTAGGCTATGCGTTGCCGCATGGCTCGAGCGGATTTTGTGAACTGCCTCGGCGGGAACCTTGGATTTACTCCTGAGACATATCTCCTTGCAGCAGGTAGGGTTTACCGTCTTCCAGCGTCACCGCTGGTCGTTACAGGCTCTTACCCTGCTCGTTTCACCTTTGCCCAGTAAACTGGGTAGTTTCGTTTCTGTGGCACTTTCCCTAGGGTCGCCCCCGGTCGCCGTTAGCGACTACCACTCCCTATGCTGCCCGGACTTTCCTCGTGGTTTTTGCGCCACGCGATTAGCCAAAAATCTAGCCGGGTATTATTATGCCCTAAGAATGGCAGCAAAGCAAAGTTGGTTTGGCTTGTGGCTAAGTACTCAGCTTGGAGATACCAAGTTCTTCGTCCATCGCCCGATTGACGGCAGCGTCGGCCAGTTTGTTAAGTTCTCGAGGTACATGCGAGAAATCGACATGTGAAAACTTAGATAGCTGTTGTTTGATAGCATCATGAATCGGCCAGAGGTCGCGGTTCTTTACCTTAAAGATGCCTTTCATTTGGTTTACTACCAGCAAACTATCCATGTAGACGTCGACATGTCGCGCACCGAGTTTATGGCACTCTTCCAGTGCGAATTTGAGGGCCATGTATTCAGCAACATTGTTCGTAGTGATACCTATGTAGATTCCCTTATCAATTAACATGCTGTCCTCGGTATCAAGTATTACAAAACCACTAGCTGATGGGCCGGGGTTACCGCGTGAGCCACCGTCGGCGAATACTTTTACCCGGTCGGCATGCTGGACCCTACCTTCGAGGCTCGTGGCTTCAATGCCAGCGACCAGACCATCGATGGCCTCGGCCATCCGATGGTCTTTATCTGTGATATTACCTTCTGCATCATGCGTTATCAACCAAATCTGCACCACGCTCCATTCGTTTTCCCACCGTGGATGATGGTGATACTCCTCAGCCAGCGTCGCAACCTTGACCATAAACGCCCAGGATTCCCGGAAATCTTTGAAGTTAAACTGTTTGTAGAGTCCATGTTTTGTTTCTTGCCACATAACTACATATTACCATGAGCACGATCAACCACCGTGCATGGCTTCGCGCAATCAGCCATAATAAAAGCTCCAATTGCTTGGAGCTTTTATTATTGAGACGTATGTTCGTAGCTTGTTTACTACACCATTGCTTACATGGATTTATACTTGCGGTTGTCCTCTTCGCCCTGTTTTTTGGACTTCTCGAGCTGCTCTCGCAGCTCTTGTAATTTCTTGGCTTTCATCATTGCTTGAGAGTCATCATTTTTACTTTCGCTATTGGACATTAACCCTCCTTCTAATTCACAACATTTCCAATCATACCAACCAGGGCTATATTGCTCAGTCATTTATCTAACTGTCGGAATCTTCATCTGCTTCTTCTTGCTTTTCGGCTGCTTTAGCTTTTTGTTTGTCGGCAAATTTCTTGCTTTCATCGTCAGCATTCTGCGCTATGTCGTCTAATACTCTCATGGTAATCTCCTTGTTAAGAGTTTCTATTTTATCAATCTATACTGGTGGCAACCGTCGCATTTTTTACTCAAAATTAAGTGGCTGGGCGCCGGCGTGATCACCTGAAAAAATTCCAGGTGGGTGTCCAACACTAGCAAACCACGGTTTACTTGATCAGGACTCCCTAATGATTAGTATTCAGATAATCATTTGCCGACTAAGGTTTTGAAGCCACCCAGCCACACACTAGTATACCGGAGTTGACTGATATTCCTGGGTTAAAATTATGGTAAAAGGTTGAGGACAGTTTGATTCAAGTTAGTAAGTACGCCGCCAAGGCCGCCGTACAGCACCAACGCAAAGATGATGATGATTCCAAAGCGCTCAATCTGGTTGAATAAATCGCGGACCGGTTCAGGCGCAAAGGCATAGAGTACGCGCGAACCATCAAGTGGCGGGATTGGAATCAAGTTAAAAATGAATACCGCTACGTTCAGTACGATGAAGGTCGATAAAAACTGTTCGACAGTGGTACCGGCGGTAACGACCTGCGCTACTAATGCACCAACGATTGCCAGTGCCAAATTTGACAGTGGTCCGGCGGCCGACACAATTGCCGCACCAAAGTCACCGTATTTTAGGCGCTCCGGATTAAAAGGTACTGGCTTGGCAGCTAGAATCGGCACCCCAAATATCAAGATCGTGACAATCGGCAACACAATAGTAGTTAACGGATCAATGTGATCGAATGGGTTAAAACTGACACGCCCAGCCTGAGAGGCGGTATCGTCACCGAGCAGATGCCCGGTGTAGGCATGCATGAATTCGTGCACCGTCAGCGATATTATTATCGAGACAATAACCGAAACAATGTAAATAAGTGTAAGACTTTGCATAATAAACTCTCACCAGTATACCGTAGAGCTTTGCACTGCCATAATATTGAACCACCTCCGACATCGTTCTGATCGGACGAGTCAAGCGTAGTGCAGCTGAGTAGCCCCCGTCTACGCCGCGTGAAACGCATATCAGGCCGGAATGAGGTAAGGATAGTTCAGTCCATCCTAGTTGACTCTTCCCTGTTAATACGCTAAAATAAAAAGTCGAATTCAATATAAGTGTAAGGATCAACGATATGCAGATTTGCGACATCACCGGCAAGGGCAAGCAGTATGGCAGTAACGTCAGCTTTTCTCAGCGCCACACCAAGAAAGTTTGGAAGCCAAACCTCCAAAACAAGACCATCATTGTCGACGGTAAAAAGGTCAAACTGAAGATCAGCACCCAAGCCATCCGCACCCTAAAGAAAAAGGGTCTCATCGGCGCCCCAGCTACAGCTACAGCTACAGCTACAGCTACAGCTAGCGCTAAGTAAACAGCTACGTTGTCCTAAAAGAGCCGCATTCGCGGCTCTTTTTATATATGTGACGTACTGCCAGGATATGTCTTGGCAGAACGGAGTCTGCCAAGACTACAGCAGTGTATTGAGTCAGTTTAGTTAGCTTTTTCGAGGACCACGAGGTGCATACCTTCGGCAAAGTCACCAACTTTAAACTTTAGCTTAGGAACGGTCTGGCTTACTTCCATAGATAGTTCTTTGACTGCAACTTCGAGGTCTTGTTGAGGCATCGGGAAGTTGAGAGCTGGGTCTGCATAGTGCAGCGGTACAACCATTTTGGGTTCAACTTCTTTAATCACCTTGAGTGCACCAATTGGGTCAAGAGTGTAACCATTGCCACCAACTGGGACGAATAATACATCTACCTTACCAATGTCTTCGAGCTGCGCTTCGCTAATGTTTGGATAAATATTACCGGTAAACAATAGATTGACGTCACCAGCAGTCACCTTAAACATGGTTACCGCTTTGGTTCCCTTCTCATCGATGTGAGCTTGCGCAGCCACACCATGGACTGACACGTCACCCATTTCGTACTCACCCGGTCGATCAACTACTAATTTAACTTCTACTTTTGAGGCGCCATGCGGTCCGCTGTACAGCGCTAAGTCTCCTGGCTTGAGGACAGATTTGGCCCCAAGCTCGTCTAAGGTATCGTCAATGACAACCCGGGTTCCCTTATAGTTCACGACCACACAGTTTGCCCCATAAAATTGCACATCCATAGTAATTCCTCCTTAAGTCAGTAGATTTTCGGTGTCGACAACGACTTGCTTCTTCGCTTCCAGAATGCCAGCCACAAAGCGGTCTTTAATCTGTAGTCGGTATTTGAAGTCGGCTAACGTCATCATAGTGTAGCGTAGTTCTTTGCCTTCTTTGGCTTCGAGTTCAGCGATGAACTTGTCAAGAGCATTCGTATTGACGTTACCAACCATCAAAAGGTCGATACCAGCCCGCTCGTCGCGGGTGAACTGGCCGGTATAGACGACCAGTTCGAGTTTACCGAGCGCTTTATATTCATCGTCAATTTCGGCTGGCTCGTCTTGCTTGCCGGCAGCACCGGTACTAGATTTGGCGCGCTTCTTTTTGACGCCACCGCCAAATATTTCTTGCAGCGGGTCAAAATATTCGTATTTCTGATTTACTTCGTAATACAATTTGTTTTCGGTATTTTCGGAAACGATAATACCAATACTGAGTAAGTTTGATAATTCGCGGCGGACCGAATTTATCTGCTCATCAATTTTGCGGGTAATCTCTCGGACATAAAAAGAGCGGTTTGGGTTGCTGTAAAACAGCTGCAAAAGCTTTACCCGTGTCTTAGAACCAAACAATTGTTCAACCATAATCGTAGTATAGCAGAACCTTGTTCAGTTATATGGAATGTTTGTTCAAAAATGTTGTGAGTGAGTCAACAGCCTCCGCAAGCTTGTCTTCGGTAGCAAGCCACTGAATACTTTCATTACGCTTAAACCAGGTACGCTGTCTTTTGGCCAGATCGGTGGTGCCTTTAATGATGCGAGCCCGGGTTTCCGCGAGCGTTTGTGTACCCTGAAAGTAGCCCTTCCATTGCCAATAGCCAATCCCCTTCATAGGCTCAGCGTCCCAGCCATACTCGGTAGCCAGCTGACGTACTTCATCCTCTAAGCCAGCCGCGATCATAGCATCAACCCGTCGTTCAACGCGCGCCCGTAGTTCGTCCTTAGGCAAACTCATACCTAGTATAAGAGTGGTTTCGCGCAGCGGTTTGCGAGCTGGCAATCTACCCTCATTCTCGATTAACCGAATCACCCGACGTTTATTGCGGGTGTCGATACCTTGCACTGATAAACCTTCAGCGGCAGCCTTTTCGAGTAACTCATCCAAGGTCATCTTATTCAACTCCTCGCGCATACCGACTGGTGGTGCAGCCAAAAACTCATATTCATAGATCACGCTGTCAATATACAGCCCGGTACCACCGACAAGTATCGGCAATTTGCCTCTAGCACCTATGGCCTGTATGGCTGCAAACGCTAACTCCTGAAAGATGACCGCGTTGAATCCTTCAATCGCTTCGGCAACATTCAAAAGATGGTGCGGCACGGTCGCCTGCTCTACTGTAGATGGCTTGGCGGTACCGATGTCGAAATGTTTGTACACCGTCCAAGAGTCAGCGCAGATTATTTCGCCATTAAATTTCTTAGCCAGTTCAAACGCCAAGGCTGATTTGCCGCTAGCTGTTTCGCCGACAATTACTAAGAGTGGTACTGCTGCCATAGCCTTAGCGTCCGAACTGCTGCCCGCCATTGACGTGCATGATGTCGCCGTTTACGAATGATGCTTCGTCGGAGGCCAGATAAAACACTGCGGAGGCTACGTCGGCTGGCTTGCCCAGGCGACCGCTTGGGATAAATGGCAGCATCAGGGCTGCGCGGTCCTGCGATATCGATCCACCACCAAAGAATTGGGTATCTTCGACAACCCCAGGAGCCACGCAATTTACCGTAATGCCCTGCGGTCCCAGCTTACGAACCAGCGTTCTGGTTAGGCCATGCAGGCCGGCTTTGGCAGCCGCATAGGCCTCACCACCCGGCTGGCTGCTGCCAGCGAGTGCGGCTAGCGAACTGACATTCACAATCCGGCCGCCTGGTTTAGGAATAAGCGGTATAAAGGCATATGTCACCAGGAATACGCCGCTCAAATTGGTGGTGATTATTTTGTTCCAGTGGGCTAGCGCTTTATGGAGTGGCAAGTCTGCCTCAACGGCGCCACTTGATCCAGCGCAGTTAACTAATACGTCTAATCCTTTGCCAGCTTTGTAGATAACCTGGACCGCCTTACCGACTGATTCTGGATCGGTGATATCGGCCGGCAAGGCTCGGACATGTTTTGGGTACGCCCGAACGAGCGTCTCGAGCGGCTGCTCTCGTCGACCGAGGGCATACACAATGTCGCCGTTCTCAGCAAAGCGTTCAACGACCGCTTTGCCAATACCGCTGCCACCACCGGTAACTAGTACAATTCGTTGCTTCTTCATGATCCAATCATACCTTAAAAAGAGTCTGAGTCAGCTCCGTACCCTCGGGCCGCCATAACAACTCCGAAACGTTCACTCGATACTCATCTGAGACGGTATAGCCTTCGGCTTCGAGCACTGCTCTATGACCTGGGCGATCGCCAGGATAGCCGGACGCTAAGCCACCTTGCTTGTTTACAACTCTGTGCCACGGTAACTTTGGATCACCAAAATGGGCGATACCTCCTACGATCCTCGCAGCCCGCGCGCTACCACATAGGGCCGCTAGCTGGCCATACGTCATCACCCGCCCCTGGGGTATATGACTAACCAGTAGTTCTACTCGTTGCCGAAAATTGAGGATATCTGCCTCAGACGATGCCATCGAAGTATTCCAGTACCGCCGGCCAGTCTTTGCAGCGCGTTACAGTCTCGGGCAGGTCGACGTCACGGTTCCACGGGTAATCACCAAACAGAATAGCCGGCACACCAACGCTGTAGGCGCCGGCGCAGTGCTTGATTTGATCGTCGATGTGGTGCGTTGAACCAATGCTCTTTAGCACGTCAGCTTTAGTGAGCATATGAGCATCAGGTCGTCCATTACCATATATGCCCGCACCAATTATTTGGTGGAATATGCCAGGATAATTTGAAGCGATCCATTCCCCGGTCAATGGCAACAAGCTATCTCGCCGCGAAGTAACCGCTATGATTTGGTACGTCTGGCTCAGTCGCTCAAGCGCCTCGCGTGCTTCGACGATTACCTCTAGTCGGCTGAAAATACCAGAATCTATGTATTCTAACCAGCGGCGCTCTGCCTCGTCCGGTTCGACCTGCCACATAGAAGCCAAATCTTCGTTGAAGTCCTCAATGCTGTGCGTATGACCCCAATTCTCATTCCCGTAGGCCATTATCTGCTTAGCACTGTGTGACAACACATCGTCGATATCAACTGATAGTATTTGCTTGTTCATGGCTACAGCGAAGACTTACTAACTCGCATTTTAGCTTCATTGGCAATCGTGCCGAAGAACTCATCCACGCTGTAGCTTTTGGCTACTTCAGCTACGGCCAAGTCGCCGCGGATACGCGGCGTTAGGTCGCCTCCGGCGACCTCCTTCTCGCCCACCACGATCGTATACGGTACTTTCCATAACTCGGCGGCGCGAATCTTTTTGCCGACTGATTCATTAGAATTATCAGTCGTGATCCGAAGACCAATGGCTATGGCTTTCTGCTCTAGCTCGGCGGCAAAATTAACGGTCACAGCTTCCTGGTTTACGCTAATCAACCGAACCTGTTCAGGGGCAACCCACACCGGGAACTTCCCAGCGGTATGCTCTATGTACACGCTCAGGAAGCGCTCGATCGAGCCCAGAAGCGCACAGTGAATCATAACTGGCCGTTGCGGCATACCATCTTCACTCGTGTATTCCAGACCAAATCGCTCGGGCTGCACAAAATCGAGTTGCACAGTAGCAACTTGGAATTCGCGACCGATAGCATCGGTGACCATGAAATCGATCTTTGGACCATAAAATGCCGCTTCGCCTTCTTCCTCGAAGTACGTTAGGTCATTGGCAATGACGGCTTGTTTCAACTGCGCCTGAGTGGTGGCCCATAACTCCTGGGAACCAAGGTAGGCATCGCTGTCGTCACGATACGACAGCCGGACCCGCAAATCCATGCCGACGACACCATAGAGTTCGCTGGCGCTAGCCAGTAAGTTGTCAATCTCTCGCTCGATCTGATCTTGACGACAAAATACGTGGCTGTCGTCTTGGGTTAAGGCTCGGACTCTGTTTAAACCACCGAGTTCGCCGGTTTTTTCATCACGGTAATCAGTTGTGGTTTCAAGGTAACGAACTGGTAGATCGCGGTAGCTGCGCGGTTGTGAAGCATAGATACGAGTGTGGTGCGGGCAGTTCATCGGCTTCATAACTAATTCGTCGCTGGTTTCTTGGCTAGTCACCAAGAATAGCTGATCTTTGAACTTTGCCCAGTGGCCCGAAGTCTCGTACAGATCTTTTTTCGTAATGTGTGGAGTCCAGACTTTCTGGAACCCATGGCGTTGACGTAGTTCGTTCGAGAACGCCGCAACTTCGTCGCGCAGTACTGTGCCTCGCGGCGTAAACATCGGTAGTCCGGAGCCAACCAGATCAGAAAAGACGAACAGGTCGAGCTCCTGCCCTAGCTTCCGGTGATCGCGCTTTTTGGCCTCGGCCAACATGTCTAGGTGCTGCCGCAGTTCCTTCGGCGTCGCAAAGGCGACGCCGTACATGCGTTGCATCTGGGCGTTCTTTTCGTTGCCGCGCCAGTAAGCACCGGCCACGCGCATTAGTTTAAAGGCACCAACCTTTCCGGTTGATTCCACGTGCGGCCCACGACAGAGGTCAGTGAAATCGCCATTGCGGTAAAACGATACGTTTTCGACAGCGGCATCACCACTAGTAATAGTGCCCAGCTCTGCCGCGTCCAGGTCCTTGGCCACGGTCGTGCCCGCTCGCTTGAGGTCATTTAGCAATTCTTCCTTGTATGGTTGATGTGAGCCCTGGGCCCACGCAATTGCTTCATCAACTGGCATCTCAGACTTTTCGAACGGCACGTTGCCTGTGATAACCTTCGCCATCTCGGCTTCGATCTTGTTGAAGTCATCTTCAGATACCTTGGTATCTGGGCCCAGATCAACGTCATAATAAAAGCCGTTTTCGACTACTGGCCCAACGCCAAACTTGGTTTGCGGCCATAAGCGCTGGATTGCAGTCGCCATAATATGAGCCAACGAATGACGCATGGCATGTAGTTGATCTTGGTTCTGGTCGGGCATGTCGGTAACTCCTTACGCAAATAAAAAGGACGCGCTGGATTGAATATTCTCGCAATACATTCAATCTACTAACGCGTCCCGGGCCCAATAATTGTCAAATCAGGCTGTTCCACCGAAACATTTCACTCTTCTAGGTCACGTTATCGCACGTACCTGGCTTGCCGGCGCGGCTCCGCAGTTGGTTACACTGCATCAACACCTATTCACCACTATAGCACCCGTGTTTCGAAAAACAAGGAATCACGCTTTTCAGTCAAATAAAAACGGTCGACTGATCTCGCAATGTTCAGTCGACCGTTCTCCCTTAGTTGATGCCTAAAGCACTAACCAAAACTCACCTGAAACTATCTTAGCATACTAGTATCATTAGGCTAGTACTTTCTTGTGGGTTTAATTACAACGGACCTGTGGATAGTGGAAAACTTATTATTGCCTGATTTATATCATCCATGATTAATCACCATATCTACCCTTCTCATACATGATATAAACTATGATCATCTTAGTTCCGACATTTTACGACGCACGTTAAGCGTCACAGGTAATGATGGTTAGACGGTTTATAAACTATATAAAACACTCCCTGGAGTACTTAGGTGAGTTAAGCGCTTTAGCAGGTACGTTACTAAGCCAAATAACCATTTTTGAACAAGAATACCTTTATGTAGATATCTATGCATAACACAGCTATAAAAGACCGTCGAGCTATAGCAGATATATCAAAGCCAGTTGAGTTATTTAAATTGCCTAGCGATTAAAAGCATTTAACTATACAAAAACGACCTCTGCTAAGGAGGTCGTTTTAATCTGGTGGGCGATAGAGGATTCGAACCTCTCACCTCCTCAACGTCAATGAGGCGCTCTAGCCAAATGAGCTAATCACCCTGATATGAGACACCATATAAACCGCCCCATCAGGACAGCCAGCGGGTTCCTCGGGCTATATTGCTTATCGCGCGGGGCAGCGCGTTCGCGACTGCTCCGGCTACTCTTCCAGGCATAAGCTTGCGGCTTTACTTGAAATGGCTCATTTGAATATAGCGTATTACGCTGTTAAGCGCAAGATGCGCAGAATAGTCCACCCCTGTTATAGTTCTAATGCTTATATGGCACGGTATTGACACAACCGCAATGAGCTGATAAGATTCATGACGTTAAACGAGACATGTGAGTTTTTGAGTAACACTACTACCAGTCCCCTGGATGCGTTCAGCCTGTTCTATGAAGAACTTAGCTTTACAACTACCATCAGTCGGATCCGTAGGCCCCGCCAAATGGCAGTGTCCTACAAATAACCAGTCCTACCCCTGTTATAGAACCCTTTCGGAGCTACTCCGAAAGGGTATTTTACGTTATGTGGGCCTAACAGGGGTCAGATGAGTTTACCCACACTTCCTAACATGTTTTCCACTAGCCTTTTTATAAGCGTTATGACAATATGTTGTCATGGTTTATCTAACTAATACAAAAAACTAAAATGGTCTGTACGTATTGCGGCGGCAAAACAGAGGTCAGGAACTCACGGCACCAAAAGCGGGCTAACCAAGTGTGGCGGCGTCGGCACTGCCTAAGCTGTGGCGCAACATTCAGCACCCACGAACAGGCCGCCTACGATAGCGTCTGGCGCGTCCGAAGCAAGGATGACTCACTCGTACCATTTCATGAGCAAATGCTGTTTGTAGAGCTCTATAAGGCCTGCGAGCATCGATCGTCGGCATTAGCTGATGCGACTGCGCTTACGGATACTGTTATTAACCAACTACGCAAGCATGCTACGCATGGTTTGCTCGAGAGTCATCAGATAGCTATAACGAGCTATGAAGTCCTAGCTCGTTTCGATACAGCTGCGGCCGTGTATTACCAAGCTCGCCACCTTTAGGCAAAGTAGAAGCGTCAATACTGTCTAAGGATTAGCCAAGACAAAGCTTTGATTGAGGCGTATTTAAAGTTATTTTTCGGTGCCAGAAGTGATCTTTTCACCAGATTGAAGCACGACAGCTTTTTCGGTGACGTCGAATCGGCTAATGTACCAGCCAAACATTAAGCGAGTCTGCGAGTACAGAGCGGCCATGGAGTTATAGACAATAGTCGTGACTGGTAGATAGGCCCATTGCAGTATCATCCAGATCGTTCGGTGACGGCGGTAACGGGCCGGGCGTGGTGGCAACGTTTTGAGCGCCATGAAGACTGTTACGAAGGCTGCCGCTAGAGCAACGGTTTGCACCTTACTTACTATTAAGGGCAACTCGTATACGGTGATGCTGTCATTACTAAATAGCGACGGGATAAAGCCACCAACGAGCACCAAGATTGGCCCAACAGCCCAGGTAACATGGCCTTCTAGTAGCCGCCAGAACTTCGGTGCCAGATTAATCTTCGATACCTTGTTCGGCTTTAGGAACGACTGGTTGATAACATAAGCGATGTCCGAAGCGCCGTAGGTCCAGCGGCGGAGCTGGATGAATTGAGCTTTGAGGGTATTACGGTACGTATCGGCTAAAACTGCATCCTGACAGATTGGTACGTGTAATGGGTACACCTGGTAATTACCGTCAAAGGCAAAGTACGAGCGCCAGTATTGGTGACCATCTTCGACGATGGTACGAACACTCCAGAAATCAGCTTCTATCAGGCCAGCCATCGGCTGGGCGTGCGAACTAAAGTTACGCAGGGCGTGCTGCCGAAGCGATACGACGAGGTTAAAGAACGAATTGCCAGTTGCAAGCACCCGCATCGGCGCCGGTGCATCCCAAATATTGTTTGTATACAGCGCAACTGGTTGGAACGAAGCATGAGTCGGATCTGGACAAACACTGTACACATAACTGAGCGCCGATAAGTAATGCTTATCGGGGCGGTTATCGGCGTCGAGGGTTGTAACCAATACGCGCAGGGGGTCAATGTTCTTAGCCTCAAGGTATTTTTGAAGTTTGCGGCCAGCAAAGGTGACGTTGCCGCCTTTACCGACTTGCTCATTAGGGATGTTTGAGGGGTGTTTGACGGCAAAGGCATCGAGGAAATCAGGGTGGAATTCAGCGATTAGGTCATTAGCCCGCTGTTCGGTGTCTGCCCCACCGCGTTCTTCGTAAGCCAGAATGAAGATGACCTGCTTCATGTTGTAGTCCGAACCGAGTACCGATCGGACAGTTGCTTCCAACGTTTCTTTGGTTTCCTTAACAGTAGCGACAATGATGGCGTGGATAATATCATCCGGACCGGGACGGTTCGGATCGACGGCGATGCGCAGGAGCGCATCGTAATGCCACTTCGGTCGGCGAGCGCCAGATTCCAGCACCTCACCAGCCTCTAATTCGGCTAACATGCTTCGCCATGGCAATTTTTGGTGCTGGCGCATGGTGCGGTACCCATCTATCGCCCGATACGCTCCAGCTAACCCACGAATAAAGTTAATCAACAGATACGCAAGCACGAAAGCGGCTGCTAGGTCGACACTAATAATGCTTAATATAAATGGTAGTGTCAGCATAAACCAGCTGAGTGCTCCCGGCAGTATTTCGAAAAATCGGTACCAACCGTGACGATCTTTTTCTAGAGGTATCTCGATGTCTATCATCAGTTACCTAAGTACGAGTAATGCATTACTTATGATGATTGCTAGAGCTAAAAGTAGTACGCCAAGTGCCAAAATTACGATGGCCAGCTGGCGATGTATCGCATATGTGCGCAGGCTGAGTAAAATATGTACAATCGGAATTAGAACCGCGAACCCTACGAAGCTTAGCAACCCAGCTACATTCCCTGTTTTAAAGGCGTCTAGACCGAGGTTCGAACGGTACTGGACAATAAACCCGTTGCCATGATTAGAGCTCAGTTTAAGCAACACGAACAGACTGAGTGCAAGACCCAGGAAAATAATTGTACTAAAGAGTAGCATTACTACTCGGTCACGAAAATACTTGGCGGACGTCGTCATATATTAGTGACCATTGTAGCATCCTTACTTACCGCCGGCATATATATCCGGCGGTGGACAACTCAGCAGCTATCCAGATATAATAACCTCTGAATTACCCAAAGTGCGCCACCTTAGCTCAGTTGGTAGAGCGACACATTCGTAACGTGTAGGTCAGCAGTTCGATCCTGCTAGGTGGCTCCAGATTTTGCTTTGCAAAATTGTGCTCAAAATATCAATTTTCAACACTCAATGAGTTGCCAGTTCTCGTGTCTCACTGATAGCTGAGAACTAATAATTCAGTGAAACCGGGAGCATTGGTACACGAGCATTAATTGCCTTGGGCAATTAGGCGGGTATCGTATAACGGCTATTATGTAACCTTCCCAAGGTTGAGACCAGGGTTCGACTCCCTGTACCCGCACCACGGTTTCACTGAACGACATTTCATTCGCATCTACAGAAAATGCCATCAGGCATTGTTAGATGTTCTAAGATGCAAATCTCAACTTAGTTTTACTACTGACGGTCCCCTCAGCGTCTACAGAAAATGCCATCAGGCATTTCTGGGTTCGACTCTCTGTACCCGCACCATAATTTCTTCGGCCAAGGTTCTTATTAACAGCATATTATTCCAATCGAGCTTCAACAGTCTGTTTCAAATTGTTCAGGTCAACATTTAGCTCGCGGCGAACGAGGTGCTCTAGAATTGGTTTCGCGAAAGCGAATGCTCTACTATCCGACGAGACAATTGTAGTACAGAGCACGCTGGTCGCTCCCTTGCGCTGCGCCAGCTCATATTTTACGCAGTACTGGATCATCCCCGTCTTATTTTGAACCTGTAACTCTTTATTTTGGATAAAATTTACGACTTCATTGACCGCCCGAGTGCGAACGCCAAGTACTAAACTATAAGAAACGTAGACGGATCCTTCTCGCAGCTCGCCCTCTGGGTCTACCCGCTGCAGACTAGTATTCCAAAGATGATGATACCGAGTGTGACTCAAGTATTTGAACACCGTTGGAGCATCGGCATCGATGAGTATCTTGGTCTTGAGGCGGGCTTTCATATGCTTGTCCTATTTGCCTATCTATTAGTATACGCTTAGCTGCAAGTCTAACCATTGCATTATACGAGCTCCTTTGCTAAAATTACCTCTGTTCTAGCGCACCTTATAGCACCTGACTCCGTAGTGAAGTGGTTATCACGCCTCCCTGTCACGGAGGAGATCGCCGGTTCAAATCCGGTCGGGGTCGCCAAGAGAAGACCATCACCCTCGCGGTGGTGGTTTTTTTGTGGCTCGACCTCGTACCTTTGTGTTCGTTAAACTGTACGGCGGTTCCCTCGTGTCTACAGAAAACTGCCGCCCGGCAGTTTCTGGGTCGGGGTCGCCAAAGAAAAAACCTCATCGTTTTAAGATGGGGTTTTTCTTGTCTCAAACTCGTCTCTGTGATCGTTAAGCTGGTCGACTCTCGTTTCAACGTTTACTAAACTGCCCGGCATGGTAGTGTAGGTTCGGGTATTTGTTTAAGTAGTAGCTAAGCGCAATCAACGGCTCTTGAACACCAAACACAAACTGTTATAGTGAGCTATCTGATCTTAGGTGAGCGGTGTAGGAGTTGGAAAGCTGACCGCTTTTTGGTACGAAGCTGTTGCCTGGCAGCCGCTCGGCTAGCTTGCGTTACCGGCTTCTTGCAAGTTGCGCATACGAACTTATCTCGGCTCCATGCAACGACTTTAGCATCGCAACAATAGGTGCGAAAACCGATTAATTGAAGGAGTGTGCTACGCATGATAATACTGAACTAAGCGTACATCAGGTTTTTTATAACTTCAATAGACAAAATTATTAGTGGTTTTAACAGAGGTGCTGTAATCGATATAGTTAAGTTGTTGAAGTATAT
The DNA here is from genome assembly GCA_014377695.1 of Candidatus Saccharimonadota bacterium. Lineage (GTDB taxonomy): Bacteria > Patescibacteriota > Saccharimonadia > Saccharimonadales > UBA4665 > JACMPA01. Next base: position 17,446 of record JACMPA010000023.1, read on the forward strand.
TGTGAATTATCTAACTGTTCTGTCAAGTTAATCCCCTAGAATAGGGCTAGTACTTGAGCACTCACAGTAGTCAACTCAAAGGTGGGTAATCCTCAATTGTCGGTTTTAAATCCGACCATATTTAGTTTTTAATTTGCCACAGAAAGGAGCGTGCGCCATGAAACAATCAGCTATATCAGTAATCATCCCTACGCTTAACGAAGCGGATAACATACCTTTGCTATTCGAGCGCCTGCATACCACTTTGCAAAAAGCTAGCATCCCGTTTGAGATTTTAGTAGTCGACGACCACTCTACTGATGCGACGGTTGCACTTACCCGTGCTGCTGATCCCAAATTCAATGCTCGAGCTATCCTTAAACAAGGCAAGCCGGGGAAAGCATTTTCACTTTTAGAAGGCTTCGCCGCGGCTCAGCACGATGTGATTTGCATGATTGATGCTGATTTGCAGTACCCACCAGAGGCGATTGCGCAGATGTACCACAAGATGCAATTTTGTGATGCCGATGTCGTAATTACTAATCGTATCGATAACAAAACTGGTTTATTGCGCAAACTCAGCACTGGTGCATTCCATTTAGTATTCACTAAAATGCTCTTCGGCATCGACTACGACACGCAATCTGGCCTCAAACTGTTCAAGAAGCGAGTCCTCGATACTATGACCATAGCCCCATCCGCTTGGACCTTTGACCTAGAATTCATTATCCGCGCTCTAGAAAACGACAATATCATCTTGAGCGAAGACATCGCCTTTGCTGAGCGCAATGCTGGCGTGGCCAAACTGAATCTATTCACAGCCGCCTTTGAAGGCGCGTGGCAATCACTGAAGTTGTACCGCACAACTTCAGTCAAACGAGTTAAATCGCGATATGAATACCTAAAACCACTTCAGCAAAGTTTTAATTGGATGCTGGCAATCACAATTGGTGCGCTTGTAGCCTTTGGTGGCATGACTCAAACTGCTGATGCTGCTAGCTTGCAACCGATCAAGAGCGCTACTGATGCTATTCCACAACTCCTCGATCCAATTACCCTACCTGCCCCAACGCCGTCCGAACCTGCTACTAATTCCAGCCCAACACCGGCTCCCGAAAGCACATCAAGCACCGGATCTACCACCCCACCGTCATCGGCAACGCCTAGTTCTACGACCACAAAGTCAGCTGGTACCACTACGCCAAAATCATCTGCCACCCCAAACCTCAGTGTGTCGACAACCCCTACCCGTAGCAGTATTACTCAGCCAGGCAGCCTAACGACTCAAGACGGCAAACAAGCGCCCTACTATCCTCAGTCGAAGCTTAGCAGTAGCAAAACTGCTAATTTACACAATCTAGCTCTGCTAACCCTCAAAATCGGTGGTGCAAGCTTTGTCTTCGGCCTAGTACTATTAAGTGTTCGTAACCTTGCAAGGAGAATGCAACAACGCCAACAATCGTCCGTTAACGCCTAAATTACCTATCATGAAGCGAATATACTTATTTTTTATAGCCCTTGGCGTATTACTTGTCCTGACCGCTGGTGGCATTGCCACCGCTGTTGGATACTTCAATAGCCGCCAACGATCAATACCGATCGTGTTTTCTGACAATGCACTACTGACTGAAACATATAAAGACTACAAGTCGAACTTGATTGAGCCTGGCTCTGGCCGGACACTCGATAAATCTCAAGACAATCTGACGACTAGCGAGGGCGAAAGCTACACTATGCTCCGCGCTGTATGGATGGACGATAAAGCAACCTTTGATGCTAGCTGGAAGTTCACTAGAGAGAACCTGCAACGACCTGACAAGTTATTCTCATGGAAATACGGTAAACTCAGCGACGGTTCGTACGGTATCCTCAAAGATCAAGGTGGTACGAATACTGCATCTGATGGCGATCAAGACATCGCCCTCAGCCTATTAATGGGCTACCACCGCTGGAACGACAGCCAATACTTGGCTGCTGCCAAGCCAATCATTAACAGCATTTGGAACAATGAAGTTGTGCAAGTTGCTGGCAAGCCAGTGCTCGTAGCAAATGATTTAGAGAAGAATTCGCCCACTACGGTTGTGGTTAATCCGTCGTACTTTGGGTTTGCTAACTACAAGGTATTCGCAGCGGTTGACCCAATACACGACTGGAACGGCCTACGAGACAACTCCTACACCTTACTCAATGCATTAAGCGCGGACAAGCTCGACAAGGCTAGTAGTGACGGCCTGCCCCCAGATTGGATTACCCTAAACCGTACTACCGGCGCATTCTTGCCCGCCGCAGCGCCAAACCTTGATACTAACTTTGGCTACGACGCTTTTCGCATTCCATTTCGATTAGCTTTAGACCATCAATGGTTCCAAGATGAACGTGATAAAACTAGCTTAAGCCGTTACGGATTCTTGCAACAGTTCTGGAAGAGCAATAAAGTCATCAATGCTACCTACGCGCATGATGGTACCGTTGTAGCTACCGAAGAATCACCTGCCATGTACGGTGCTACTATTGGCTACTTCAAAATCATCAATCCGGCCATGGCTAAAGATATATACGAGACCAAGCTCCAGACACTATATAGTCCCGATCAACAGTCCTGGAAAGCACCAGCCCCAGGCTATTACGAAGATAATTGGGCTTGGTTTGGCATTGCGCTATACCAAAACGCCTTACCAGATTTAACAGGAGTCAGCGGAACAAAATAATGAACAAACAATCTATCCCCCCTACTGTACCCTCCGACAATACCCCCGACCGCTTCTCGTTCCTCAAAGGTTTTACAAGCAAACGGCTATTGACTCTCAACGTTGTATTGGCAACGATCTACTTCTTAGTATTAGCGTTTGCATTCCAGCCAGGTAACCACCTACTGTTTTATGGCTTGATCGCCGGTGAGGTGTTCCACTTACTTCAACTGTTTGGGTTCTGTTACACCATCTGGAGCGATAAGGTAAAACAAAAGTTCGACGCTAAATTTGTGGCGCCGGTCGACATCTTCATCACTGTTTGTGGTGAGCCGGTCGATATCGTCCGCGAAACCGCCGAGGCAGCTTTGGCAATGGATTACCCTGCTTTCAATGTATATCTGCTCAATGACGGCTACGTTGCTAAGCGCGATAACTGGCGCGAGGTCGAGAAACTAGCGACTCAGCTTGGCATTACGTGCATTACCCGTCAGGTTGGCGGCGGTGCGAAAGCTGGTAACATCAACAATGCCCTGCGTGCTACCAAAAGCCCGTACATCGTCGTCTTCGACGCCGATCATGTGCCACATGCTGACTTCCTCCGAAAAACCATGGGGTACTTTACAGATAAGAAAATTGGCTTCGTCCAAACACCACAGTTTTACAAAAACCAAGGTGTTAACGCTGTAACCCAGGCTGCCTGGGACCAACAAGCACTCTTCTTTGGCCCAATTCTGCGCGGCAAAAACCGTATAAATAGTGCTTTCATGTGTGGCACGAACATGGTCCTGAATCGCAAAGCGCTCGATGAAGTCGGTGGCATGTGCGAATTTAACATCGCCGAAGACTTCTTAACATCGCTCTTTGTACACCAAAAAAAGTGGAAGAGCGTATATGTGCCAGAAGTTTTAGCCGAAGGCTTAGCCCCTGAAGATTTCCTCAGTTATTATAAACAACAGTACCGTTGGACTCGCGGCAGCTTGGAAGTCATATTCAAATACAATCCCCTGTTCCGCCGTGGCATGAGCTGGGCTCAACGATTTCAGTATTTGATATCTGCAAGTTACTTCCTGTCTGGTTTCATCGTATTGTTCGACGCCTTGCTACCACTGCTGTTTTTGTTCACTGGCATCACAGCAGTCAATACTCGGACCATGACGCTGGCCATGATCTTCATCCCGTATATCTTTTCATCATTGTATGCGTTGCAACTTAGTAGCAACTTCACCATGAGCTTCCGGGCAATTAGCTTCTCGATTAGTAGTTTCATGATTCAAATCCGCGGTGTTTACGCCGTATTGACCAACCAGAAGACCGTCTTTGCGGTCACTTCCAAGCAACAGATTCAGGGAAATTTCCTCTATCTTGTAACGCCGCACATCGCCTACATAGTTTTGGCCGTGGCTGGAGTAGTCTTTGGACTGTTCCGCGAAGGCCTCAGCGCTTCATTGTTGGCTAACTTGGCCTGGGTCGCCGTCAATGTAGCCTTCTTTGTACCATTCATAATGGCGGCGGCTCCAGCCCGGACCCCCCGCGTCAAGCGCCGCTTAGCTACCAACCCAGCTGGAGTATCGAAATAGCACCATGACGAACAACCATTCCCGAAACCATTCCCGATTAGCGCAAGCTAAGCCACCTATCGCCGCCGAACCAACCGCTCCCAGCTGGCTTTCATCCAAATTACGACGCCTAGATGTACTGTTAGCCCTACTATTGCTGATGGGCGGCGTAGCCGTGCTGACACTCAAAGCCATGACAAGCCAGAGCTTGCGCCTCGACGAGGCGCAGAGTTTGTGGCAAACCAGCCACTCTATTGGCGACACCCTGCGGGTCGTCGCTCAGGACGTCCATGTACCGTTGTACCACGTGATTCTACACTTTTGGCAGCTGTACTTCGGAAACGGCGTCGTTACCGCACGACTCCTCTCACTAGTCTTTTTGCTGGGGACTATACCACTAGTATACATACTGGCCAGACATGTTCTTACCAGAGGCTGGTCGCTGTTTGCCGCCGCTATATTCACGTTTCTACCATTTGTAGATTGGTACGGTGGCGAGGCGCGGATGTACACCCTGCTCGCCTTCTTCGCAACCCTAAGCCAAATCTACTTTATACGTATCCTACAAGGCCGCAAAGCCTGGAAGGGCTATGGAATCAGTGCGGTCATTGGCGCGTATACCCATTACTTCTTCTCGTTCAACCTGATAGCTCAGGGAGTCTTTTACCTTACTAACCGCAAAAAATTTGCCTCTGGATCGTTCAAACGCTTCCTGGTTGTTGGCATCCTGGTGGCACTCGCTTTGGCTCCGTGGCTGTGGTACTACCACTCACTTGGTTCTGGCAAAAACACGTCCCCGAACCTCCCAACGCCTTCAACAGTTGACTTCTTTAACGCCTACTCTCAATTCTTGTTTGGCTTCCAGAACGATCGCATTAACACCATCCTAGTTTCTTGTTGGCCTCTAGTCATACTGTTCGGCTTCTTTGCGATTCGACGCGGCCAACGCATTAGCCCAGAAATAAATTACATCATCTCGGCGGCCTTTGTACCCGTGATCATTGTGTTTGTACTCAGCTTCATCGTCAGCCCATTCTTCCTCAGTCGTTACATGATTTCAGCGATAGCACCGATGGTGATTCTGGTGGTATGGTTCATTAGCAACTATGGTAGGCGAGCGTCTCGTATAGCGGCAGCGCTCATTGTCGCAGTATTGGTCATATCATCCCTACAGCAGTACTTTAGCCCAAGCACCCCTGTCAAGGAAGACTACCAGCAAGTCGCGGCCGACATTACACGCCAAGCGGGCCCCCAGGATGTCGTCGCGATTTCGGCACCGTTTACTGTCTACCCGTTTGAGTACTATTACAACTCAACTGCCCAAATACAAACTTTGCCAGCTTGGGATCGCCGCGCTGCCGGTGCCATTCCAACCTTCGATGCTGCTACCCTGCCAGCCCAAGTAAAGGCACTCGCCAAAGATCATCAAAACGTTTACCTGTTACTGAGCCAAGATCAGGGCTACGAGGAGACTATCCGTCAGTACTTCCTCCAGAACTATCCTCAGGTGTCCAAGCACGTGTACTCCAGTGACTTGACCTTGTACGTCTTTAAAGTTGGTTACTACACGGTACCACGCCTTGATTCTGCCAAGGTACAACTGACGGAACAAGAGGCGGCTGGGTATGCCCAAGCTCAGCAGTAGCTTTCTACGGTTCTGTCTGGTCGGGGCCGTCAACACGACAATCGATGCCTCCCTGTTTGTAGTACTGCGCAGCAATGGGTTTAGCGTTGTGGTCGCCAATATCATTTCCACCAGTGTAGCCCTCTTAATAGGGTTGCTGTTGAGCTACAAATACACTTTTCGAGGCCGATTACTTACTAAATCTCGCGTTGCTATTTATTTTGCAGTAACGCTGGCTGGCGTGTGGATTTTGCAGCCCATCATCATCAGTGGGGTCCTAGCACTGAACGACCAGGCTCACTTTACTGCGCCTGCGGTCGCCTTACTCCAGCATACCGAGCAGCTTGACAGCCTGTTTGCCAAACTAGTGGCAACGGTGTTCTCGCTGGCCTGGAACTACGCTTGGTACAGCCGAGTCGTTTTCAAAGACCAATCAGTCTAATAGTTGCTTTTTTGCAGTTTTTATGCTACTATATTTTTATGACTGCTGAGCAGCCCTTTTTTCAGATCAATCAACTATTGAACATCGAGCAGCTAGCGCAGCTTCGGCCAGTGCTCGCGAGCACCATTGTAGACCGTAGTATTGTCAGACCTCAGGCGCAACCTGGGACTGACCACGCCCCAAACTGGGTACTTGCCGAGGTGAACCGAGAACTCGGTGAGATCGAATCCGCTGTTAACACTTCAGATTCGACGCACTTTGTAGCTACCTTAGCAGGCATAACGGTCGGCGTAATGGGGTTTAGGTCGCACCAACGGAATGCCGACTATCCTGCCGCCCATTTGAACCCTGCAGAACTGCTGCATGCCCACGTCAGTGCGGAGCATCAGCAGCGTGGCTATGGTGGCGCCCTCTTGGGTCGCACCATAGCCGAAGCTACGGCTGCTGGCTACGACGAGCTCGTAGTCCTAGGTGGCCGATGGGAGCGCTGGGGCAATACTGGATTCATGCGGCATATGTTTGAGCGGTTTACATTCGTGGAGGATGCCCATGGCCCGCAGTATAGTCCGCACATGTGGCGTGAAGAATTATCAGCTAGCGAAAGCTGATCAGTTAATTTGAATGTAACGGCTGGCTGGGTTTTTGTCGGCCAGTGGTTTGACGTACGTGGAGATAGGCTGGAAGTTGAACAATATGTGGGCACCTCGGACTTTGCTGCCGTCTATCGAGCTGACTTTGACAATTTCTAAACCATAGCTCGCATTAATGACATCTGAGTATTTGCCAACTGGGAGTTGGAAAAGCTCGTTTGATACTTGCGGAGCAATGTCGCGGTTGGATTTGTCGATACTAATCCCGTAGTCACCGCCGCTAGCTTTAGTAGGAGCGTCCTCCGACACTTGCTTGGCAAGTGTCGCGAAATCGGTACCACTGTTTAAGGACCTCAGAGCACTCTGGGCTCGAGTGTCAGCACCAGTATTTAACTTGGCGGTGACTTTTTGCGCGAGCAACTGCTCGCGCAGTTCGCGCTCAAAATCGTTGACCGTCCAGCCCCAGAATTCGTTCAGGACTGAACGAAACACTTGGTCGTTACTCCCTAAGCGGTTTTGTGAACGCACCAAGGTTACTTGGTCATTCACTTCGGCTGTGCTGATGCTTACATCCTGCTGTTTAGCGAGTTGCTTGGTGTATGCATCACTGATAACCTGCGCTAGGGCTTGGCGCTTCAGCTCCGTTAAATGCTTCTTGCCTGATTTGCTATCAAAATTTTCATGCTGTTGCGTTTCGTAGTAATGCATTGTGTGGCGCAGTTCGAACAAGTAGCTTTCATAGCTAACCCATGACTTGCCAGCTTTAGCGACCGGGAACGGAATCACCTGCGTTACGCCGTAGGTAAAAGTTCCAGTTGATTGCGTCTTATACAGCGCGGTTACGCAGTAGCCTATGAACCCGAAGACAGCAACGGTGAGCAGAACACTAGTGATCACGATGACGCGGCGCTTGCTATGACTGAGTGGGTAAATGTATTTGCGAGCGCTGCTCAGGACTTCCTCGCGGTGCTCGGCAACTGTTTCGTTAGTGATGCGCGGTAAGTTTTGTAAAGCTTCTACAAGCTTGTCGTCGACATGCGTCCGGCGACGAAATTTGAGTTTTTTAGGCAGTTTGGCTGGAATTCTGGCTAGCGCTAACTTAGGCATCCGGATTATGGTGCGCTTACTGTACTTAGTTGGTTTAGGCAGTTTGGGATTCTTCTTCATCTACAAATTGAGTGTGACTTTCGGTTGGACCGTGAGCTGCGGTGGCTGATATGCCTTGGTCGCGCAGAATCCCGATAATCTTCTTTTGAATCTTAGCGGGGTGATGCACATCGTGAATCACCAGGTCTCCTACAAAAGTCTGCATCATTATTG
>JACMPA010000024.1 GCA_014377695.1 Candidatus Saccharimonadota bacterium
ACTTTATGGTACAATCACCCCTGTTGATGCTCGACTTTGTAGTCACGTTTAACAGTACATATAAGATTCAAGCGGGTGTAGTACAGCGGTTAGTATACAAGTTTTCCAAACTTGGGATCGGAGTTCGATTCTCCGCACCCGCACCATTTTTTTCGCATTCTATAATCGTTCGGTATAGTTAAGTCCATGTTTATCAGCATCGCATTTGCCCAGTTTGGCCTTGGTTGGATGTTTATCTATTGGCTGTTAGCTGCTGATCGCGGACCAAAAGAGCCCCGAAAGCTACTTATACTATCAGGCGTGTTTGGAGCCTTGGCCTGTGCCGGTGCACTCGCACTAGAGCTAGCCTTTTTACCCGACGCCCTTACCGGCGTTCCAAGCGATCTATCGACGACTGGATTACTAGGCGGCAGTTTATTGATTGGCCTCATTGAGGAAGGCTGCAAAGCTTTGCCGCTCCTAGCATTCCTAGTGTTGACCAAATCGATCGACGAAGTAACTGATGGCATTATTTTCTTCGGTATCAGCGGTATGGTTTTTGGGGTCATCGAAGACATTAGTTATGCTTTTAGCCTAGGACCTGCGGCTGGTATTGGCAAAATAATTACCGGGCCATTCATTCACGCCGGGTTCAGTATTTTGGTCGGCTGGACGCTGTCGAGTGCAATCATTCAAAAGCGCGTATGGGTACTGCCCGTAGCTGGATTTGCTGCAGCAGTAGGCCTGCATGGGCTGTATGACTTTGGGCTGTTCTACGGCAGCGTTCTTAGCATCCTGATGTCGCTGGCTATCACTATATTTGTAAATCTTAACATCTTTTGGTTGATGCGCGTCTCCAAGCGCGCCGATGCAAAACTCGGCATTGCCGCTGATGGGGCTAATCTGTATTGCCGCAACTGCGGTCGGCCAAACCCTCAACATTTCGTGTTTTGCCCCTACTGCGGACAGCGGACATAACCAGTTCGTAATCATAACCAACATTGACAAGCTCCCTGTAAAACCATAGTCTGAGGCTATGAAATGTGTACAATGTGGGCATCAATTAACGCCAGGCGCGCCGTTTTGTGGAAACTGTGGCGCACTTGCGTCGTCCACAAATCAAACGACATCCGCGGCTCCAATGCAGCCGATTGTCCAAGCACAATTTAACCCGGTACAACCTCAGCCGGAGTATAGCCAACCAGCGCCGTACAGCCCGGTACAGCCGCTGCAGCCACAACCACTGAGTCCGCTGGACCCGTATCAGCAACCGTCGCAGTTCCAACAGCCAATAGCATCGAATCAGCCGTTCCCTAACCCAGTATATTCGACTGCGCCGCTAACATCACAGCAATTTCAGCCGCTTTCCGCTCAGTTTAATCCCTCTATGCCACAGTCCCCGATGACACCACCAACGCCTTCACAATTTCAGACGTATAACACAGCACCTATGCCGCAAATGCCTGGCCCAGCCAATCCGTTCCAAGGGCAAATAAGTAATAAAAACTACCTAGTGACCTTCTTGCTCGCAAACTTTTTAGGAATATTTGGTGCTGATCGCTTTTACACCGGGCAAATCGGTCTGGGCTTACTCAAATTATTCACATTCGGCGGTTGCGGTATATGGGCGTTTATCGATACCATCTTGGTTTTGGCCGGTAGCCGCAAGGACAAATACGGTCGTGAACTACACGACCGTCAGAAGAATGTACGACTATCCGTAATCATATTTATTGTGAGCTTTGTGGTTGGCAGTGTTGGTAATGTTCTGGCGATAGTACTCACGAGTCAATATTCTTCAACTTCCAATAGTTCCTCACTTTTGTCAGGAGCTAGTACTGACACAACCTCAGCCACCAAGCCGATTGGAGCGACTTTTGACCTAACCGACCAAAAAAAGAACCCCCTGAGCGTTACTGCTACCCGCTATTATGACAACGCTACTGGCGCTACTAAGCAAGACACCCCGGGCGCCGGCAAACGCTACTTAAGTATCGAATTTACTATTAAGAACACCGGCTCACATGCTATTTACGAATTGCCGAATGTAGATGCGACTGCCCTCGACAACAAGGGCCAAAAGTACCGACCTGGCTTTGGCGCGACACTCGAATGCCAAGGCGAAAAAACTGGCGTTGCCAATCCAGCACCCGGCCAATCTAGCACTCTCTGCGTGACATTCGAAGTTCCCACGGGCACCTCTATTACTACAATTAAATTTGCCCCTAGTTCTGGATTTGCCGATAACGCTGCTAACTGGACCATCTAGCGTCAACTTCCATGACTAAGCGCCAGCTTGCGCTCGAAATACTAAGCCTCAGCAGTCCCCGCGGCCGCCTACTCGCGTTCAGCCTGGCAACTGTCGCTATATACTTTAGCCATTACCACTGGCTGGATCATCTATCAATTTGGGGGCACCTCGGCATCCCCTCACCCTCTATTGGACTAACTCGTGCGTATTGGCTGCTTATCCACGGTCATCCAGTTGCTTCCTGGCATCGAAATCCCTTGATATATTTAGTCCTTGCCGTTGGTATCCCACTGTTACTCATGGATATGCTGTGGCTCACCAATGATCGCCACCGAGCCAAACTACCTACATCCATGGTATAATCACCTCTGTAAAACAGTACGTGCCCTGATAGCTCAGCTGGATAGAGCAGAGGACTTCTAAGCCTAAGGTCGGTGGTTCGAATCCACCTCGGGGCACCATACTACTTATGCTTAACTTGGTATCGTATTTAAGCTAAAACTTACTCTGTTATAGTTAAAAGATGATAGAAGTTATTCATTATCAAAATGAAGATGTAGACAGAACGTTTGAAGCGGATATTTTAAAATACTATGATGAAGCTAAGGCTCTTCTACCCTCCATTCCTCCAACTTTGAAAATATACTTTAGTGACTACGGCATACTCGATTATTGCGGCCTTGGTGGATACGCATATGCTCATGACATAATTACGCTATCTATCGACCCAAATTTTAAAGATAAGCTTACACAGCTTAATTCTATTCGCCCTACCATTTTTCATGAGTCTTTTCATCTGTTTCAAGATTTTACAGGAGAGAGTAAGATTTATAGCGCACTTGAAGGTGCGGTATACGAAGGTATGGCAACTGTTTTTGAGAGAGACCATGCTGATACTTTTGAACCATACGGAGATTACCGCAAGACTGAAGTTAGTAAGCTAGAATCGTGGACACAACAACTTAGATCATTTGGCCCTGAATATCAGAATGAAGAGATATATAGGGCATGGAAGTTTTATCATCCTGAATTAAAGGAGCAATGGATAGCATATAAAGTGGGAACTTGGATTACTGATCAGGTTCTCGCTAAACATAATCTTACCGTCATGGATCTCAGTACTAAATCGGCGGCCGAAGTAATTAAACTATACGAGCAATAAAGTTCTAACTTGGTATAGAATGCTGCACCAACAACGATTCTTTCAAACTTGCGCCCTTATACTCAACGTTCGAACCTTTGTTCGAATAAAGTGTCGTGTGGTGCGCCATTTCCGCAAAGATACATTTTCATCTGATATTTTGGTTCTGATGTTTGATAGACCAGGCTGGAAATAGCAACCTTTCAACTCATGATTATCTCGTAATGAGAATTAGATGAGTTATAATTTTTCACATGCATACAATCAGCTTCGCTACTTCCAATAAAGAAAAACTATTAATTGCTCAAACCGTTTGTGGGCAAGCCAGTATTAAAGTTCAGCAAGAATTCATAGATATTGATGAAATCCAAGGCGAAGACGCAGAGGTTATAGTAAAAGATAAAGCAATGCGAGCTTACAGCTCATTGGGTAGACCGGTAGTCGTTAGTGACGACACATGGAACATCCCTGCCCTAAATGGTTTTCCGGGCGCTTACATGAAATCTATAAATAGTTGGTTTACGGCTGAAGATTTTTTAAGACTAATGAGCGGTGTCGAAAATAGAACGGTCATTCTTCATCAATACTTAGCGTTTACAGACGGGGTAAAGATTGAGATATACAAAAACGATATACCCGGAAAGATAATTATTGAAGCTAGAGGTGAAAATAAGAAGTCACCTAATATGTCAGTCATCGTACTAGATTCTGATAATGGCAAAACTATTGCTGAAGTTTTTGAACAAGGGGAGGTTGCCGTCGCTGAAAGATATAAAAATCGCCGTGACGTCTGGCATCAACTCGTTAAAAAACATAGCTTCAAATAAGTCTCTTAATTGAAAATTAAAGCTCTAACTTGGTATAGAATGCCACACTGCTTATGCTTTTTAATTTGATACAAAACTTTTGGCTTGGATTTGTTATTACCGCAACTCCAGGCGCAGTATTAGTAGAAGCCCTGCGCAGGTCAATTGGCACTGGTAATTACTTAGTTATATTTTTGGCAGGTAACTTTATTGGTATGACAATAGTTATTATGCTGGCTTTTTTTGGAATTTCGGTACTGCAAGATAGTGTTACCGGCAACCTATTCTTTCTAATTAGCGGCTCAATTTTAATATACATTGGAGTATTGGCTCTGGTGGCCAAGCCTCACAATCAAAAGTCCAACACAATAGTTAAGCATTCGGAGGTGAGATCGCTACTAACCGGCATAACTTTGGCGGTGGCTAATCCGCTCAGCTTCATCTTTTGGCTCTCATTGATTGGTGGATTACGCAGCGACAATACCCCTTCTATGACCTTGCTTGATATTTTAGCAGTCATGTTTGGGGCTTTGGCTGTCTTCGTTATCCTAATTATTCTAGCGAAAAACCTAAGATCAGTAATCACCCTTCAGCGTGAGCGAATCTTATCTCGTGTATTTGGTACCATTATTACTTTTTACGGGCTAGCAATTCTATATAAGTCTGTCGCGTAATCTGGTTCGAACCTCAGCCAGTGCGCTGCACTGTACTAGTTATCCCCAGATACATTACATTCTTTTGATACTATGTAAACTATGAACCGGATCATACTCGCTAGCCAATCTCCACGCCGTGCAGAGCTGTTGTCAAAATTAGGTGTGAACTTCGAAACAATTCCTAGCAACTTTGAAGAGCACTTAGATGAATCTAAAACACCGCAAGCCGTCGCCAAAGAGCTAGCTTTTGGCAAGGCTCTTGATGTTGCCAGAAAGAATCCTGATGCTTATGTTATTGGCTCAGATACAGTGGTAGCTCTCGGTATTAGACAAATGGAAAAACCAATAGATCTTAATGATGCTCGTGAAATGCTAACTTGCCTAGCAGGTAAAGATAGTATCGTTACTACAGGATTGGCCGTGGTTTGTATCGATAAGGGAATCGAACTTTTAGACGAAGTCACTGTGCATGTTTTTTTCAAACCCAACTCGGATGAGATACATGAATTGCGTGAAGCTTACTTAGCAACCGGCGACTGGAAAGACAAAGCTGCCGGTTATGGAATCCAGAGCGGCGCAGGCCCGCTTATAGATAGAATTGATGGGGAGTACGACGCAATTGTCGGCTTGCCGACTGATCTACTGCGAGTTATGCTTTCCAAGTTAAACTTACTGTAGTTCTGTCTTGGCTCTATACAAAATAGTGCGCCGGTTTTGGTGCATCGTCATAGTAGATGTTCATAAATTTCAATCTATGCTTATACACCTAGGTGAACCAGTAGCACAAATTAAGCTGTAACAATTGGCTCGTAGGAATTGCTTTTAAAAGTATTAAATTCAGAATTCTTGCGATTTCCATCTTCGTAGGTAACACCGGAAGGCGGATCACAGACAAGGGACGAGATAACAGCTGCCAAAAAGCCTGCAATCAGCAACTGCAGTCTAGCTCTCACAGATTTACTATCACGGTTAGAGCCTATGCCGAGAAGTTAGGCTGTAACCGGTGATTTAGTTTGATTGTTTTGGCGAATTATCTTTTGGCTTGTTGGCGAAATCATGAAGTTGAACCAACATTTGTTCATAAGTCATAGTTAATGTCTCTTTCTGTTTTAGATAACAGTGCTCTTACAATAAACTTGAGTAAGAATGTTAGTTGTAAGAATTATTACCATATGCGCTCTATCACACATTAGTTGCATTGGTCACACTATGCGCCGTATTTTTCGGGGGGGGCTACTAAATTAACTACTAGGTTGCCGTAATACAAAACTAATCTTTGCTTTGCGTCCGTAATTCGGGTATAATCACCTCTGTTTTACAGCATAGTTCAACAGCGCAAGACAGTAAGCTTCTATGCGCAGAATTCTATGGCGGACTTAGCTCAGTTGGTTAGAGCGTCGGGTTGTGGTTCCGAAGGTCGGGGGTTCAATCCCCCTAGTCCGCCCCAAGTCGAATTTAAAAAAAAGACCTCATATGAGGTCTTTTTTATGTCGAACGACTATGGGCGAACTAATATCCTGGCACATTGCCAAATGTATTTAGTGAGCTCGATTACTCCGTGACAGTAATGGTGCCCTTCATGTAAGGGTGTGGTGCGCAGTGATATGCATATGTACCAGCTTTTGTGAACGTAAAGCTGTAAGTGGCGTTCTTGGCCATATCAGGGCTATCTGGCGCACTATCCAACTTTGTGTCAGCAGTAACAGTGTGTACGACCGCGTCTTCGTTAGTCCAGGTGACTTTAGTGCCAACTTTAACCTTAAGGTCGTTTGGACCAAACATGTAGCTTTTGATGCTGACTGCGTTGTCCGACGCGGTCCTTGATGCAGTACTCGTCGTAGTAGCCTTGTCACCAGATTTGCTACCGCCCATAGATACGATTCCAATGAACAACGCGATGATAACTACGAGCCCAATGCCAAGTCCAACTACTTGATTCTTCTTCATACACTTCTTTCTTTATAAAGCGATTACAGAGCGAGGGAGCGAGTAAGGCTGTTGCCCTATTCGCTCCCTCGATATCTTTACTTGCTAGGTATTAGAACTTAGCTGGGAACTGAGTGACGATACCGCCAGCCAGTGTGCTGAACAAACCTTCGATGTGGTCGTTTGCCATGTTGAGCTCTTTTTGCTCTTCGGCGTAGTTACCAGCAACGTGGAAGTCAATCATCTTAGCAGTCATGAGAACGTGGTCGTTCAATGCACCTTCAAGAGTTGCTTCTGGTAGGTTTGGGTTAGCCTTAGCCAAGTAAGCGGCTAGTGGCTTGGTGTAGTTGGTGTTGATAGAATCAAGCGCAGCGGTCTTACCGGCAGCGTCGCCAGTCTTCCCAGCTACAGCGTACTTAACGAATTCGTCGAGGTGGAGCTTCCAAACAGTATTGAAAGTAGTCTCGGCGTCTTTGCCGTACACACTACCGACTGCAGCACCGATGTCGGTACCGTTCGAATAGAGAGCAGCACCGCTTGCAGCGGCACCTGGTGAACCATCAAGCGCGTCAGCGACGGCTGCTTGGGTTAGGATCATGTGCTCGACACCGTATTTAACAAGTGTTGAGCGTAAGTCTGCTGACTTTGTAGCTGAGCTAGGAGCTGCAGCTGATGCAGTCTTCGTCATGCTGTCACTTTCGTTACCATTGTCCATAGCCTTGGTAACGCCGAAACCGACGCCCAAACCTACGACGAGCGCTACAACTGCAGCTATGGCAGCCATACTATTCATCTTCTTTGGTTCTTCCATTATCTTACTCCTTAGCCGAATTACTGGCGTTTAATGTTAGGTAGCTTAATTAAATTACTTAAGTAGTTTTAAGTCAACCGAAATTTCCTTAAAAGGTTACTTTTACAGCGACTAAGCTTTATTTAGCGTTGTCGATGATGGTTGTCAGCGTTTTTTGAAATGTGCTGATTTCGTCGTGAGACAGCCCTTCCAGCAGAATGCCTATTTCGGCATTAAGCTTGGTCTCGATCTCGCTTACCAGCTTCTTTCCTTTGGCATTGGCAACTAAGATGCGCACACGACCATCAGTGTGGTGTAATACGCGACTAAGTAGCCCCTGTTCTACCAATTGATCAGCTAGCATCGTGATCATAGGTGGCTTAACTCCTAATTGCTCGGCAACAACCGATGATCGCACGCCATCAACAGCTTTACTGACAATACTAAGGAGTGACCAGAGTGTTGGATTTAAATCATAGGTATCTAATATGTCGTACACGCGGCCTCGAACGAGCCGATGGGCTTTAGTAAAGAGCATTCCGCTGAGATAAGTTGGATTAGACATGATGTAATAGTGCTATACTGATTATAAGGTTTGATAATTAAGCTACTTAACTAATTCTACCCTAAATATTTATGACAGTCAACAACCCCTCACAATCGCGAACTGCGCTCACCTGGACCGCGTGGTCCTTGGTCACTGTTGTATCGATACTCGCTTTGTATGCCTGGGCAGATAGTATGGGCGGGCAATTTGACTCATTATCGAGTTACACTATCTTTCCCGTATTAGGACTTTTAGCGTTTAGTATTATGTGGTCGCATTATATGGTGGCTGAAATCAAAAGAATCGTAAAAAGTGACGCGCCACTCAAAGAATATTTCAACTGGACCGGCTATGCTGTCTTGGTCCTCATACTATTACACCCCGGCATACTGATCTACCAGCGATTTCGCGACGGCTATGGGTTACCTCCTGGGAGCTACAAGAGCTACGTCGCACCCGGCATGGGCTGGATAACCCTTCTAGGCTCAGTTAGCCTACTCGTATTCTTATCATATGAATTGAAACGGTTCTTTGACAAAAAGAAGTGGTGGCCCTATTTCCTAATCGTAAACGATGCAGCAATGCTCGCTATCCTGTATCACGGGCTCAAGCTCGGTACACAGCTGCAATTACCATGGTTTAAGTACGTTTGGTACTTTTACGGAGTTACTTTAATCAGTGCGCTGATTCACAAGTACGTACTTCGGGCCCAACCACGTCCGGTGACGCAGTAGTAAGCTATACTATTCAAGTATAAACGTATTACTACTGAGTCTGGTTAAGGGTATACGTTCAAGCACACTCTACTTAGCTGACAGCTTTTAGTACCATGACTGATTAACGAAGGAAATTATTAGATGAAACTATTTTTTACCACCGCCCGATACTACTGGCAGCTTAGTTTTGCAGTATTTGCCGCAATTCTTGCCCTGGCACTCCAATTTACCGGCTTAGAGCAAGCCACTAATTGGGTATTAGCTGGCGCAGCCCTGCTATTATGCGTGCCTTTAATAGCCGGTATGTGGGATGACTTCCGCAATGGTTCGTACGGTTTAGACATTCTGGCGCTCACGGCCATCATCGCATCAGTTGCGTTAGGCGAACAGTGGGCTGCCCTAGTTGTCGTCCTTATGCTAACAGGCGGTCAAATGTTAGAAGATTATGCTGAGCGCCGAGCGCACCGTGAACTAACCGCTTTGCTGGCTAGGGCTCCACAGCATGCTCACATCCTTCGAGGGCGAAAAGTTGTGGACGTAGCAGCGAGCGATGTTCGACCGGGCGATAAGCTTATCATTAAGCCTGGCGAGACGGTGCCGGTTGACGCCGTAATTATCGAAGGTGCCAGTAGCTTCGATGAATCATCACTGACCGGTGAAAGCTTGCCGGTAGAAAAACAAGTAGACGGCACCATTTTGAGCGGCAGTGTTAACCTGGACGGCGTACTTACAGTAAAAGCATTACACAGCGCTGCCGATAGTCAGTATCAACAGATTGTGCGTTTAGTAGAAAACGCTGCATCCAAACAAGCACCATTCATCCGACTTGCCGATCGCTACAGTATTCCTTTTACCGTCACATCATTCATAGTAGCCGGCGCCGCCTGGTATATCGGCAACGACCCGATCCGTTTTTTGCAAGTAATCATTGTTGCCACCCCTTGCCCGCTACTATTAGCTGCGCCAATTGCATTGATATCCGGCATGAGTCGGGCCAGCAAGCAAGGCATAATTGTCCGCACCGGCTCAGCGCTTGAGAAGTTAGCTGAGGCCAAAACGTTTGCTTTTGACAAAACAGGTACGTTAACGACGGGTGAGCCTGATGTTAGTGACGTCATAGCACTTAAGCCATACAGCAAAAACGAAGTCCTGGGGATGGCTGCTAGCCTCGAGCAGGGTTCGGTCCATATTCTAGCTCGCGCAATAGTACGGGCAGCCGAAGCTAAAGGCTTTAGTTATACCAAAGCCAAGCATACCCAAGAATCAAACGGCCAGGGCATTGTAGGTATGCTGCACGGCAAACAAGTAATTGTTGGTCAATATAGCCTAATGGAACTACATGGTATACAAATACCAGCGGAACATCATGTAACAGCCACTGTGGCATACGTCGCATCTGCTGGCGAGCTGGTCGGCATCATATCGTTTAAAGATGAGCCGCGCCCTGAAAGTAAGGCGACTATCGAGCAACTCCGTTCATTTGGCATCAAAAAGTTCTTGATGATCACCGGTGATAACAAAACAACGGCCCAGGCCGTGGCCAAAAAAGTCTCAATTGATAAAGTGCAAGCCGGCGCAACGCCGGGCGACAAACTCCGAGCAATCGAAGCCCTCAACGATAGACCAGTCGCCTTCGTTGGTGATGGCGTCAACGATGCACCCGTGTTGACTGCGGCTGACGTCGGTATTGCACTCGGCGCTCGAGGCTCAACAGCCGCCAGCGAATCAGCCGATATCGTTATCATGAGGGACAACATTCAAGATGTTGCTCGCGCCGTAGCAATCGCCAAGCGCACGTTTGGCATTGCTCGCCAAAGTATTATCATTGGCATACTGCTTAGCTTTGTTCTGATGGGCATGTTCTTTACCGGAAAGTTCCCGCCGTTACTAGGAGCTGTATTACAGGAAATAGTCGATGTATTTGTTATTTTTAACGCCCTGCGAGCTCACAGCGGTGGTAGACAAACTAATTAGCCGCGCTGTCGTCGCTAAGGTACTATCGGTTAGTTATGCCAGCTGCGTCAGAATAACCGCTACTAGTAGCGGCGCCAACAGGTTATCTAGTCCACCAACACCTACGTTTTCAACTGCCGTAGCAGCTAGTGCGATCACTGGCACCAAAAACAGCGCTAGTCGCATGGTATCTGCGCTGTAACCAAACAATATGGCTGCCGATATTACAAAGAACGTAGCGGTACCTATGACCGTTTTGGTGTGACCAAACACGTGGTAACGCCACCGCTCTTGTTTTACGCCGTATTCGACCCCGACGATGGCTGCCATGCCATCTGCTACAGCCATCTGAAGCAACGCAGCGGCGTAAATGCCTTTACTGTGGGTTATAAATGTCAATAGTCCGACAGTGAGGGCGAAGAAAAATTCACCATATGTTGGACGTTGGACGCTATGAATCGCCGAAAAGATATTGAATACCTTGGACAGTAGTACCGCGACCAAGAACCCGACGCTCAAAATGCGGATCTGATGCCAACTTAGAAAGAAGGGCCAAAAGGCCACAAAACTACCGACGGTAATGTGGACGAATTTTCGCCCGACTTCGCTCGACATGTAACCCCGGCGCCAGCCAAACTCCGACAAGCATAACAGTATAAACACGGCTACAGCTGCAAGAATAAATGCCATTGACTCTATTGTACGCCACCTTTGCTGCGAATTAAGCTGTTTGAAGAGAACTATAGTAGAGCGTCCTCGCTATATAAGGTCGTATTCTTGGCATCATAAAGAATGATTTGCAAGACCTTGAAGCGCTCTATGCCGATACCCAAATTTGTGCCAAGCTAGTTGGCTTGCAGTATGTTTAAACTAGCAAAACTGGGTATGGGCGACGCAAAAGTGATGATGAATACAAGCTAATCAAAATAACTAAACAAATGTTTAGTAATGTATTTGAGAACCCTTTCTACTGCGGTCTTACTAGTATGGGAACAATATCGTTAACCTAATTGAGATCTATAACTTCTTTCCGCTGATTACCACAGATGGATATATAGCACTCAATGCTCAAGTATCTACTGACTTAAGTAAGTCTCCAACGGTAAAAACTGATAAAAACCAACGACTTAATTATGGTCTTCTACGTGGAAAGGTTATTTGTGATTTTTGCGACGCACCTATGCAGTATCATAATACTCAACTCGAGCGTGGAAAGCACGCTGGTAAATGGTCAATAAGGTATGACTACCGGAATAAGGATGAATCCTGACGCCATCACAAGGAAACACAACGGGATCGTGGTATTAAAATAGATAAAAGCATACGAGCTAAATTCGTACTATCAGCTGTTGAATGGGAAATACACGCTACCAAGAAAAGCAAACGAGCGTATGAGATATATACAGCCCAGTAACGAGTCTTGCTACTCAACTTACTATCACTAAACGTAAGCTAAACAGGTGTTGATAGACGATGAAAATCGTCTATCAAGGTACTCAGACCTACCTGTAGAAGACCGTGAAGCGTATGAACGTTACCATAGCGGCACCTTGAACACCATGAAAACCTTATAAACGAAGCAAAGCAAGCTATCAAAGCGAACATTAACAGATTAGAGGAATTAAAAACTGCATTACCGGCAGGGATTTTATCCAGTACCCGACGCTCTAGTTGAAGCGATGAATATATTCATGCATCCTGCGAGTATTGCAAAGATTATCTTCTGGAGTGCGGTAAATCAACTACGAAAAGGCCCGACTCATTTGCAGTTGTTTTATTGGTCGGGGTGGCGAGATTTGAACTCACGACCTCGTCGTCCCGAACGACGCGCGCTACCAAGCTGCGCCACACCCCGACAAACGCCATCTGATAGCCAGACCCTACAAATACATAAACCTCTACGAGCGCAGTGGAAGCGTACTGCCTCAGCCGCTTACCAAACAAAAAGCCCATCATACGATGGACTCTTTGTTTGGTCGGGGTGAAAGGACTCGAACCTTCGACCTGTCGGTCCCAAACCGACCGCGCTAGCCAACTGCGCCACACCCCGAGGCAGTACTAAGCTATTCTAGCAAATAAACAATCCGTTTAACAGGGTGATTGGGCACTGGCTCCAGATACGCAAAACCGCGGCCATGATGGCCGCGGTTTTGTACATTGTGTAGATCTAACTCTTAGGTTGGATTGTTTGTGAGTAAACCGTTCTTGAAGGCTTCTAAGCGATCGCCCGTCAGGACCGTGGCAATGCCCGCAGTATTGTTCCACATGCAGGCCCATGCGAACATCGGCTCTGCCTTGATGGCATTCATACCTTCTGTGATCGCTTTAGCTTCCTCTCCGTTAAACTCACCGACTCCTAAGGCTTTGACACCGCCGACACGTTTTGCCCATGCGGCCATGTTCTTCATCTTAGGACCGGGGCCTTCTGATCCGACTTTATTTTGGTAGGTGTCAGCAGCGATGACGTCTGAAACAGCGATGACACTCTTTGGAATATATGCGGCAATTTCCGCATCGGTGTAACCGTTTGCCTGGTTTGACCACCACCACCCGTTGCCAATAACACCGACTTTGATGTTATTACCCGCCGCCTTGATGATAGGCAGTGCGTGTACTTGCATGTCGGCCCAATCCTTGGCGGTACCATCTTTGGCAGGCTCATGGTGCAGAGCTACGAATTTTTCACCAGGAATCGCATTGAGTTTAGCTACCATGGCCTTCATGCTAGCATCGGCGCTACCGTCGGCTACCTGCCGCCATGAGTAAGGAGTAACCTTGAATGAGATGATAGGTATCATCTTGTCGTTGATAGCACGTTGCACCAGACTAAAGTTGGAGTCAAAGCCGGTGTAGAAGATGCGCCGGTATTTAATATGCGCCGGACCACCTACTTCTTTCAATCGCGTGTCCCAGGTGCCGGCTGGAGCGGACATACCGAATCTTTCACCGCTTGCTGCTGTCGGAGCGGCAGCTACCGTTACAGCTGCAGTCTTGGTAGCTACGGGGCCGCTATCTTGGCGGCAGCTGAGTGTAAAGCTTGTCGTAGCAGTCAATACACCTGTCGTCCACGTCTTAGCCGCGGTATCAATTGGGCCGCCAGGCGTGACCGAACAGCTGTTACCCGTAGATGCCCACGACAGTACGGTTGTATTGCCGTTTGCGATTGACGCAGGATTGGCCGTGAAACTACTGATAGTCGGTGCTGTGGCAATCACACCGCCACTTACCGCTTTCCAATCCTGTGCAGTCGTACCATTGCAAGTGTAAATCTGCATCAATGTCTTGTCTACTTGCAGGTTTTTGGGGATATCTAGACATAGACCGGATGGATTGCTGACGATCTTTCGAGCTGCAGCATCAACCGTCCAGTTCTGCAGGGCTTTACCGTTACAGGCCTTTAGGACGACGGGAGCTGAAACCAGCTGGCTTTTAGCCGCTAAACAGTACCCGTTGGAGTTGACGATGGTCGAACCTTTGACAGTCCACTTCTGTGCACCGGCATCTGCCATACAGTGATACTCCTCGATGGGGTTATCTTCCACTTTGAGATTGCTCTGGTTGTTCAAACACTTGCCATTAGCATTTACGATCGTCTGGGCGGCAACTGCAGCCCGAGAGGTGAAAACGTAGTATGAACCGCCTACGGCGATCAATACTACGGTCAGGACGCCTAAGAAGACATGATCGAAGCCGTCTTGGTTGAGTTTTTTAAAAGGTAATTTTATTTTCACTGTAAGATTCCCTACTTTATAAGCATTAGCATATTGATAATGCGACTTTACAGTTCGTGCTGCCTGTTGTCAATAGTATAATGTTGTGAGAACAATAACGGCTGTTGGGGAAAACTTAACGTGCTTATTTTCCGGCGATAATGTCGCGAATAGGTTCGACGGCAATTGCCAGTCCGGTCCCGTCATCGGTATGTATCAGAAGGGCATTGAACTGTAATGGGCCTTCGGTTTCGAGGACGTTTCTAGTCTGTATACCATCACGCCAACGCGGTATCACACTCGTAAGCTTTACGCCCAGACTAGAGTCGAGAGAGCCACACATGCCAACATCAGTTTGGTGTGCCGTACCGTGTGGTAATACCCGGGCATCGTTGGTTGGGACGTGCCAATGATCGCCAACAACAGCAGTGACCCGGCCATCAAGGTAATGCCCCATCACTACCTTTTCACTACTGAAATCCCCGTGAACATTTACGACAGTTGCTACCCGCTCAACTGCAGCTTGTGATTCAAGTATGCGATCGATTACTTGTATTGGATTGTCTACTGGCTTGTCGGCATCGCGACCGACGATCTTGCCAAGCAAGCTGATAATCAAAACTTTGCCGGACAGGGTAGTAACGTACTTGAAGCCGGGCCCTGGGCATTCGTGCATATTGGCTGGTCCGGTTACGGGCATATCATTATTACGTAACATGCTAAGCGTTTCTTTGTGCGCTGTCGTGTGATTGCCACCAGTGAAACCATTGACTCCTGCGTCCAGTAATCGTTTATAATCCGCGTGGCTTAAGCCTTTGCCGTTCGTGACGTTCTCCGCCTGAGCGATCACCACATCAATCCCCTGAGATTTTCGTAGCTCGGGCAGGACACGCTCAACTGCTTGGATGCCCATTTCGGCCATAACGTCACCAACATATACTATCTTCATGTGTATATTCTACTCGATTGCGTTGTAACTTGTAACTAGCTCATAATACCCGAGAACGCACTGTACCCTGGCTCTGCCGTCACTCCATTCAATGGGCTCAATGTTTCAGCCAATGTTTCGAGCAATATTCGATGCTCAATGAGAGCCGGCATAGTATGTGGGTAGCCCCTGGAGCGTGGCATATTAAGCATGTAGTTGGTGCCGCTGTATATATTGAGTGTTCCTGAGCTCATTCCAAGCAAAGGTCCCGTGCCGGCTCGTAACGACCAGGCGTGCGCATCACCTTGTCGATGTATTTCGGTTTGCTGGAAGGTAACTGCTTTTTGTACCGAGTTCAGGACATAGTCTTTGATCAAAACACTTCTACCAAGCGTGACTGGCTCACGGACGACATCATTCACGATTACCCTGGTCAGCCTGCCGTGATCGGGCACGTTTTCACGACATATAAACACGATACGATCACCATTATCTCCAGCGTGTTCAATCGGGTGCTTATGAAGTCCTTCGGCAGAATCGCCCTCTGGCAACAATCTATCGACGAGGGAACCTACAGTTCTGTATGCTTCTGAACGGGCGAGCTTTTCATGTTCGGGCGTATCGGACAGTCGCAAGGTTAATGAATCGAAAATCAGATCAGTTTGTGTAAATCTTTCAGTGCTCTCAAAGCCATTCATGACCGTCTCCATTTAAAATTTCTATTTAGCGAATTCAATGGCGCGAGTTTCACGAATGACGTTTACTTTGATAGTACCAGGGTATTGCATGCTTGATTCAATTTTGGTTGCAATATCGCGAGCTAGCTTGATAGCGCTGAGGTCGTCCACATTTTGTGGTCGGACAAACACTCGGACTTCACGACCAGCACTGATAGCGTAGGACTTTTCGATCCCACTAAAGCTGTTCGCAATGTTCTCGAGATCTCTCATGCGTTCGACGAAGTTTTCGGCGCTCACATTACGGGCACCGGGGCGGGAGGCACTAATTGCATCACACACCCGGACAATCAACGCTTCAACACTTGTTGCATCAACATCATCATGATGCTGTTCAGCCGCTAAAGCAACTTCTTCGGGTGCACCATATTTACGTAGCATCTCACCACTAATGTGGTGGTGCTTACCTTCCATTTTGTGCGATAAAGCCTTACCCAAGTCGTGGACAAGCGCCGCATACTTAGTTGTCTTGATGTCCGCACCAAGCTCTTCAGCGATTATACCGGCAATGTGAGCCATCTCGGTACTGTGCTTGAGCACATTCTGTCCGAAGCTAGTGCGATATTTTAATTCACCAAGTAGGTGTAACACTTCTTTTGGAATACCAATTACGCCAACTTCACGGGCAGCGTCCTCGCCAGCGCGAATGACTTCTTTTTCGACATTCTTTTGGGCCTTTTCGACAATCTCTTCAATACGTCCCGGATGAATACGCCCATCCTTCATGAGCATCTCGAGCGCCATACGGGCTACTTCACGACGAACTGGATCGAACGAGCTTAGTACGATGTAACCGGGGGTATCATCAACCATAATATCTACTCCGGTAGCACGTTGTAGGGCTTGGATGTTACGACCTTCTTTGCCAATGATTCGGCCCTTCATCTCTTCGTTTTCCATCTTAAGGCTCGTTACGGTGCGCTCAGCCGTGACTTCACTGGCCATGCGTTCCATGGCAGTTGCAATAACGAGCGCAGCCCGATCTTCGGCATCTTCCTTGGCTTCGTTCTGCAGCTTATTGACCAACCCAACGAGATCTTGCTTGATATCACGCTCGGTCATTTCCATTAGTTTGTCAGCTGCATCCGACTTCGATAGTTTAGCGATTTTCTCTAGTTTATCCTGCTGTTTAATGCGGATGTCACGAATCTCGTTTTTGAGAGCCTCAACTTCGTCTTCGCCACGGCGAAGACCCTCATTACGTTTGTCGAGCTCATCGAGTTTTTTATCAAGCGAACTTTCACGCTGAATTAAGCGGTTCTCGAGGTCTTTAATCTCACGGCGGCGGGCTTGTTCATCGCGGCGGGCTTCCTCGGCCACCTGGGCGGCTTGCTCACGAGCTTGATCGAGTAATTTGTCACTCTCTTTTTTGGCCTTTGATAATTCTTTGGAAGCTTCGTCCTGGGCGGAGCCAATCTTCCGTTGCATAATTACGGTGTTGGCACCAAAGCCAGCAACGATTCCAATAACAGCGAGCAATGCAGGTAGCATATGCGTCCTTTCTATCGTCAGATAGACACACGAGTGGCATCGCTATCACTTCTCTAGCCACCTTAACCTGTTTAGTCTGTGCAATCTATCTGGTATTCGAGTTAAATTTAAGAATTCGGTATTTTTGGATTACAGTCTCTCAAATGTAATTCCTACTGATAAATATACGCCGTTTGCTTAGGCATCGTCAATCACCGAAAGCCCTTTAGGACCATATTCGAAGTAGGTAAAACCGTTTACGTCTTGTGACGTTTGAATTATTTGCTGCGTCAGCGATAGCGGTTGGCAGTACGTCGGTCGGTTGAATAGCTAATAATCGTTGCTGCTGCATTGCTGCCTGACGGTGTAACACTTGTGATCGTTGCAGTCTCTGGCCTGGGACTACCGGCGCAGTATTCTCATTGAACACCGACTGACTGGCCGCTATCACATCTTGAATGAGTCGCCCTGGAGCCGGAGTTATGGGCTGTTGGGTATGTATATGGTGGCTGGCTATAACATCATGAATCGGCTGCCCGATGCGGACATGCAGACCTGACGCGTGCTGTGGTAATCGTTGATGATTTTGACTCATCTGCTTAATAACCCCACTCATATAGATTGTTCCTCTAATTTGGCAAAGACACCGATGCGTTGGCTGAATTCCCCTTTTTTGGAATCATATTTGCCGCCACAGGTTATTAAGTTCAGCCCAGACTTAGTTGCATCAATTGGACGAGATAGTGCGTTCATATCTACTGCATCAACTGGATATGTAACACTTTTGACCACTGTATATTCTAATTTCTTACCATCACCTCGTTCGATTTCGATAGAATCACCAGCTACTAGATTCTTTATTCCGTAGAATACCCCGTTTGTGGTCCAACTCGAGACGTGGCCATCAATCAACGTTGCTCCAGGCTCGCCTGGCTTAGCACTGGAACTATAGCGAGCTGTGTCAAAAACATTCGTTGGCGTGGCAAGTGCTCCATCCTTAGTAATACCTACCTGTAACACTCGTGCTAAAACGCCTAGCTTAGAAATACGAATATAGCGCGCCGCGTCTGGAGCAACCTGATACGATCGTAGAGTCTCAGCGGTAACTGGGGCAGTACTGGGCGCATTATCGACGACCGCACCTTCAACTGAATCAGTCGTTGTAGCCGGCGCAGCTTGTGCGATGCTAGCCCGAGCAGCTTGCGCCTGCGCCAGGCCATTGCTCTGGAAACCCTTACACGTTATGCCTAGCCCAATCACCAGCACTACCGCCGCCATACCCGTCAGCAGCTGCTGCTGCAACGGCATAGCTTTGACTGCCCGAAGCACACGCCTCGTGAATGCGCGCGGTTTTAGTTTGAATAATCTAACTCCCGGGCGAGGGGGCTTTGCCGGTGGTGCGAATGTACGGTGTATTTCGACCCTTTCCGGCACCGGAACATCCGACCACGCTATTTCTGACTCGGGCCGGGTTGTTTGTACAGTGACGGGTTGGCGCATTGAAACCTCCGAAGGTTCTGGCTTTTGCAGATCAGCTGGAGCCGGCCCAGGATTGCCAGGCATCTGCGTATGCGCTTCGACCAAATTATTCGGCATCGCTCCTGGTGCGGGTAGTTGCGTCGGTGCATTAAGTGCAGCTGGGAACTGAAACCCTGGAACCTGTGAGACGTCTTGAAATAATTTACGAGAATGCCCAGCAGTTGGCCGTGGAACATACATAGCAGATTCAACAGCATGACTAAGCGGGCGCAGTTGCGCCCGCGGCGTAAAGTCATTGATCAATTGCTGTCCCGGCATGATTATTTCTGTTTGATGGCGTTAAGGTCGGCTAGCTATGCCGCGTGTGACTCGGGCAACACCAAGGATACTTCCTGCCGCCAAGAGAGTTATTACTAATGAGAGTATCGGCTTAGAAGGGTTGAGATTGAAGCCCGTGTTTGGGGTGCCTGGTGTAGTCGTGGTAGCAGCGGTCGTAGCTGCCCCTGCAACGGCGTGTATATCACCGCTGGGCGTACTAGTAGTATTGTCAGTGCTCTCATTAAGTACTGCACCACTGTTTGCAGTGGTAAGCTTGAACCCTGGGCCGTGTAGTGAGCCTTTGACATGTACAACCGTGCCATCAGTCACTGCCACGTTTGTGTCACCACTCAAGTTGATGAGTCCCGTTAAGTTGAGCACCGTGCCAGTACCGGTCGGGGTACCAAAGTCCAATGTACCACCAGCCGAAGTAATTGGCGTCGAAAGCGTATACGTAGACACGCCAGAATTTTGGAATGCGTCGTAGGCAAACGTAGCACCACTAGCAACGGTTACGCTAGATAGTGTGGCATCTGCCGAACTTCTAGCTTGCATCTGTAAGACACCGCTAGTAACTGTCATTGACCCCGTCATCGTGACAGGACCGACAAATGAGAGCGAGCCGTCCGTTCCGTTGAGTGTTACTGAGCCAGTTCCACTCACCGTACCGGTCAATATTAGTACGTTGCTGTTACTGAGTGTCACCGCTCGTGCACCGTTTACCACGACGTCATTGGCAATTGAATTAGAACGATCCGACGTATCCGTGATGTCGCCACCCAAGGTAAAAGCCGTGCCACTAATGGCATATCCAGCACTACCCGTGCCACTGAAGGTAATCGAGTTGAAGGTCGCTGCGACTAAATCGTTTACTGGGGTTAGATTCGTTGCCGTTACTGGGAATATCAAGTCATTAGTGTCTAGAGCAGTCGGTGCCGCACTGTTGCAACCTGACCAGTTCGTAGCGGTACTAAAGTTAGAGTCTACTCCACCGCCAGTCCACACACAGCTGTAGGTTGCCGCATGTGCAATGCCTGGCATCAGTAAGGTAATAAGTGGTGCGGCGGCAATGATACCAGCGGCCATTAATCCACGGAGTCTTCTCAGCATGATGTTCGTCTCATCTTTCTGTTTGTTTTGAATTGTATTTTTGATTTGATTGGATGTGTATGAATTTTATATCCTGCTCGAGCTTAGTGTCAAGCTTTTCGAATATTTACTTTTTTTGAGCAGTGATATGCGGAAGGGCACCGTATTCAGGCATGGCGATACTCTCGGTTTCGCCGCACAGTAATCGAGTGATACCTGCCTGTAACCACTCTGGGTCTTCATTGGATACTATCGGAATACTCAGGCTGTAAGCCAGCGCATTGGCAACTGTGATACCAATGCGGAGACCCGTAAAACTACCTGGACCCTTAAAAGCCACAATGCCCTCGATGTCGTGGAGATTTCTATAATTATCTTTCAAAAGCTGCTCCAGTGTCATATGCAGCGTCTCGGCTAATTGGCGATGAGCCTCCCAGGTGTGATAGGCGAGTTGTTCACTATTACTATACAAACCTATCTCCGCTTCCGGTTTATCAGTCCGAATCGTAATAATTAACATGTTAAGCATTATCCGGTATTAGGTAGGCTAATGAATCGGGATACAAAAGTTCAAGTTCGCGCGTTGTATCACCGGTGTTTCTGATGTTAATCGTTACACGCTCAACGGGCAATACGTTTTCAACGATATTGGCCCACTCCACGACCACCACGCCCTTTCTGTCGCCTACAGCCTCAGCGAGCTCATTTGCAACGATTCCCGGATCAGTTAAGCGGTAGAAGTCAAAGTGATACATTATTTTGTCTCCCGACACATACTCACGGGAAATCGTGAAGCTTGGACTAGCGACTGCATCCGCACTACCAAACCCTTTAGCAAGAGTTTTTACGAATGTTGTTTTGCCGCCGCCGACGTCACTGACGAGTTCAATAACCTCACCACCACGCAAACGGCTACCCAACGACTCGGCTAGGCGTGCGGTGTCGTCTAAGCCGGTGGATGAAGTTCGCCAAATCAAGTCGGTACTCATATACACCATATGCTACCGCGAGTCCGGCCACCACCGCAAGTATCCATGGGTGAATCGGAGTGAGCTGCTCCGCCTCAGTCGGTGTAGTAGCGTTCGCAAGCGTTGCAGTCTTAGGTGCCTTGCTGATCGTGGCGCCCTTTACTGCAGCAGCATTAGTCTTCGTAGATTTAGTTTTAGATGATGCACCAGTCGAGGTCGATGCTTGGGCAATCGTATTACTTTTGCCGGGTGTTGGCTGCAGTGTCCAGTACCACGTTCCTTTGGCTACAGCCCAACTTTGGCCATCCTTGGCAGTCCCGTACTGATCGGTTTGCGTAAGCAGTGCACCGAGTGGATCAAGCAAATCCGCTGCACCCGAGGTATTACTCAGGCTCAAACCAGTGTCGGCAGAGTAGAAGGCCACGAACGAACTAGCCGCCAGTGATGTTCCGGCTGGGAATGTATAGCTGTGTTTAGTTGTCGCGCCGGTCTGGAGAATAAATCCACTGAGATCGAATGATTTTTGGTTCGGATTATACAGCTCGATAAATTCATCACTTGTATCTGTACCGGTGCCCATTGGATTGGGCAAGACTTCGGTAATTTGAGGAGGCGCGAGACCAATATCACTTGCGGGAATTACGGGTGTTGGTGATGTAGATGCGCTGTCATCAGCCGCAATGCTCAAAATAACCGCTGGCGGCCCAGCTGCGCTATTTGGCCAAGTATACGTTTGCAGTGTAGTCGTACCGCCAGTTAGAACCTGGGGTACATTCAAGGTACAGTTCGCAAAGCTACCGACCGCCCAACCCGTACCAGCAGTAGTTGCATCGTGATACCAAACTGCTAACGCCAAAGTGCCCTCCTTGCGCAGATCCAAATTATCGATCACTGGTGTCTTGTCGGTTGTACTTGGCTTAATCCAGTTAACGCTATCAATCGTCGTAAACGTTGAGGTATTCTTATCGATGTTTATAAGTTGGCGAAGTTGTAATGCGCCTTTCGTGTCGCTAAGGCTAACCGAGAGCTTAGCAGTGTAGACCGCATCACAAGTTTGAGCGGCATCGCTCGTAAACAGTACTGCTTGGCCGCTCTGAAGTGCTATTGCTGGCATTTGTTGGGTCGGCACGATGTTTGTAGCCGTATCATTACTTGAATAACCCAGCCAGTAAGCACTCAGATCAGAAATCGCTTGATTAGCTCGTACTACAATAAACTCATCACCTGTAATTTTGACTTCTCTGATACTTACAGCAGGTAGCGCAGGGGCCGGAGTACTGACAGCGTTGGTAGTGACCGGTAGTGAGAGCACAAGCAAAAACGCGGCAATCACCCCTGCTGTTATCTGCTGCATTACTTTCATTGCGAGTGATTTTAGGACATCCTAAAATCATATGCAAGCAGCAGCGGTTTGTAAAATGACTGGCATTTGAGTCATTTCACTCGACGGACTGAGCTATACTAGGGGTATGAACCCGAAACAACTACAACTCAACTTCTTAGTACCAACAGTTTGTATGGATGGCACGAGTGTCTTTATATCTGTTGACGGTGATATCCCGCGTTTGGACTTTTTTCAAGTCCGTAGCGAGGACGACCAGCATGTTCATGCCGACGTCGTTGCCTCGATACGGTTGACCGACATCGAACAACTTAAAGGCCTGCAAGACAGCATCGCCCAAACTATCAAAAATCACGCCGAGCGCGAAAAATAGCGATATACTACGCATATGCTGCAGTTAAGCGCCGCGATAACCAATCGACCTGTGATGAGCCTCCGTACTGGTGGCCAAGTAGCAACTGCCGTTACACCGATTATCAACCCTGACAATCTCAAAATAGAGGGCTTTTACTGCAATGATCTCTTCGAAAACAAAGAACTCATCCTGCTCTACCAAGATATCCGCGATATTATTCCGCAGGGAATTGTCATTGATGATCATAACGTACTAGTTGAGGAATCTGAGTTAGTACGCCTGCGTAAGGTATTGGAACTACAGTTTGAATTAATTGGTAAACCAATCGAAACTGTTGATAAAGAAAAGGTTGGTAAAGTAGGAGATTTCGCCGTTGAAACCGGATCGATGACTATTCAAAAACTGTATGCCAGCCAATCGATTATACGAAGCTTTACGGGGGGTAGTTTGAGTATAGATCGCTCACAGATTGTTGAAATCACCCAAAAGAGGGTCATTATCAATGAACTACTAAAGCGGGCCCCTCTGCCTGCTGCGGGCATTGCTTGATCCATTATCTAGCATTGTAATACTAGTATTACAATGCTAGTGCTTGTTTGTCAACGATTTGTCTGGTATACATTTTAGATGAAACTTTTCCTTGGGCTACTGTTTGTCTTCGGCGGTTACTACTTTGCGCTAACCAGCATGGCCGACTCTGCAATGAGCCAGCTTTCTGGCATACAGGCGCAATATAGCGCTGCCTCGAGTACTGCCGATAGTTGGGCGGCCGGGGACACTTCCGCAGACTTCGTGAGTGCTCGTTAAGCTGAATACAGGGCGATTGTCTTCTGGCTGGTTAAACCAGATTGCGTGCCAGTGACGCGCAGCATGTAGTTGCAACACCTGAACTCAAGCCTCTTCGGCCAACTCCTCCAAGGCATGTTTGATATCACCATACCCGAAGCCTTGTCGCGCTAAATATTGCATCAGTTTTAAATCATCCTCACGGAACTTAGATTGCTGCCGCTTACGAGTGATGATGTCCTTGAGCATAGTTGGTTCATCAGTTTCGTCTTCACCAAGTGCCTGTTGAATAGTTTCGCTTGCAATATGCTTCTTTTGAAGTTCTAATTGGATTTTTCGCTTGCTTGAAGAGCGGAGCAGCCGTCGATCGTGCACAAACATCTCAGCAAACTTGGCGTCATCAAGCATGCCAATTCTAGTGAGCTTGTTCGTAATTTGTTCAATGAGTGGTGCAGGGAAGTCCTTGCGCTTCATATAGAGCTGCATCTCCCAAGCGCTACGCGGCCGCATGGCCGCGTATCTTAACGCCAAGCCATATAGCTTGTCGTTGTCCGATAGCAGCTTATAGGCCTGCAGCTTTGCCTCATCTAGCTCTTGGCCGATGGCGATTCCACTATCCAGCAAACCGTTCTCGCTCAAGCCAAACGAATAGATCTCATCCACAAAGACAGAGTAGCGCCTTTTTCTTTTAACCTGTTGGGTTATCTTAGTGATTTTCATTAAACCACTGCATCAAATTCGAGTAGCTTGAGCATCGAAGGCAGCTCCGTAAGGTCAGATGAACCGCCTAGATGACCACCCCCATCAATAACGATGAATTTGCCGTTCAGCTCGCTACAGATCTGGCGCGCGACATCTATAGAGCAATACGGATCGTCACTGCCATGCACGAAATAAAATGCGTCACATTTACTTCTTATAAACTCCCAGTCGAACCCATTCGGAGAAAAGAGATGGTCAAACTGACCAGACTCATACCAGCTTGCGTCAATAATACCCGGTGAAAGTTCCGTAAAGCTGGCTATCAGGACCGCTGCTTTAATGTGCGGGCATCTATCATCCATCAGAAAATTAAAGACAGTAGTAGCCCCTGAAGAATGCCCGAAAAGCACATTTTCCGTGAAGTCCCAGTCTTGGTCGAACAAGAAGTCATTGTACACCTGACGATTAGGCGTAGTATTCTTCGGAAGCTCTGGGTGCAGCACCGCGAAACCGCGGTGCTGCAGGCTCTGAGCCAGCCAAGGCTGCCAAAATTCGTTTGGATTATTACCAGTACCGTGAAGAATGACTGCCTGCTTCATTTAGTTATACCTTGGCGGTTTCAGCTGCGGCAGCATCCGTTACCTTGGCGGCAATTTCTTCCATGACTTCTGGGTTGTCCTGGAGGTATTGCTTCGCAGCCTCACGTCCCTGCCCGATTTTGGCGTCGTTGTAGGCAAACCAGGCGCCAGATTTTTCCACGATGTCGCGGGCGGTTGCTAAGTCCAGAATGTCACCGGTACGACTGATGCCTTGGTTGTACATGATGTCGAACTCCGCTTCGCGGAACGGCGGTGCGATCTTGTTCTTGACTACCTTGACCCGAGTTCTGTTGCCGATAATGGCATCCCCCTGTTTGATCTGACCAATGCGGCGGATGTCGCAGCGGACTGAGGCGTAGAACTTGAGCGCGTTACCGCCGGTAGTCGTTTCTGGGTTGCCGAACATGACACCGATCTTCATACGCAGCTGGTTAATGAATATAACAGTCGCTTTACTACGCGAGATGACTGCGGTGAGCTTCCGAAGCGCTTGGCTCATCAAACGAGCTTGTAGGCCCATCTGTGCATCACCCATGTCGCCTTCAATCTCGGCGCGTGGTACTAATGCAGCCACGGAGTCGACGACGATTATGTCGACGGCGTTAGAACGAACCAGTGTTTCGACTATCTCGAGTGCTTGCTCGCCGTTGTCAGGCTGGCTAAGCAGCAAGTTCTCGACGTCCACACCGATGCGCTTGGCGTAGCCTGGGTCGAGAGCGTGCTCAGCATCGATAAATGCAGCCGTCCCCCCTGCTTTTTGACATTGAGCGATTGCATGGAGCGTAAGTGTGGTCTTACCAGATGATTCTGGTCCATAAATCTCGATAACGCGCCCCTTTGGAATGCCGCCGCCGAGAGCGAGGTCAAGTGAGATCGAGCCAGTAGGAATGCATTCAACCTTGGTTGCATAGGCTGAACCCATCTTCATGATGGATCCTTTGCCAAATTGTTTTTCGATTGTTTCTAGGGCTAGGCCGAGAGCCTTGCTCTTGCCATCACTACCAGAGGTGTCTTGGATTGTCTTGTCCTCAGTATTCTTCTTTGCCATTCGTTTATCCTTTCGTAGTGCGTAGGGAGCTAAAACTCACCTGCAAATTAATGTTGTGCCCACAGGTATATCAAGCATTCAGCAAACAGCGCAACCAAATTTCCACATTAATTACATTTAGGGAGGACAGTCCTCCCTAAATGTTTTCTACCGTATTTTAGTTCGCTAATTCTTGTTTCAAAATGTCCATTAACTTCTTTTGTTCTACATAGTCTTCCATAAAGATCAAGTATTGTTCTGGTGTTTTAAAAAGACTTATGATGCGTTTTGGTCGAATCCAGGCTACCTCATCGCGTTGCAAATAATACGTCAAACTAGAGTACTCATATTCCCGCCACGCCTTAGGATTAAGGTGTATATAACGTGATATGTGTTCTAGGTATGCCGGGTCACTAATCATCGAAGCTTTATAGCGTGACTCAAATAAAGAGCCGGAGCGCCTATACTTTTTATTAAAATAATGACTGTAGCTCGTGAGCACACTTTGCATGAATTTCGACATCATCCCTGGCTGATGCTGATATATCAACAAATGGAAATGATTTGGCATCAATACGTAGGCTAGCAGTTCGACCTTGTTGAAGAAATTGGGGTACGGTATGCCATAGGGATCTTTTGCCTCTTGTGGTGACAAATACCGCTCGAATAAGTTTAGAAAAGTAATGTAATCTTGTTCATCAATGAAAACACGATGCTTACTATGCCCGCGAGCATAGACATGCTGATAGGTGTCGGCAACATCTTGCTTAGTGGCATTTTTCCGTGGCATATGGCTAAGTATACGTTGGGAGGACAGTCCTCACAAATTTACAACAAAGATACTGCTTACGTTTTATGGCTGTGACTGCTAAAATGTGGCCAGGATGGGTGAAGTTTAAAACTCCGAAATAAACATGCGTATACCAGATTCGTTGGTGGAGAAATTGTTGAATGCAACCGGCAGGTTCACTGCCGAACAGTTAACAACGCTCCGCGAACAAGAACAACAAGAAAAGAAGCCGTTACAAGATTTGGTTATCAGTAACAACCTGCTTACCGAGAAGGAGTTAACCAAGCTGTACGCTGATGAGATCGAAGTGCCCTTCATCGAGCTCAATGCTAAAGAAGTTAAGCGTGAGATCCTTAAAGCTTTGCCAGAACGTATCGCCCGCCAATACCGCTCAGTAGTATTCGAGGCCGAGAAAGATGGTGAGATATCGATTGCAATGGAGGATCCGGATGACATCCAGGCCCTAAACTTTTTGCACAAACAGCTCGGGAACGAGCTCAAGATATTTATTGCCCCGGCCACGATGATCCAAGCAACCCTGGATCAATACCGTGGCAACATCAGTAGTGAGCTTACAAAAGTTATATCCGATGAAGCGGCTGCCGATGTCGAAGAAGAAGTTGTCAGTGAAGACGAAGTCGCTGAAGACTCACCGATTGCCCAGACAGTGAATTTGATTATTGAATATGGTGTGAAGGCGAACGCAAGCGACATTCACATCGAACCGCGTGAAGGTTTCGTTATCGTACGTTACCGCATCGATGGCATGCTGCGCGAAGCCAACAAGCTCCCCCGTAAAGTATTAGGTGCCCTTGTTTCACGTATCAAAATCCTCAGTAATTTAAAGATTGACGAGCACCGCGCGCCGCAAGATGGTCGCTTTAAAGTAGAAGTCGGTGGACTAACCTACGCCCTTCGCGTCTCTACCCTGCCGATTGTCGATGGTGAAAAGGTCGTTATGCGTATTTTGAACGAATCCACCAAGGCGGCGACCTTCGAGGACTTAGGATTCTGGGGTGATGCCCTAAAGAGCTTGAAGCACGCTATTGCTCAGCCGCACGGCATGGTGCTCGTGACTGGACCGACTGGTTCAGGCAAATCAACGACGCTATTTAGCGTCCTAACCATGCTCAATACGCCCAACGTAAATATTTCTACAGTGGAAGACCCGGTGGAGTATCGGGTGGTTGGCGCAAATCAGGTCCAAGTAAATCCAATCGCCGGCATGACTTTTACGAACGGTTTACGCGCCCTACTGCGCCAAGACCCGAACATCATCATGGTTGGTGAGATCCGTGACGGCGAAACTGCTGACTTGGCCGTGCAGGCAGCACTCACAGGACACTTAGTGTTCAGTACCCTTCACACTAATAACGCCGCCACCTGTTTACCTCGTCTATTAAACATGGGCGTCGAGCCCTTCTTAATTGCATCAACGGTCCGCGTCGTGCTCGGCCAGCGACTCGTCCGGCGACTCTGCTCGCACTGCCGCGAGGCATTCGAACCCGACGCAACGATGCTTACTCAAATTGATAAAATCTTCCACCTGCAAGAAACCGGCATTATGAAAAAGCTCCAAGTATATGAAAAAGAGGCTTTGGCCGACGGCATTGGCAAAGGCATGAAGTCGACCGCTGACGAGTTAAGTACCAGTGATCACGGTATTGGCCGCCTATTTAATGCGCATGAGGATGGTTGTGAGAATTGCAATCACACTGGCTACCGTGGCCGGATCGGTATTTACGAAGTACTCAACAACACTGAGACTATTCAGCATCAGATTGTTGGCAGCAGCACCAGTGATTCCATCGAAAACTTAGCTATCAAAGAAGGCATGGTAACGATGCAGGTTGATGGGTTAGTCAAAGCCCTCCGCGGCGAGACTACCATCGGCGAAGTACTTAGGGTAACGGCACAGGAAGCATGAAATTCTTTTATAAAGCACTCAAGGATGGCAAAGCTATTACCGGGCATGGTGAGGCTAAAAACAAGGAAGCATTTGCCGCAAATTTAAAAAAACAAGGTTTGCACCCATTAGTCATCAAAGTTGACAAGGCAAAAGGTGGTGGCTTCTTTGGACCCTCTAAGAAAATAAAGCTCTCTGATCTAGTAATCTTTACTCGTCAACTTTCAACGATGATTTCGGCCGGCGTGCCATTGGCCCGTTCTTTGTCGGCGCTACAAGCTGATTCCGAGAGTTTGTATTTACGTGAAGTCGTTGCCGGCATAACTCACGAAGTCGAGGGTGGAGCACCACTTGGTGACGCGTTTGCGAAATATCCAAATGTGTTTAGTGAGGTATACGTGAACATGGTCCGCGCCGGCGAAAACGGCGGTATCCTTGATGAAATCCTCAAACGCTTGGCAACTCAGGTTGAACAGGACGCTAGTATACGTAAAAAGATTAAAAGCGCCATGATGTATCCGATTGTAATCTTGAGTGTTACCGTGCTCGCATTTTTTGGCATCATGCTGGTCATCGTACCTAAGCTGGGCGCGATTCTCACTAGCTTAGGTGGCCCGAATGCTAAATTGCCAATTTACACACAGTACATGCTTGATGTCAGCCAGTTTTGCGTCAGCTCATCTGTTATTCGGCACATTCCACTCATTGGTATGATTCCTGGGCTCAATAAACTCCCTAACCTATTCTTCATATTGGGGCTTGGAGTAGTCGCGGGGATATACTTCCGTCGTTACATCAAAACACCACGTGGTAAGTTCTGGTTCCATGGCATGCTGCTACGGTTACCTATCTTCAAAACAATCATTTTAAAGATAGCCATCGCGCGCTTTTCGCGAACCTTTGCCTCACTAATGTCATCCGGCGTGAGTGTACTTGATGCATTAGCCGTAACCGGTGGTGCCATCGGTAATAAAGTGATCGAAAAAGAACTAAAGGACGCGGCACAGGCCGTACGCAACGGTAAACAGCTCAGCGAGCCCCTAAGCGAGAGCAAACACTTCCCGCCAATCGTTTCGCAGATGCTTGCCGTCGGTGAAGAAACCGGTCAGACCGACACCGTACTTTTGAAGGTTGCCGATTTCTATGAAGAAGAGGTTGGCACGATGATTGATGGCCTGGCGGCCATCATTGAACCAGTGATGATTATCTTCCTGGGTGGTGCGGTCGGCCTGATCGCCGCTAGTGTGATGGGACCAATCGCCTCACTATCAAAGAATATCGGTAGTAGTTAGCACAACAGTTCGGTGCTATCAGTGGTGATAAAAGCTTGACGCCGTACCGGTTATGCTTATAATCATGTACAGATACTTTATCTCGTATAAAGGTCATAAGTAAAAATATTATTTTAAGGAGGGTGGGTCCTTATGATCTCACTGAAAAAACAAAACAAGGGCTTCACAATTGTGGAACTTTTGATCGTAATCGTCGTTATCGGTATCTTGGCCGGTCTCGTGATTACAACGTACAACGGTATTCAACAAAAGGCGCGCAACACCGAGCGCACAACGGACCTTAAGACATTCCAAAGCCAGTTAGAGGCCTACAACGCCAACAACGGCCGTTACCCAACGTCTACCGACCTGGGCACCAACAGCGGAACCAATGTCACCTGGACTGCGGCTAACCTGAAGGGAATGGATAAAGAGACTCTCCGTGATCCTAAGGGTTCAGACTTCTCTTTGGCTACTGCTTCTACGGCGAACAAGTACGCCTACGCACCGACACCACTTGGTTGTGACAACGCAACCACTGACTGTGCGGCCTACAAGCTGACTGCTAAGCAAGAAGGCAGCACTACAGACATTACTGTCGACAGCCTGAACTAGACAGTTCACGCTCCTACCAAAAAGCCCGGGTTTACCCGGGCTTTTTCATGGCTCAGCTTCAGCGTGCTTGTTGCATATAAACATAAGCCTTTCTGGTATACTTAGCACCAGAGAAAAGAGACAATTGCTAGATGGGCAGCACAACTAAAACCAATTATTTTTTCAAACACAAGCCGCTATTCGGTCTCGATATTGGTGCTGGCTCCCTAAAGGTGATGCAGCTGGATGCGGAGACGCTAGGAGCCAAACCGACCATAATCGGTTATGGCACGACTCATTTTGACCGCACAGCTATTGATAACGGCGAGATTGTCCAACCAGAGGTTGTAGCTAAAGCTATGGTTGCTATGTTCAAAGATGGACTTGTCGGCGACATCACTACTCGACGCGTGGCCATGGCCCTGCCAGCTTACCGGACCTTCACGCGAGCTATTAGCCTATCGTCCCTCAAACCCAAGGAATTGGCTGATGCCGTCCAGTTAGAGGCTGAGCAATACATCCCGATGCCGATCGAAGAACTCTACCTCGATTACTCGATTATTCGATCCGACAAAGAGACGACCGAGGTTTTTGCGGTCGCGGTCCCTCGAAAAATTGTTGACTCTTACTTAACCCTGGCCCGTATTCTAGGCTTGGAAGCGGTGTTAGTCGAAACAACCCTCGGTGGTTGTTCGCGGTTATTCTCTGTTGATAAACAGAGTGCTGGCGCCAGTGTCATTATCGACTTTGGCTCGCAGTCGTCAGACATCAGCATCTTCGACAAAACTATTTTGGTAACGGGTACCGTTCAGGGCGGCGGCGCAGTATTTACCAGCTCCATCAAGTCAAAGCTAAATGTTACACAAGCTGAAGCAAATATAATCAAAAACAAATATGGACTCAGCCTCAGCAAAAAACAGAAGGAAATTAAGGATGCTCTAACGCCGACACTCGATCAGATCGTCAAAGAAATCCGCCGGATGATCCGGTACTACGATGAGCGCTATGGTGCAGACAAACCTGTTACGCAAGTTATCACGCTTGGCGGTGGCGCAAACATGCCAGGACTAACCGAATACATGACCGAAGCGTTACGATTGCCTGTTCGACATTGTGAACCGTGGCAGTATTTTAGTTACAAAAAACTACAGATACCAAGTACGGCTGACAAACCGATGTATGCCACCGCCGCCGGCTTGGCTTTAATCAACCCCAAAGAGGTGTTGAAATCATGAGTAGCTTTCAACCGACTACAATTCAAATTGGTGGTGCAGCTTAATGATCAATTTGCTGCCCCCAACTGTCAAAGAAGATTATGTCTACGGCTCACGCAACACGACACTACTACACTGGGCCCTCGCGATTATGGTTGGGCTCGTTGGGCTTGGTGCAATCACTACATACGGTATGGCAACCTTGCAAAAATCATCTAATTCGTACAGTGCACAGGTCATAACTGCAGAACAGCAGCTCGCTGATCAAAATCTACAAGGTACTGAAAAGCAAGTAAAAGAACTCTCTAGTGACTTTAAATTAGTTGTACAAGTATTATCAAAGGAAGTATTATTCTCGAAGTTGCTCAAACAAATTGCGACGGTCATACCTTCTAACGCCATCCTAACTGGGCTCACAATCAACCAAACTTCTGGCGGGATCGATATTTCTGCTGCAGCTAAAGATTATGCCACTGCCACCCAGCTACAAGTTAATTTAGAAGACCCTGCCAATAAAATATTTTCTAAAGCCGACATTCTCAGCATTACCTGTACCAACTCGGCTCAAAATGCTGAGTATCCTTGCGCGGTTCAAATTCGGGCACTGTTTGCGAACAGCAATCCCTACTTGTTTATCAACAGCAAAGGCACGACCAAATGAGTACTAAGCGCGTCTATTACATCATGATTGGACTTGTAGCCGTATTATTCATTGGTGTGATTGGTGGCACGTATCAAGTCAACAGTTTACTCAAAAGCAAAGCAAAACACCTGGTTGATTTGAAGCTTCAGAGCCAAGTGATAGCTAGTCAACAAACCGGCTTACAGAATGCCAAAAAACAGGTTGCCCAGTATGCAGGCTTTGAAGCAACCGCCAAAGCAATTGTGCCGCAAGATAAGGACCAAGCTCAGGCAGTGCTGGAAATCACTAAGCTTGCTGCCGCTAGCGGCATTACAAGACTAAGCTCGGTAACCTTTCCACTCTCGACTCTTGGTGGTGTAGCTGGCGCTGGTGCTAGTACGCCACCTTCCGGCGCAGCACCTTCCACGGCAAGCCCAAAGACTTCCCTAACCCAATTGCTGCCTGTTAAAGGTGGTAGTGCTGGATTGTATAGTCTGCAAATCACTATTCAGCAAACATCCGAGGCCACCATACCGTACAGCCAATTCATAACTTTCTTGGAAAAGCTGGAACAAAACCGGCGTACTGCCCAGGTATCAAGCATAGTTTTGCAGCCCGATAACCTTCGCCCTAACATGGTAGCCTTTACTCTAGTTATCAACGAGTTTATTAAGCCATGAATGAAATGAATTTAGAATCCTTTAAGGAAAAAGTTCTCGATTTCATCGAGAACGTTAAGCGCTATACAGTAATTCTATTCTGCCTGTTCTTTGCCGTTATTTACGGTTTCATTGTATACCGGGTTCAAGTCCTCAATAGCAGCGAACCGTCATTGACAGATGTTGCCACCAAAAGTCAAACAGCTTCCGTTCCGCACATTGACCCCAAGGTACTGAGTCAACTGCAGCAATTGCAGGATAATAGTGTGAGCGTAAAAACGCTCTTCAGTGACCTACGCAGCAATCCATTCCAGGAATAATCTAGTCCTGCTTGAGCGCCACCTGTGGGCTCACTGTGCATACATTTACTGGCTAGTATTGGATGTGTTGATCGTAGTGCGACCGAGCCGCTGATTCTCGTTCATGAACTCTTCATGTGCTTCGATAATGTCGATGGCGCATTTTTGTGGTGATGGGCAGTAAGGAAACTGGAATTTAGAATGCTCGCCGGCAGTTTCAACTTTGAGCGTACCGTAACCAAATATCGTCTGCAGAATACTACTTTGTTCAAAAGTGACGTCTTCTAAATTCTCTAGGCTGAGCTGACTGGTCTGTTTATGGAATAAACTGGTCTGCTGGACCTGCGTGATGCTATCACTGGTAACAATCCAGCGATTACCCCGGTAGATAATAACTGCAATATACCCAAAAAGCGATATTAGTACTGCCACGGCTACTGCTGCAACGAAGGCATACGTTTTGTCAGTAGCGCTCAGATTTGGTATGAGTGTCGGCAAATAGCCAATGAACCCGAACAGTAACAGTAGCAAGATTCCACAGGTTGCATACACGCCGATCAAGCCGATAGGATGGCGCTTGAGGCTACATACAACCCGTTCACCCGGGCTCATCACCCGCAGCGGGTTATCTTCTTCGTTCTCTCGTGATAGTCGTGTTGTATCTGTTGGTTCCATAATACTTGCCTAAATTATACCAGGTTTACATCTCCCGATGATTGCTTCGGTGGCCTACCAAGGTGCACATAAGCCTTATTAGTCACCTTGCGACCGCGTGGTGTCCGTTCGAGTAAGCCGATCTGCATCAAATATGGCTCGATGAAGTCTTCAATCGTGCTGCGCTCCTCAGCAGTCAGTGCAGCAATTGTCTCAACGCCGACTGGACCGCCATCATAGCTTTCGATGATGGCGCTCAGCAACATACGATCAGCGGGATCAAGCCCTAGTTCATCAACTTCGAGTAAATCTAGCGCTTTAGTGCTAATTGGTAGATCAATAATGCCGTCACCGTTTACGTCGGCATAGTCGCGCACCCGTTTGAGGAGCCGGTTGGCAATACGGGGCGTTTGCCGACTTCGTTCAGCTAGCTTGAGGGCCGCCGGTTCGTGTATTTTGATATCGAGAATCCCCGCTGCTCGAGCGATTACCTGTTGCATGTGTTCGTTGCTATAAAACTCTAAACGATGCGTATGACCAAACCGA
Organism: Candidatus Saccharimonadota bacterium; assembly: GCA_014377695.1. Classification (GTDB taxonomy): domain Bacteria; phylum Patescibacteriota; class Saccharimonadia; order Saccharimonadales; family UBA4665; genus JACMPA01. The sequence continues at coordinate 34,831 of JACMPA010000024.1, forward strand.
TCTCGCAGTGGTGCTGCCAATGCTCCGGCGCGCGTTGTGGCACCGATCAGCGTAAACTGTGGCAAGTCCAACCGCATTGAACGGGCTGAGGGACCCTTACCGAGAATAATATCCAATTTGTAATCTTCCATCGCACTATAGAGTACTTCTTCGACGCTGCGGTGTAACCGGTGAATTTCATCAATAAATAATATGTCACCGTCCTGAAGGTTGGTAAGCAGGCTCGCTAGATCCCCAGCTCGTTCAATAGCTGGCCCAGAGGTAATTCGTATCTGGGCGCCCATTTCGTTGGCAATCACGCTAGCCATGGTTGTTTTACCAAGTCCCGGTGGGCCGTATAAAAGCACGTGATCCAGCGCTTCACCGCGCTTTTTGGCGGCAGTAATAGCCAGTTGCAGGTTTTGTTTTAGACGGTCTTGACCGATGTAACTCTCAAAATTATGCGGCCTTAATTTATTCTCGAGCTCCTGTTCTTCAGGAGTCTCATCTTGGACAGCAGCACCAACAATTCGTTCTATCATTACTGTTTAGTATAGCGCAATATACTTACGCTTGTCGCAAAGAGATTACGGCGCACGCGACGGATCCCAACAAGTACGGAGGTCGCGGTCTAGGCCAGCAAGTCGCGTCATGTCCGCTTCATTTAATTCAAAGTCGAATATTTCGGCGTTTTCTTTAACCCGGCTTGGCGTAACTGATTTAGGTAAGACTACAAGGTCTTTTTGTACCAACCAACGAAGCATTATCTGGGCAAAGGATTTGCCGTACTTCTGGGCAAGCTCCTGTAACAGTGGCTCTTCGGCACCTGCTCTGGCGTGAGCGAGGGGCGAATAGGCTTCAACAGCAATGCCGTTCTCCTTACAGTACGCCAGTAGTTCTGGCTGCTGCAAAAATACATGCAGCTCCACCTGGTTAACGGCGGGCATTGCGGCGGCATATTTTTTCATTTCTTCTAAGTGTCGAATGGTGTAGTTGCTGACACCAATAGTCTTGGCCTTACCGGCCGCCTTCATTTCTTCGAGAGTTTTCCAGGCTTTTTTACGCATCAGGGCAACTGGAAAATGTAATAGTACGAGGTCGACATAGTCCGTTTGCAGTCGGTCGAGCGACTTCTCGAAACTAGGTTTTGTATGACCAATCGTTATGTTCTCGACACGGATCTTGGTTGTAATCCATATGTCCTCACGTTTCAACCCGTGGCGCTTCCATGCTTCACCCAGGTAATTCTCATTGCCATACACTTGAGCGGTGTCGAAATGCCGGTAGCCGCTGGCGACGGCTGCGTCGAATGAGACGTTAAACTCTTGCTGCGAAACTTTCCACAACCCAAGCCCTATTTGGGGTATCGAACTAGTTTCATCGAGTTTTATGTTTGGAATCATCGGTTTAGCCTTTCAGCGCTAATTTGATACGTTCTTCTACTGGTAGCTCTGGATCAATCTTCTGCAAGGCGACCGTGGCATCTTGTGGGGAGTAACCAAGGCTTATCAAGGCCTCAGAAGCCTCATCCTGGGCATTTACACCAGGCCGACCGACAATGTTCTCGGCCGCGTCGGTACTAATTAGCCCGACTTTATCGCGCAGCTCAACCACGATCTGTTCAGCGGCTCGTTTGCCAACCCCTTTAGCAGATTGCAGAAGCTTCACATCGCCGGCCGCGATAGCACCGCGCACACCTGGGGCAGTACCAATATCCAGAACAGCTAAAGCTACCTTAGGACCAACATTCTTAACGCCCAGCAACTGCTCAAACAGTGCTTTAGTATCGACCTGTACGAACCCAAACAGGTCGTAGCTTTGTTCGCGGATATGCTCGTGGATATAAAATTTAGCAGAATCACCAGTATTCATACGGCTAAAATCTTCAGCAGTAACCTGTAGGCCGTAGCCTACACCGTTCACATCGAGCACCACCATATCGTGTAGCTTCTCACTCACTACGCCGTTAAGTGTCGCGATCATAAGATTTTACTAACTAGCAGTACATCGCTTCTTGATATAGGAACATTCATACATCTATTATGGCACAGCCAGCTTACAGTCAATGAGTTATACTGGAATAATGAAAAATGGCCTTAAAAAAGAAATAGTCCACGAAGCAAAGGTACCTAAACCTGCAGCGCGAAAACAGCTGACAGTTTTTAGCAATAGATGGGTACTATTTTTGTCTGGCTTGGTTCTAGCAACACTCGTAATACTCAGCGTACGGTTCTTTACTTATTCTATTAATCACACGCATTATCATGCCAACTTCGCTGTGTATATCAACGGTCAACGTGAAGACTTCAAAGCCCCTCAGTATTACGAAGAGATTGCTGCTTGTACCGTGAATGGAACTATCGTGCCAGCTCAGCGGGCACACATGCACGAAAAGGTTAATTCGGTCGTCCATGTGCACGACGATGCGGTCACCTGGGAACAATTCTTTAACAACATTGGTTGGACGCTTGGCCCTAACTTCATTCAAAACAATGAGCGCGTGTTGTATGTGGCCGACGACACTAACAAACTCAACATAGTATTAAATGATCAAAACCTGACTGATTTAACCTCGATCGCCAATGAGGTCATCAAAAGCGAAGACCGATTGCTGATCAGCTTTGGGGCAATTGATGACGACACCCTGAATAACGAATACGAAACTGTGGCAAAGTCGGCACATCAGTACAACATGTCTAACGACCCCGCTAGCTGTTCTGGCGTAATGGACCACGTTAGGACCTCCGACCGCCTCAAGCACTTGTTCTAATATTTGCCGGTTTGGGCTTGGGTAAGCGCGGCCGCGATTGCGTCCGCACAATCGTCTGGTTTTGGAACTTCTTGTAAACCTAGGATCACGCGTACCATTTCTTGGATCTGCTTTTTGTCAGCTTTACCGTAGCCAGTCACGGCCATTTTGATTTGCAACGGGGTATACTCGAATATTTCAAGTCCAGCTTGTTTCCCACATAGCAGTACTACGCCACGGGCTTGCGAAACGGTCATAGCTGTCGTCACGTTCTTAGCGAAGAACAGCTTTTCGACCGACATGATTGTCGGTTTGTTGCTGGCAATTATCTCTGATAGTTCCTCGAAAATCGTTACTAAGCGTACCGCGTCGTCCTCATGCACCGGTGTACGAATCACGCCGGCATCCACCAGCGTCGCTTTACCTTTATCTACATCGATAACGCCAAAGCCCAGGATTCCAGTCCCAGGGTCGATCCCAAGTATCCTCACGATACGACCGTTTCTTCACTACCATCACCGTCAATAATTAGCACTTCGCCGTCAGTGAGTGCCATATGGGATATCTGAGCTTTTTCCATGGCATCGACTGCTTTCTCAGCGGCATCACTTGCAGGGTGATCGGACATGTAATGTGGTACGAAGACGTATTCCAATATTCCAAGCCCCGATGTCACAGCGGGCACGCCATATACTTGCTGTACTACTTCGGGATCGTCCATGACAGCTAACGGTCCAAGCGTCGGCGACAGGACGCAAGAGCCGGCGCTGGATCCTGCGTACAGGAGCGAATCATCGCGTATACGCGTAACAAGTATTCTGTCGAGTCCACTGAGTTGCATAGCGGTTCGTAAGAGGAATGTGTTGCCCCCTCCGACATAGGTTACGCCAAATAGCTGGAACTTTGCCGCAAGCTCACCCGACTTTCCGAAGTAGTCACGTAGATCAACTTCCTCCGGCTCAAAACCGAGCTCGCGGAGCGTAGCCAACTGTTCATTACCCTTTACAGTGCGTTGCTCTGTGGCCTGATAATCGTAAGCATTCATAATGGAAGCAACTTTCAGATTAGCACCAGCGAGTTTAAGTATTTCTTCTGGTCGATTTCCGAAGCCATATGACGATAGATACAGTTTCATTCTGCCCCTAAAGTAACGATTCAGCTATATCGAAATTGACGTGCGTGTTGACGACGTCGTCACAGGCATCGAGGGCGTCCATTAAGCGCATAATTTTCCCAGCAGTGGCTTCGTCGGTAACTTCCACAGTATTGCCAGGGACATAGGTTAATTCGGCTTCGGTAATTTCCAGTCCTGCTGCCTTCAAGGCATCACGGACTTTAGCCAGGTCAGTTGGGTCGGTATAGATGAGGCTAGACCCATCATCGTCCTGGACATCGCTAGCGCCTGCGTCAAGGGCCTGCATCATCAACTCGTCTCCGGTGCCAGTTACGCGAATAACGCCCTTACGGTCAAACTGGAAGGCCACAGCCCCCTTCTCAGCAATATTACCCCCGTGTTTGCTGAATGCCAGCTTTACTATCGGATACGTACGATTCAAGTTATCGGTCGCAACTTCGACCAGGATGGCGACGCCCTGCGGGCCATAACCCTCATACAACACTTCCTGCATCTGAGCAGCCGATTTGTCCTTAATGCGATCAAGGGCCCGCTGCACGTTGGCCGACGGCATATTAGCGGCCTTTGCCTTATCAATTGCTAAACGTAGCGAAAAATTGGTGTCCGGATCGATACCGTCACGGGCGGCCATGGCAATGGCATGGCCGAGTTTGGTGAACACGGCGCCACGGGCAGCGTCTTTGGCGCCTTTTTCACGCTTGATTGTTGACCACTTGGAGTGTCCGCTCAAAATCTGTCTCCTTGCTTTTCTTCTCTGTTATTGTATCACTTTCTGACATGTCTGCCTTGCGCTTCAGAGCCAGCACCAGCGATCCGACTACCACATACCAACCAAGCATTTGCTTCGTTGAGAAGCCAATGCCTTCCTTGAATGCATACGGAACATGACTCAGTAGATTTGCTACATCGAGCATATACGTCATAAGGAGCGTAGCTGGCCAAGCGAACCAGCCCGCAACAGGTGCGAGCAACATGCCGGCCAGTCCGGCAATAAGCGTCAGGAGCATGGCAAGTGGGATAAAGGCGACCACCAGCACGTTGGCTATAATGCCCACGAACGACATCTGACCAAACGTATGCAAAATATAGGGTAGGGCCATTATTTCGGCACAAATACTTTCGAGTGCAACACAGGCGATGATTGATTCCTTCCATCGTGCACTCCAATTGACCTGCAGCAGCGGGGCTAAAATCATGACCCCGAAAAAGGCTAGGAATGATAAATACCAGCCGATATCGGACCACACATAATACGGATTGGCATAGGCAGTTATAGCTGCTGCGAACAATAGTAATATGAGCGGCTTGAATTCGCGACCGTAGTAGGCGGTTGCAATACTTAACAAGCTAACTATCGCGGCACGGACAATACTAGCGCTGGTGCCAGCAAATAACAAAAACAGCACTATTAACCCGAGCGAAAGCAGTAGTTTTAAACGTTTCGACCGCTTCCCTGCAACCTTATCGGCACTCCGAAGCAAGATGGTCATATTGTAGCCGCTGGCTGCTACGATGTGCGTCAGGCCGACCATGAGGAGGCTCTGGGTCACTCCGGGAGGCAGAGTGTTTCGCTGCCCGATGAGCAGACCCATCCCAAACGAGGCCACTGGTTCGGGCAGTGCCGATTGTACGCCGGCGGTAAACCGCCGGCGTAGCTCGTTTACCAACGAATTATGATGCTCGACCAGGGTCATTTGTCCAAAACTCATTCGCCCCTGGTATGATCCAAGAGAGGGCCGGAGTTTACCGGCCACCCTAATTTCGTCACCTGCGAACACCGCGTTCAGGCCAAAACCACTAATGCTCACTTTGCCGGTTAACCGCTCACCGGTGCTATCAATAATCACGTGCTTCGTATCAAAGGTCAGCTGTTTGGATTTACCGTATGCCGCATCTTGGCTAGCAATGACGGTTACTGTTCCCTTTTGCCCGTAATAGTTATCGAACCGCGCTAACTTATCCTGATATAAGCCACCCCGCCAGAATCCTAAACTAGCCGCAAACAGTACCACCCAAAGTAATGCCATGACCGATCGCTTACGCAGACCCAGCAGCACTGGTGCGAGAAGTATCCACCAGTAGTGCGCATCGATGTGCCACGATTTTGAAAAGCCGGCAGCCAAAAGGAAGACTGCACAGAACACAAATAGCAAGCTAGTCCTTCGCAGTTTACAGGCCAACAGCTTGCGCATCATGATGCGCCGAATTTTAGCAGACCACGTTCATCAAACCATGAGCGAAACTCGACTCACGACCATATAAGCACCTTAATTTAGCTGACTAGGCGCTACACAGCTCGTGGACGACGGATAGTTAGCAGCCGTACGATGCCAAAGGCGACAAGTGAGTATACTAGCATCGCAACTAATGTCGATAGTTCGAATTTTGCCACGCCCAGCGTTTGGTCGTAACTGAATATACCAAAGAATGGTGCGGCAAATGGATGGCTGAGCGAATAAATAAAGTTTACGAAGCCGTTTGCTTGATTAGCGCCCAGCAGTATCAGTACAAATCGGAAAGCCAACAGCGTCAAGACAACGCCAGTGATGAACCAAATGATTCTGACGGCAGTGTTGGTTGTATCCGCTTTATCTGTTGGGGCGGGCATGTCGTCAACGGTTCGGGTTGTCTTAGTTGTTGCAAAACCGTCACTATCAACTTCTTGGACTCGTTGTATTTGTTCTGTCATAGTAAATCTCCGTTATGTTGCAGATTATAGTACAAGCGGAACGGCCGTACTGTAAGAATTATTGCCAAGTTTAAGCTAACTCTCAGCTTTTCGACATATTGCCATTAGTATTAGTTCTAAGTAGAACTACGTGTTCTGAAGCCATGTGTATGTTTATAGGTCTCGCCGGATGGACTCCAATGCTCGCAGCCCCCTTTCGATTTCGGGGAATCTGAGTTCCAAAGAGTAGTACAAAGCTGTTTTGTCGAGCGCCTCTGAACTCAGATCGGGCAAAACGGGTGTGCTGTCGTGATATGGCTCATGGCCGTATAGACGTCCGCCTTCAGAGCGAAACGCCCCAAACACCACGATGTGAGGATGATCTGGTATGCCATGGCCTTCTATATGTTCTACTGGGCTGCGGTGACTAGGTTCAGCTTCGACCTTCAAGTCAAGATCTACGTTTCGCCGTAGTAGTACCTCACCAATTGCATCGGCAACGTAATGAAGTTTTTGCCGATCAGTAGGCGCTAAATCGTGAAAGTAAGCTCGCTTGCCTGGTGTCCCGGTGGCCGGTGCCACCATAAACTGATCAGTAAACTTCGGAAACGGATCTAAGGCGGCCATTATTCCGTGGTCGGGACTGAAGAATACTGGCCGTATTTTTGGTTTACCGGGCACCTCGAATTGTTCACGCTTGACGCGCTGCCATTCGGCTTCAAATTTTGTCTGTGGTAGCTTGCTCGTCATTGGTAATTTCGCACTCCGAGTAGATTAAAAGGTGTTGCTACGCAGGAATCATATCAAACGTATCAGGATTCGGACCATTACGGCCGGCTTCACCCTTATCCAGCGCATCGATAGCCGACATCTCGTCCGGGCTCAGTTCAAAGTCGAAGATATCGAAATTCTCAGCAATACGCTCTGGCGTGGAGGACTTCGGGAAAATGATGAAACCGTGCTGGATGTGCCAACGCAAGGTCACCTGAGCTGCTGATTTGCCGTGCGCGTCGGCAATAGATTGCAGTGCCGCGTCTTCCAGTACATCGCCTTGGGCAATTGGTGACCAGGCTTCAATGGCAATCCCGTTGTCTTGGCAGAACTGGACAACCTCGCGGTTTTGGAAGTAAGGGTGCAGCTCGATCTGATTGACTGACGGCTTCTCACCTGTTTCATCCATCAGCTTTTGCAAATGTGAGACTTGAAAATTAGATACACCAACGGAGCGCGCACGTCCTTCTTTCTTGAATTCAAGTAACGTGTTCCAGGTTTGAACAAAGTCGCCGTCGTATTTCGTTGGCAGTGGCCAATGAATAATGAATAAATCAATGTAGTCATCACCAAGTTTTTCTAATGTCTCGGCGAAGGCTCTACGGGCAGCTTCTGGTTCATGGTGTCCATTATTGAGCTTACTCGTGATATGAATTTGCGATCGGTTAATGCCGGAATTTTTGACTGCCTCGCCTACCTGCTGTTCATTCTGGTACATTTCGGCAGTATCAATATGCCGGAACCCGGCTTCAAGCGCTGTACCGATTACTTCCGCTGCGTTTTCTGGTTCAATTTGATACACCCCGAACCCAAG
>JACMPA010000005.1 GCA_014377695.1 Candidatus Saccharimonadota bacterium
CCAGTAGCCGCGGCAAAGCCACAAGCCGTGCTGTTCTGCAGACAGATGGTGCCGGTCTCGTTTGGCAGGCTAATCAGCTGGTTCGCAGTCAGGGTGGCGGTGCTGAGGGTGGTCGTGAAACCGGAGTTGCTGTAATAGAGACTACCGTTCGCCTTGAAGCCACCAAGTGAAGAGCCCGTAGTGTCTAGGAACGAGAGCAAGTCCCCTGTCTGGCCGGTCGCCTGTTTAATAGCGGTCGTTGAGGCTGTAGCGCTGGCAGCGCCCTGAACAAATAAACTACTCTGGGCTGCACCAGAACCTTGAATGCTTAGCAAACCGTTGTTCGTCGTGGTGTTCAGGCCGAGGAAGCTACCGTTGTCGTACAAACTAGAATTACCCAGCGTTGAACCGCCCAAGTTGTTAAACTTCGTCAGGTAGTTCTGTGTACCAGAACCGGTAATACCACCACCGGCGCCGACACAGTTGGCCAGGGTGTACAGACAGACCGTATCATTGCCGCCTGAATTTGGAATCGTAACCGTTGAGTTTGCGGTCAGTACGCCCGAGATCAGCGATACTGCGAAGCCGTCTGTCGTACCGTCGGCTAGCCTTACCGCACCGCCAAGTGTAGTGCCACTGGTAGCAATCCGACCTAAGGTCAGCACATTGCCGGCAGTGTTGATGCTGGCGTTAACTTCACCGGTGCTGCTAACGAACTCCAGGAGGTTACCAGTCTGGCTAGTAGCTTGCTTGATAACACCAGTTGCAACGCTGGCTGAACCTGTACCCTGAACGAACAAAGAATTCTGCGTGGTGCTACCACCCTGAACGCTCAAAAGACCACCGTTGCTGGTGGTCCCAATACCGACGAACGTACCATCAGCGTAAATGTTGCTATTACCGATGTGGCTGCCGGTGCCGTTATCGAATTTAGCAACGTAGTTTTGCAATCCCGAACCGGTGATGCCACCACCGGCACCAGCACAGTTGCCCAGCGAGTACAGACAGATCGTGTCCGTACCGGCCGAGGCGATGTCTGGAATCGTGAAGTTCTGGTTGCCGATGGTAGCGCCCTGGAAGTTCAGCGTACTGGTAAAGCCACCTGTGCTGACGTTGCTCAAGTTACCGGCGCTAAAGGCATACGGTACGGATGTCAGTTTCAGACGTGGGGTCATTTCGCCGTCAGCTGGAGTGTTGGCGGCAAACGATGGGTTGCTGCCTGTACCGTGAACTGTCATGCCGATGTACAAGTTCTGAGCCCAGTTGATGTTGGTTGGGAACGAAGTGTGTGCCCCAAGGTTGACGGTTAAGTAACCGTTCGCAACCCGGACGCCCTGGCTGCTGTTGTTGAGCCAATCCTCGGTCCACAAAGCACTACCACCGGTCGCACCAGTGTAGAGTTTGAATTCAACGTTGTAGTTACCGTCCGGAGCGATCGAACCGCTGGCGTTCATCAGCTTAGCTTGGAAGTTCACGGTGTCAGCCGTAGCAGCGCTGGTGGTCGCTGGCTGAGCTACGGTAGCGAAGATGGTCAAGGCCAGGACGAGGACCGCGACGCCCGTGCTCAGCTGCGCGCGTATATATATACCGCGAGAGGTGCGCAAGCTACTACCTCGACCGCTGTTACGGCTACCAGACACAAAAATAGCTAGGCAGAGCCTAGCTATCGAATAAAAAATCGCTGTAAACGCCCGAAGCACCCCTTGGAATCGACGTAATCGATTCCTCGGAGTGCTTCTCAACAATTTTTCCTTCTCAGGTGTTTGTGTGGGCATTTTTGCTTTTGTTTTATAATTTTGTAATTGTTTGTTCTGGCAGATACGTCTCGGCATCTGTCAGAAATAATTATCGCTTATAGCTACAGGGGCCGACAAGATGTTTTCGAACAATAAATATACTCCGCATAAAGCTATATTTAGGCACGTCTGTTGTAAAAAATAGTTGCTTTCTTAACAACACATTTTGATTAACAGGGGCGACTGACGCCATATCTGTTCGTAAGGTGATGACTGAACTCAAAAATAGTTGTAAGTTTTGATACAGTTGCTCCACTCCTACTAAACTTATCCACAAGCACTTTCAGTTCTTTGTGAATTAACTCACAAACACCCCTCAGGGGTCACCTCTGTTAATCTTTCATGCGCCCAACTAAGCCTAATTTAGCGGTGTTTGAGCGACAGGAAATGTGGCCCTCATGAGCCTTCTCGCCCCCACCTCTTGTGTAATAAATGGTAATTCGGTGGGTGCGGTTGGACCTTTTACAACTGCACAGTGTCCGTTCTTCTTCGTCTGACTAGGCAATCTGAGCCAAGTCTCATCAATCCCCTCAAATACCTGCAATCGTTGAACTCTGAAACGAGAGCAAACTGTCTAAGATTGCCGTAGTAGTAATAAAAAAACCGCTCTCAGGGAGCGGTTTTGATGATTTGTGCCTGGTAAGAACTAGGCGATTGTAGAGATCTTGATGATCGTCTGGTGTTGACGGTGACCACGGATGGTCTTTACGCGCTTCTTAGCCTTGTAGCGAATGCTCATGACCTTGTCAGCTTGTTTATCTTCGTTAACGACGTCGGCGTTAACCTTTATTTTGTCGACAAGCGGTGCACCTACGGTGACCTTGTCGCCATCGATGACGAGCAGCGCGTCGAAACTAACCTGAGGCTTGTCAGCCTTTAGTAGTTCGATGTTAAGGGTTTCCCCTTCGGTGACCAAGTACTGCTTGCCACCTGTTGCGATTACTGCTTTTTTCATATCTCAACAACTATAGCAAAGTTTATGACCTCTGTAAACCCTGCATTGGCTTAAATATCGGCAGTTATGAGGTAAGCTGCTCAGCAAAGCCGCTGCGGGAGGACGGTCCTACTGCAATAGCAGAGGACTATCCTCCCTGAACACAGCCCATCCTAGGCCTTCGACAAGCTGATCCTTAATTCTTGGCCTTCGACCTTGGCAACTGAGGTGAACTGGGCCTGTTGCTCTTCTACGAGACCCGTAGACAGCGTTTCTGACACGATCTGTATCGCATACTCCTTGATGGCCTGCACCAGTTCGAGGGCCTCGGTGGTCAGACACAACACAATTCGGTCATCCACTTGCAGCCCGGCGGCCTTGCGAGCCTGTTGGACATTGCGAATGACTTCTCTGGTCATACCCTCACGGAGCAACTCTGGCGTCAGAGTTAGGTCAAGCTCAGTATGAACACTGGAAGCTGTAGCCAATGGCTGGCCGTCAGAGTGCTTGAGCCGAACAATTTTAACGTTAAGTTCTTCAGCGATAATATCTTGGTAAAGCTGAATATCGGTCGCAACTTCATTTATCTCTGAGCGAATAGCATAGGCATTCCACACAGTAGCACTAGCCAGAGGCTGGCGGACTTTTATTCCCGCCTCCGCGCGCTTGGATAGTCCGTCTGTAATCGCTTCACGTGCATACTGCATCTCTTTGAGAACTACCTCATTTACAATTCCCACCTTCGGCCAATCTAGCAGATGCACTGATTCGCCGATCTCACCACCGGTCAGCTTTAGGAACAACTCCTCAGCTAAGAACGGTGTAAACGGCGCCATGACTAGGCTGAGCTGAGTTAGGACGTAGTGCAGAGTTTTGTATGCATCATTCTTATCACCGTCATCCTCGCTCTTCCAGAACCGGCGGCGGCTGCGACGGACGTACCAGTTGCTGGCGTCGTCCAAAAACGGCAATACATCGGCCAGAGCATTCGGTAGATCATAGGCATCTAAATGCTTAGTAACGTGCGCCACTAATTGATGTAAGCGTGACACCACCCAGATATCGAGGGGGTTAGTTAACTCCTCTGAGGGGTCAGCAATCGACCCGTTCCACTCCCACTCATCGACCTCAGCGTACGTTGTAAAGAAGTCATACATGTTCCAAATCATCGCTAATTTACGCTGGACGTCCTGAACATCTTTGTCTTTGAGTGTGGCGTCCTCACCGTTCATGACCGGTGAACTCATCAGGAAGAAGCGCAGTGCATCAGCGCTGTAAGCATCCATAATCTCGTTTGGATCGGTAAAGTTACCGAGGCTTTTGCTGAGCTTACGACCATCATTACCCATCAGGTTTCCGGTAGTAATTACGTTTTTGTAGGAATTAGTACCGAACAGCGCCACCCCGACGGTGTGTACATAATAGAACCAAGCCCGCACCTGGCCGACATACTCGACGATAAAGTCGCCTGGGAAGCTCGCTTCAAACTTTTCTTTATTCTCAAACGGGTAATGGAACTGCGCAAACGGCATAGAGCCGCTCTCGAACCAACAATCCAAAACCTTGTCTATCCTCTTATATTCGACGCCGTCTATTGTAAACGTTACATCATCGACCCACGGACGATGGTAGTCATCTAGTTCTACGCCTGATAGCTCCTTGAGCTCGGCGTAACTACCAACCACTTTGATCAATTGCCTACCGTTTGCATCGGTGCCTTTCCATACGGGCATAGCCGTCGCCCAGAAGCGATCACGGCTTAAATTCCAATCCGGTGCAGCCTCGATAGTCTTCTGGAAGCGACCGTGCTTGAGGTGCTCCGGGAACCACTCCACATTCTCGTTCTGCTCCAACATCAAGCCTTTTTGACCTTGTACATCCATGAACCAACTGGGGTGGGCGCGGTACATCAGCTTGGTGCCACAGCGGTAACAGTGCGGGTAGCTGTGTTTGATATAATCGATTTTCCAAACCATCCCGTGCTCAAGCAGTTCCTTGGCGATTGGCTTATTGGCTTCCCAAACGTTTTGACCCTTCCAGTCACCTTCAGTGTAGAAGCCGCTCTCGTCGATGACCGACACAAACGGAAAGCCGGCGGTTTTACTCAAGTTGTAGTCTTCCTCACCGTAGGCCGGTGCAAGGTGGACGATACCAGTACCCTCTTCGTTGCTGAGCCCGGGGTAGTCCCAGATGCGGTGGGCATTCTCACCACGGTCGCTGAATAGTGGTTCATAGCTTCGGCCGATGAACTCTTGGCCTTTTATGCCAGTTCGGACAACATCGTATTCTACTGGTTGGTGCTTTTCGTCGGTTAATACTTTGGTAACCAGTCCAGACCCGAGCACTAGGTGTGTGCCGTCAGCCAATTTCACTTCGGTGTAATCCTCATCAACCCCCACTCCCAGAGCGGTATTGGCGGGGAGGGTCCACGGAGTTGTAGTCCAGGCCAACAGATACGTATCACTACCCTTAAGTTTAAACTTCACATAGACACTTGGATCGGTTACGTCCTGGTATGAGCCGGCGTCCATAGTTACCTCAGCTTTGGACAGCGGCGTGGCGTCGCGGGTACAGTACAGCAGTACTCGTTCGCCTTCGTAGATCTTGCCGTCGTCATATAGCTTCTGGAAGGCCCACCAGACACTCTCCATGAAGTTCTTATCCATGGTTTTGTAAGCGCCCTTAAAGTCGACCCAGCGACCGATGCGGTCGATGGTAGTCTCCCAAAGGTCACCAGTTTGGACCATATTGGCCCGACAAGTCGTGACGTATTCCTCTAAGCTAATTTTTGTACCAATGTCGCGGCGGTCCTGGATCCCCAATTTCTTTTCGGTAAACACTTCCGCTGGTAGCCCATGGCAATCCCAGCCCCACACACGCTCCACGCGGCGGCCCTGCATCGTGTGGTAGCGTGGCACCACGTCTTTTACGATGCTCGCGAGCAGTGTACCGGTGTGCGGTACGCCAGTTATAAATGGTGGCCCATCGTAGAACACATAGGCATCCTCAGCCGGTCGCTGCTCGACTGACTTCTCAAACGTCCGGTTATCTTTCCAATAGGTAACTAAGTCCTTTTCGTACTCGATGGCCTTGCGGCGCTGCCCTGCTTTATATTTCATACTCACCTCCTTCGGTGGTCATCATTTCTATTACTTCTTCTTTGCTATATCCCAATTGAAAAAACACGTGTGGCCAGAATTGTCGATGCTCCATTTCCAGCAAGCAACCAAGACCACCAAACTCTTCTCGTAGCGGCTCAACAACACTTTCAAATGTTTCGGGATTAGCGCTCATCAGCCTTCTGCTTCCATAAAGCGAACAAGCATGCCTTCGAGATCTATTTCGGCAAAGGCAGCTATACACCCCAGCATGTCGGTAAGTGTCTCTACGGCGGCTTCGCTGCTTAGATCTGTTTCCATACTTGTCCCCTTGAGATAAATAAAAAATCCCTATTTAGTCACTGGAATCCGCAGTCGCATATTGCTTCGGCGGACGGTACCATCCAGTTTCTAAAAAGAGATTCTTTTTAGCGCTCAATTGACTGCTGTGACGGGCACTCCCGGCAGGTTCTACTTTTGCATCGTGACCCCGAATTCATTTCAGGGTCTCCTAGCAATTTCTTCCCGCTGCTTCATGGCTGATAACCACTTACCTCTTTGTAGAGGACGCATGTACTTGTTAAGTCTACACCGGTCAAGCCGAGGTGACAACAGCCGGTCGAAACAACCCAATGAGACATCAAGTTGATTAACGTTTGAGTACAGTTTTTTCTAAGACCGAGCAGGGTCAGTGAACCGTATTTACGTACGGTGAATAAGGAGCGGAGCTGTCGGGGCAAAATATGCCGAGTGCTGATCTACGAATAGGTGTATGAGGCGACTTCGTCCATGAGGGGCATAGTCGAGCCTTCCCATGTCTTCAGTACCGACCCGTCTTCACGCAGCGCCAGAATTGCTGGCTGCTGCATAATGTCGTACAGGCTGGCCGTAGCGCTGCCATCGCGGCTGTCATAATTGACTATTTCTAAACGCTCACCCTCGTGCCGACGTTTATAGTTTTCGATGAATTCCTCAACCACGCGGGAAAATTCGGACTGCGGTCGATAGAGGACAATTAATCTCATAAGCATAAGTGTAACACATCAAAAAGACCCCCTTCACGGGGGTCTTTTTGTGGCTATCTGCCCCATATGTTGGAAGCAAACCGGTTTCATGCTTGAGTACAGTTCAGGGTGCTAGCCGAGTACCGAGGCGGAGCGCACACTAGGGTGCGTGAGCATCGGAGCGGAGACTAGCGCCTGAAATGTGCCGAGCATGGAAACCGTGTTACGAACAACCGGTAGTAGAACCACACGAGCTACAGACGTAGCAGCTACCGGCACGCTGGGTTTGGTTACCGCAGTTGTAGCACAATGGTGCGGTACTGTCGGTAGCCGCGACTTTGCTAGCTGGCGTCATCGCCGTCTGCACTGCCGCCACTGGAGCGTCAACTCTAGCGTTGGCAACTGGGCTAGCTGCAACAACAGCTGGGGTTGGAGCATCGGCAACCTCGAGCAAACTAGTTTGCTCGACAACCATGTCGTCGAGGTCGGCTAGGCCTAGCTCTAGGCGGTCGTCAAAGCTCAGGTAATCCATCGCCAAACGACGCATAATGAAGTCCGTTATTGAACTAGCGGTGCGGATGTCTGGGTCATCAGTAATACCTGATGGAGCAAAGCTGGTACCACGGAGTGTCTTGACGTAGCTTTTGAGTGGAACGCCAAACTGTAGACCATGGCTAACGCTGATTGCGAACGAATCCATGAGTCCAGAGAGCGTACTACCCTGTTTGCTGACATTAATGAACAGCTCACCTGGCATACCGTCTTCGTATTCACCGACGGTAAAGAAGCCTTTGAGGTCTGCTAAGCGGAACTCATAGGTCTTGCTGGCCCGGGTTCGAGGTAGTTCGCGGCGGGCTGCGCCCTTCACGACGTATTCGGTAACGACTGGAGCTGGAGCAGCTGTTGTTTCTTTTGCAACGTCGTTGTTGCCGTCAGCACCCTTTTTCGCCATGCTCAGTGGCTGACCAACTTTACAGTTGTCGCGGTAGATAGCGACTGCCTTGATGCCCATTTTCCAGGCGTCCATGTGGAGCTGCTCGACGTCTTCGACGGTTGCAGATTCCGGCATGTTAACTGTTTTACTGATGGCACCAGATAGGAACGGTTGCGCAGCGGCCATCATTTTGACGTGACCGAGGTAGTGGATCGGATTGTCGCCCATTGCACACGAGAAGACTGCTTTGTGCTCTTCCTTCAGGTGTGGTGCGCCAGTGATTGTCTTTTCAACATCAATGTGGTTGACGATATCATCGATCTGCTTTTTGCTGTAGTTCAAGGCTTTCAGGGCACGTGGCACGGTTTGGTTGACGATGTTCATGCTACCACCACCAACAAGTCGCTTGTACTTAACCAAGCCAAGATCAGGCTCGATACCAGTGGTATCACAGTCCATCATCAGGCCGATAGTGCCGGTTGGTGCCAGCACGCTGGCCTGTGAGTTACGGACCCCATACTGCTCACCAAGCTCAATGGCTTCGTCCCAGGCGGTGGTGGCCGCGTTCAAAAGTTCTTCAGATACCAGGCTGGCATTGATCGCGCTAACAGCTTCGCGGTGCTTCTTTAGGACGCGGATCATACCCTTGCTGTCCTTGTGGTAGCCAGCGAATGGCCCAACTCGGCGAGCGATTTTAGCACTCGTGGCGTAGCTAGTACCGGTTAGTAGCGCAGTAATCGCTGCCGCCAAAGCCCGGCCTTCGTTGCTGTCGTATGGTAAACCTAATGCCATCAAGAGCGCACCAAGGTTTGCGTAGCCAATTCCCAGCTCGCGGTAAGCACGGGCGTTCTTAGCAACCTTCTCGTTTGGATATTCACTGTAGCCAACGAGAATTTCTTGAGCGGTAAAGATGATTTCCGTGGTGTGGATGAACGCTTTGATATCAAAGGTTGCGTCGTCATTGAGGAACTTCAGTAAGTTAAGGCTAGCTAGGTTACAGGCTGAGTCATCGAGGTGCATGTATTCCGAACAAGGATTGCTACCGTTGATGCGGCCAGCGTTTGGTGTGGTATGCCAATCATTGATGATGGTGTCGAACTGCATACCTGGATCAGCTGATTCCCAAGCGGCTAAATTGATTTGGCGGTACAGGTCCCGAGCTTGGATCGTTTTGACAGTGGTACCATCGGTAACTGACTTGAGATCCCAAGCATCATCGCTTTCGACAGCGCGCATAAAGTCGTCAGTTACCCGGACCGAGTTGTTAGCGTTCTGATACTGAATCGAGATGCTATCTTTGCCGTCGAGGCCCATGTCGAACCCATTAGCTTCCAACACACGAGCCTTACGCTCTTCGATTGCCTTGCACCAGATGAACTCTTCGATGTCTGGGTGATCAATGTTTAGAATGACCATTTTGGCCGCGCGGCGGGTCTTGCCACCGCTTTTGATAGCACCAGCTGAGCTGTCGGCACCACGCATGAAGCTCAGTGGTCCAGAGGCTGTGCCAGCACTTTTACCAAGGCGCTCTTTAGATGAGCGAATTGCGCTCAAGTTCAAGCCAGCACCGGAGCCACCTTTAAAGATCATGCCCTCTTCTTTGTACCAGTTGAGGATCGAGTCCATGGTGTCCTGTACGGACAGGATGAAGCAGGCACTCGCCTGCTGAGCGCGCTCTGGCGCACCAATGTTGAACCAAACGGGGCTGTTAAACGCTGCACGTTGGGTGGCCAAGATGAACTTGAGTTCCTCACGGAATGTCTCAGCCTCAACTTCAGCCTCGAAGTAGCCTTCTTGTAGACCCTGGCGTGTAATGGTGTCGGCGACGCGGTCGATCAGGTGTTTGAGGCTTGATTCACGCTCGTCACTGCCTGGTGTACCGGTGAAGTACTTTTGAGCGACGATGTTAATAGCGTTCAGGCTCCAGCCTTCTGGGAACTCAACGTCACGCTGTTCGAACACGGCGACACCGGTCATTGGGTTACTAATAATTGAATCACGCTTGACCCACTTTAAGTGGTCATATGCGGTTTTTCCAGCGGTGGTGAATAAACGGCCCACCCCGAGCCCTGTAGTTTGTCCCATAGTAATTCCCCTCTTTAGGGCACCTCCACCTGGCGCACATTTCGGGCTCTAGACTGTGCTCCGATGCTCGTGTACTGTAGCGTACGCTTCGCTTCGGTGCTCGTCTGTAGTCCAAGCTGTACTACGAGTGTGAAAGTGCTACTCATTTGTTGTTATTGTTTTTAATGATTGTTTATTTAGAGTTCTTTGAACCACTCTTGTGTCTCTCAGACACTGGTTCTTTTGAGCTCGCTGCGATTCATGATCCGATGATCTCGAAACGAAGGGAACTCTCAAGGGTGTTACTCCTTGACGAGTAGCGGCTTATCTTTGCGGTCTCTGATCTGTGATAGCTCCTTTTCGAAACTAGCAATATCTTTGAATCGACGATAAACGCTGGCAAACCGGACGTAGGCCACTTCGTTTACTAGCGCGAGATTGTCCATCACTAGCTCACCGATCTTCGTGCTGCCTACCTCTCCGTCACCACAGGCATAGAGTTGTTGCTCAATGTCGTTCACCAGTTTATCGAGCTGTAAACTCGTGACTGATGTTTTTTCGCAGGCCCGGTACAGTCCCGCTAAAAGCTTAGACCGATTAAAGAGCTCACGGGTGCCGTCATTTTTGACTATAATCAGTTGCGGTCGCTCTAACCTTTCATAAGTTGTAAAGCGATAGCCACAATTGATGCAAGACCGGCGGCGGCGGATGGCTTGACCATCGGCAACGTCTCGGGATTCAATGACTTTAGTGTCATCGACCGAACATTGGTTGCATTTCATGCACACCTCTTTCTGATTAGTCTTTTAAGTACGAACGCTAGCTTTGACTGAGACTATTTGTACACAAAATGTGTCCAAAAGATCTAAGTAGTTTCGTAATTTTGACTTGATTATTTGTTTAAAGTGCGGGCCCTAGTGCTGTGATACCCTCCACATGTAGTGCTTGCTTCACTTATACTAACCCCATCCATAGCGGTTTACAATACAAAAAGCGCTGTATTATTTAGTACGAGCGGCCTCTGTATTTGTGTATATCACCCCTGTTAATTTAATAGAGCTAAATACACAACAAGGCCCACGTTTTGAACAAACGTTACTTGTTGTCTTTGTCGGCGTCAGTAGCTTCGTCTTCTTTGTCTTTGTTGCGCTTGGCTAAGCGGCGTAGGAACGATGGCTTTTCGAGCTCGTCCTCGACATGTGAGGACACAACCGGTTGGTGATCAGTGTTGATAGCCTCGTCTTCTTTGTCTTCGTCGATAGACCAAATGTTTGGCATCGGTGAGTCAGATGCGAAGTCTTCACTGTTTTTTTCGCTATCAAGGTCCATGTTGATGCCGGTCATATCTTTATCATCAGCTTTTGCAGGTTCAACGTACTGTTGAGTTTCTGGGGTAGTAACTGCAGCTGTAGTCGTGATACCTTCGGTTGCCTGGCGTCCAGAGAAATATGAAGCGTCAAAGCCCGTTGCGACAACCGTAATGATGACTTCGCCTTCCAGATCAGGATTGATAGTAGCACCAAAGATAATGTTAGCGTCGGAGTCGGCTGCGGCCGTAATGGTCTCAGCCGCGCTATTAATTTCGTGCATTGATAAGTCGTTGCCACCGATAACGTTAAACAGAATGCCGCGAGCACCATCAATGGAAACTTCAAGTAGTGGTGATTCGATTGCCTGCTGAGCGGCCATCATGGCGCGGTTTTCGCCGCTCGCCCGACCGATACCCATCAGGGCTGAGCCAGCGTTGCTCATAACGGTCTTTACGTCTGCGAAGTCGAGGTTGATGAGTCCATGGACGGTAATCAGGTCGGAAATGCCCTGGACGCCCTGACGAAGTACGTCATCAGCAACCTTGAAGGCCTCCATGAGTGGCGTTTGGCGGTCAATTGTCTGCAGCAGCCGATCATTAGGAATAACAATCAATGTGTCGACTGAGCTACGCAAATCCGCAATCGCCATGTCAGCGTTCTTGCGGCGCTTCTCGCCCTCAAAGGCAAAGGGCTTGGTGGCAAAACCCACGACCAGTATGCCTTCTTCACGGGCTACCTTGGCAACAACAGGACCAGCACCAGAACCGGTACCACCGCCAGCGCCAATAGTCACGAATACCATGTCAGCACCTTTTACGGCTTCACGAATCTCGTCACGGGATTCCTCAGCGGCACTCATACCGACTGTAGGGTCAGCGCCTGCGCCAAGGCCACGAGTTGTATCTTTGCCAATATGAATTTTCTTCTGAGCCTTGGAGTGGTGTAATGCCTGAGCATCAGTGTTGAGGGCGATGAACTCAACGTTCTCGATGCCCGCCTCAACCATCCGGTTGATGGCGGCGCCGCCGGCACCGCCAACACCGACCACTTTAATCTTTGCAAAGGTTTCGATGGCTGGTTCAACGACTTGTGGCATGGATCACTCCCTTTTAGGACTTGGTTAGGACTACTACGAGAACTACTATAATACCCATTAGTATAGCCTGCCCACTGCATAAGTTCAATAAATGTACCCTCTCTAAACTCGTTGTAGTTTTTGAGAGCAAAAACTTGGCACACTAGCTAGGACCATAATTAAAAATAATTAAATTCTGTACCCGAACAACTTATCGTAAGTCTAGCCCCACAATCCCAGCTGCATAGTAGCCTGATAATGCTAGGCAAAGCCTGTCCGGTGCCAGAGCAGGATTCAGCCGTACCCGAGAGTTTTGCTTCTTTGGCGGTTCAAAGAAGGAAACAAGAGCCTGGATAGCGGATTGAGGACTGTAAATAAACGGCGCATGAGGCTGTCAGGACAGTCCTCCCGTCTACATGCTTCTGTGAGTTGTTGTGCTGATTACTTCTTAAAGCGTTTGAGGAGGCCGTCGACCATGCCCCGGGCACTATCAGTAGCCTTTTGGGTAGCTGAGCTACCACCAGATGGCGAATCGGGTAATAGCAGCATATCTAGGAGCATCAAACCGACAACTGTAGTAAACGTAACATCTTCAACGGTATCGACGAGACCACCAACGTCTTGAATTTTGCCAATGCGGGCTGGTAGTTCTAGCTTTTCTTTCGCAAAGTCGGCTAAGCCTGGTAGCTTAGCGGTACCGCCTACCAAAACGACCCCGCCAGGTAATTTCCCAGCGCGGCGAATCTTTTGGAGTTCTTTGTTGGCATACTCAAGAAGCTCTTCGATGCGAGCCTCGACGATCATGTGCACGTCGTCCATGGCAAAGGTGTGGGTTTGCTTATCAATAGTCACGCTAGCCGTGGCTTTCATGACTTTAGCCAGTGTCGCGTGCTCTAGCTTCACCTTTTCAGCGATGTCTAGGTCAGTCTTAAGTCCAATTGCCAGGTCGTTGGTAACATGCTGGCCACCGATAGGCAACACGGCGACGTGCTGCACTTCACCGTCCTCAACGACAATCAGGTTGGTTGTACCAGCACCAATATCTAGCAGGACGGTACCGGCTTCTTTTTGCTGACGAGTCATAACAGCCTCAGTCGCCGCCAAACTCGACACGGTGTGGTGTGTCGGCGTCATCTCGGCCTTTAGGAGTGATGCATCCAAGTTACGTAGGTTCGGCGTTGAAGCGGTTACAATGTGGGCGTCAACTTCGAGTCGCACGCCTTGCATGCCAACTGGGTCTTTGATATTCTGCTGACCATCAACGCTATAGTTTTTGGCAAAAAATTGAATAATTTCACGGTTAGGTGGTAATTGCACCACAGTAGCGGCCTCTTCGACCCGGAAGCGGTCTTCGGGCTGGATCTCACGGTTGGCCGCACTGATGGCGATGACACCCTTGGAGTTGATTCCACTAACGTGGGGGCCATTGACGTTCACGGTAGCGCGAGAAATCTGATACCCCGATATGCGCTCTGCTTCAGTAATGGCCTGGACGATTGCCTCGGCCACGTCATCGATGTGGACCACAACGCCCTTACGCATACCCAGGTTCTTTGCCGAGCCATGCCCAATAATTGACGGTTTATTGCCATTATTCGGATCAAGCGTGCCGACAACGCAGCGTACCTGAGACGTACCGATATCGAGCCCTACAAAGTGATTGGGTTTCATGTTGAAGATAGTATAGCGCTATAGGTTCTACTATGGCAAATTGCTTACCTAGTTCAACAATGGTTCAACCTTTAAACTTGGGTTAGGATCTCGGCACCGTCTGCCGTGATGAGCACCGTGTGTTCGAAATGAGCTGACCAAGAATTGTCAGCGGTTAGGATGGTCCAGCCGTCATCGGCAACGACGACTTTTTCTTTACCAAGGGTTGCCATCGGTTCGATGGCAATGGTCATACCGGCATCGAGCCATGGACCGGTGTTGGCTCGACCATAATTAGGCACGTTTGGGTCTTCGTGGACGTGGTGTCCGACGCCATGACCGACCAAGTCACGGACAATACCGTAACCCTGTGGTTTTAGGACCGCTTCGACGGCGTGGCCAATGTCGCCGGTCCGGACGCGGTCATGCACTTCAAAGATTCCAGCCATAAGAGACCGCTCGGTATACGTTAATAATTTGGTGTGGGCCTGAGAGCGCGGTGTGCCGGCAATGACGCTAATGGCTGCATCGGTAATCATGCCTTTGTAGTTGACGCCGAAGTCGAGACCAACAATATCACCAGAAGCGATAATTTTGTCGTCGCGCGGGATGCCATGCACCACTTCTTCGTTCACCGATATACAGATCACGTCCGGGAAACCTTCGTAGCCCAGGAACGCCGCTTTGCCACCAAGGGCTTCCAGCTCCCGGGCGGCGATATTCGCCAAGTCCTTGGTGCTCATACCAGGTTGTAGTGCCGCCTTTAACACCTGCAGAACGGTGGCGAGCATACGGCCACTAATGCGCATTGCTTCAATCTCGGCCGCTGTCTTGATTCTAGTTTGCATGTATTTAGCCTTGGGCCGGGCCTGTCAGATTATGCGCCTCGGCCACGCGTTGAATGCGCTCATGGACGTCATTGACTTCACCATTCCCGTCAATCTTTACGACTTTTACGCCGCGTGCTTCATAAAATTCCAAGACTGGGCGTGTTTGTTCTTCGTAGATCTGTAAACGACGCGTAACAATCTGTAGCGTGTCTTCGGCACGTCCCCGACCAGACAGGCGCTTGACGAGTTCGTCATGCGGAACTTCAAAAACAATAACGGCAACAATTTCTCGGCCATGATTCGGCAAACGAGCATCCAGCCAATCAGCTTGAACTGTGTTGCGCGGATAGCCGTCGAGTACGACATGGACATCATCACTTATCTGGGTGAGCGCTGTATTCAATACCTCGTTCGTCATTTCATCGCTAATCAGCTCGCCACTGGCTAAGCGGGCAATTACTTCGGGATCAGCCGATTGGCGGAACAGCTCACCGGTCGAGAGCCACTTCCAACCATTGCGCTCGACGAGCAGTTTGCCCTGAACGCTCTTGCCGGAACCAGGAGGGCCAAAGAACAGAATCACGCGCCGAGCCTTTCTTTGGCTAGCTTAGCAATCAAACCGCCATCAGCGGCTGGACCGGCCTTGGCTTTTGTTTGGCCAATCACCATACCCAGGTCTTGGGCGCTGTTTGCACCGGTAGCGTTAATAACTTCGTCCACGAGTACCGCCATTTCGTCCGGCGTCATCTGTTCTGGCAAGTATTGCTCGATCAGAGCCTTCTCGGCCATCTCGATCATAGCTCGCTCCTTACTACCGCCTTGGATGTACATGTCGGCGCTCTCTTGGCGCTTTTTGGCTTCTTTTGAGAGGATAGCAATAACATCGCTGTCATTCATGGCGCTGTCGCGCGTACCCTGGGCCACTTTGAAGTTTAGAAGGGCGGCTTTAACCGTTCGCAGCACGGTTGCCCGGTGCTGTTCACCGGCCAAGAGCGCGGTCTTGATGTCAGCATCAATTTGTTTTTCAAGCATTACAGATATATCCTACCACAAGAGCCGCCTCGAGTGGAGACCCTCCCTCATAAAAAGTATTAAATAGGCTAATAAGTCAGAAAATATATCATAGACGATATCAGAATAACATTTGCTCGTTATCTGGATGCGTCTGTGTGAGTTCGATCATGAACGAACTTTGACACTCGGAGCAGGCGCACCGAAATAGAGTGAGCATCATATCAGAGGTTTTCGTCAAAAATGCGCCACTGGGGCGCTTTCTGATTACTTTTGGCCTAGTTTGAGCTTCTTGACCTTGATAGCCTTGCGCTCTTGGCGAATGATCGCTTTCGATCGACGATCGCGCTTGCTCAGAGGCTTGTCAAAGTATTGACCACCTTTAACAATGGCAACAACACCCGACTGCTGCACCTTGCGGTTGAAGCGACGAAGCAGGTTCTCTGTAGACTCTTTGCCGTCTTTTTTGGTTACTTGAATCATATGCTCACTATTCTAACCTAACAGATACAGTTTTGCAAGACTCTCTTGTAAAATATGCTGGCTGTCATGAAAAAGACCCGCTAGCTAGCGGGTCTTTAATGGCAATAGGTCCTGAGTTTGGCCTATGTACTATTGGTTTTTTTCTGGGTAGTCTTTTGGGACTTCAGAACGATGCTCTGAAGTTCTTTAAAGATTGGGAACTGTTTGTTGGTGAAGTACACCTTGGTGTTGCCCTGCTTCTCGGAGAACAGGAAGCCGACTTTTTCGAGTCGCTTCAGTTCGCGCTGGATGTTGCCAGCGTCCTCTTTAATGAGCTTAGCTAGACCACGGACGTGGGTCTTGAAATCAGGGTACTTTGCATAAATCACAATGATCTTCCGGCGGACTCGTGATGTGATAAATATGTCTAGCATTTTATGTCTCCCCTGTTAACTTCTAAGTTTCCGGTATTTTACACGCATCCCTGGTAGATTTGACGACAGTAGAAGCATTACCTTCATGTTGTCATCACAACTACGAATAGTATAGCCAGCTTTTGCAGACGAATCAATACCAAGTTTTAATACTATTTTGATTGGACTGAGTACGCAGATGAAGGACTGTCCTGCCAAAGGGGTATACTGCGTAGACTATGGGATTTTACTTAGTTTGGGTCAGAAGTATACGCTACAGGGGTCACAAGCCACTGACTTATTCTTGTGATGAAAAGCTGGTTCCAGGTCAGATCGTTCTGGTTGGGCTCCAAAAAGAACAAGTCTTGGGATTTATCGAACGGGCTGTTAATATGCCAGTTTTCAAGACTAAGCCAATTGTTTTGGTGTATGACATGGTGCCCTTGCCGCCTCAAATCATTGAACTAGCTCGCTGGCTGATGGCTTACTACGCGACCAACCTAGGCACCGCAACTAGCCAGGTGTTGCCGGCTGAGCTATCAACCAAAACCATTGCAAAGCTTGAAGGGTTAAGCATAAGCACAAACAGCACAACATTACCTCAGTTACACGAAGGCCAGTTACATGTAGTAAAAACGATAACAAAACCTGGTACCTATGTACTTCACGGTAAAACTGGCAGCGGTAAAACACGGGTATACCTTGAACTAGCCCAACATGCTGTGCGCACTGGTAAGTCAGCGCTTGTCCTCACCCCCGAAATAAGTTTGACCTCTCAGCTATCACAGAGTTTCCGTGACGTATTCGGCGAGCAAGTGGTAGTACTTCACTCACAGCTTACTCCTGTCCAACGTCAAAAAGTCTGGCTGCAGATACTAACCGCTACTCTTCCACTGGTGATAGTTGGACCTCGCTCAGCTCTATTCACCCCAGTCGCTAATTTGGGACTGCTCGTTATCGACGAAGCTCACGAACCAGCCTATAAACAAGAGCAAGCTCCGTACTATCATGCCCGCAGCGTAGCCTCAAAACTGGCTGAGCTGCACCAAGCACCCCTTGTGATTGGCTCGGCGACGCCGTCGGTTAGTGACTACTTCTTGGCCGAACAACGGCAGAAGCCAATATTGCGTATGACGCAAATAGCGGCCCAGCAGGGCGGCTCCAAATCTAATACCATTATAGTTGACCTCAAGGACCGTACACAGTTCTCCCGCAGTCCTAGACTGTCACGAGCGTTATTGGAATCGATTCAGGGCTCACTGAGCCGCAATGAGCAGTCGTTAGTGTATTTAAACCGGCGCGGCACTGCCCGGATAGTGCTGTGTGAAAATTGTGGCTGGCAAGCCTTGTGCCCACACTGTGACCTACCACTGGTGTATCATGCCGACAGTAGTACTTTTCAGTGCCATACCTGTGGCTTCCACCAGGCTGTAGTCACCAGCTGTCCGGCCTGTCATCACCCGTCGGTAGTCTTCAAATCATTCGGCACTAAAGCTATTACCGCTGAACTCGAAAAATTATTCCCAAACGCTCGTATTCAACGCTTCGATACCGACAACAAGAAGTCGGAGAGCTTTCAGGAACATTTTGCAGCCGTCAAAGCCGGTGATGTCGACATCCTTGTTGGCACGCAGCTGCTGGCTAAAGGCTTGGACCTGCCTCGCCTCAGTACACTCGGTATCGTTTTGGCCGATTCTTCATTGTATATGCCAGACTTTTCGGCCCGCGAGCGGACCTACCAGCTGCTCAGTCAGGCTTTAGGGCGCATCGGCCGCGGGCATGTGGACGGCACTGCCATAGTGCAAACATATCAACCCGATAGCGAACTAATCCGCAACGCAATTGATGATAACTGGGATGATTTCTACCAAGCTGAGTTGGCAGAACGGCGCAAATACCACTTCCCGCCTTTTTATTACATGCTAAAACTCAGTTGTCGCAGGGCTACCTACAAATCGGCCGAAACTGCCACCGACAAGTTAAAACAACAGATCGAGCAAGCCATCCCAGGCCTTGAGGTTGACGGGCCTACGCCGTCGTTTTACGAGAAGCTTCAGGGTAAGTATCAGTGCCAGCTGGTACTACGCTCGACCCAGCGATCAAAGCTATTAGCGGTCATTAAACTCTTGCCGGCTAGTGGCTGGACCTATGACATCGACCCGACTAATTTGCTGTAGCTAGCGTCCAGACAGTTCAAAGGACTTTCAATCTGTTATACTGGTCCGCATATATGACCAAAGACGATATCATTACCCTACCGAACCAGCATTTACGTCAAAAATCCGCCAAAGTCGGTATTATCACCGATGATATCAAAAAAGTTGTTCAGGAAATGGAAGCCGCAACTATCGATTGGGAGGCCAGTAGAGCCCATGAAGTTGGTGTGGCTTTAGCGGCAGTTCAAATAGATTCACTCCTTAAAATAGTCGTTCTCCGTAATAATTATGACAACAAAGAAGACCATACATTTACAACGTTCATCAATCCCGAAATCACCAAACTTTACGGCGAAATTATCGAGGATTATGAAGGTTGTTTGAGCGTCAAAGATGTATACGGAAAAGTACCGCGCTACAGTAAGGTTAAGGTTAAAGCCATTGGTCTAGACGGGAAAGAATTACGCGTTACAGCGGAAGGATTCCTAGCCCGCATATTTCAACACGAAATCGATCACACAAACGGCATCGTTTTTGTTGATCACATCAAGGACGATATCGCGGCATTCTACACACTTAAAGACGATGGCGGTCTCGAGGAACTCGAGTACGACACACACATCAAAGACAACGCTGATTTGTGGGCTTAAAAAATATGAGCAGACCTCAAGTTGTCTTCTTTGGAACTGGTCCGGTTGCCGCTGAGTCGCTCAAGCTGCTAACGGAGTGGGCCGACATCGAAGCAGTTATTACTAAGCCTAAACCAGCTCACCACAAGGGTAGTTTCCCTGTTTTAGAAATTGCCGAAGAATTAAAGCTGACAGTTCTCGAAGTAACCGACAAGAAGTCATTGCACGAATTAATCCAGACTAATCCAGTCAAAAGTCGCCTGGGCATCCTCATTGACTTTGGCATAATCGTTAGTCAAGACGTTATTGACTACTTTGCAGATGGCATCATTAATAGCCACTTCTCTATCCTGCCGGAGTGGCGTGGCGCTGACCCTATAAGCTTTTCGATCCTTAGCGGCCAAGACATGACCGGCGTCAGCATTATGCGTGTAACTGCTGGGCTGGATGAAGGGCCATTGCTCGGATATGGTGAACAACCCTTGGATGGCAGCGAGACCACCCCAGTACTAACTGAACGGCTGATTGACCTCAGCGATGCCCTGCTCAAGAACCAAATACCACTGTATATAACCGATGATCTCGTTGTTGCGCCGCAGAGTAGCACTGGGCGAGCAGCTTCGTATTCTCGTAAACTTAGTAAAGCCGACAGTACCCTAGATTTCTCTAAGCCAGCTGATCAGCTGGCTAATGAAGTCCGTGCGTTTATTGAGTGGCCAAAAAGCCGGGCCGCTATTGGAGGCAAAGACGTAGTAATCACCACTGCTCACGTCATACCAGGTACTGGCACCGCTGGAGATATCTGGCAAGAGGCTAAACAATTCGGTTTTTATACCTCCCATGGTATTTTTGTAATTGACACCCTAAAGCCAGCCGGCAAAGGTGACATGTCTGCGGCCGCCTTCCTATCTGGCTACAAAATTTAAACTCTTCGCGAGTATTGTTGTATCAAAGACTGATCAGCGAGCTGCTTGAGTTGATCTTTACACCACCACGACCACACATCAGAGGTGTCGGCTTGGGTTATGGCCACGAACTCTTCCCATGGTAACCACTTGTAGTCATCAACTTCAGCTGGGTTCGGCACCGGTTCAGAGCTGGCGCGTGCCACATACACTGGGCAGAATTCGTGCTCGATAATAGCGTTGTACGGCGGAGTTTTATAGGTATACGAGGGCAGCACTACCTGTAGGTCTGTAGCTATCATACCAAGTTCGTAGTCTATCCGCCGGGTTATAGCACTTTCCGTGGACTCACCTGGCCCTGGGTGTCCACAGACGCTATTTGTCCAGACATTCGGCCATACCTTTTTTACATGTGCTCGCTGCGTGACTAAAAATTCTCCTTTATCGTTAAAAACGTAGCACGAAAACGCCAAATGCAACTTGGTATCGGCTGTGTGGCTAGCTAGTTTAGGTCCGACCTCACCAGTAGGTGTGCCGTCAGGATTCACAAATACTATCTGCTCAATCATGGGTAACCCCTACTTTTGTCAGATAGTTATCACAGATCCAACTAAGTATAGTATCGACCATCGAATCATCCTGAATCACAAACATTTTACCGTGCTCCGATACAAGATCGGCATGCTCGGCCAAATCGGCCAAATCTATATCGATACGCTGCATGCGCTGAGAGAATACTTCTGGCGCATCACCGCGGGCTCTGATACGGTGCGCCAGCAACTCACGGCCAGCGCTAGAAGTCGTCATACCAATGATAACCACTTCGGGGCGCTGCGCGAGGACTGGCAGCATTGCCGGCCAGGCGTTTATCAAAACATGTTTAGTTTCCGATGCAATGTCATCTTCGGCGAAGGCATACCAGTTTCCGACGAATTCTCCGACGAAGCCAAACTTGCCTTGGCACTGAAGCTCACCAAACGAAACTTGAGATATAAATTTCCGGTCAATCGCCTGCTCGCTTTGCCTTGGCTGGCGTGTAGTATACAACTTTGGCGCGGCAAATTCTCCTGGGTAGCGCGCAATTAATTGTTGCATCAGATAAGACTTGCCAATTCCCGACGGACCGGCGATAACGAATAACACTAGTGACCTTTCTGTAAGTCTAAATCAGTCATACCAGAAGCAAAGACTGATGAAAAGTCCACTTCTCGGGTGCGATCACCGGGCCACTTTAGAAAGTCCGTAGCTTCGAGCTGGGCCAGCCAGCCAATGACACCAGGTCGCAGCCGCGCAGGATCAGTGTCCTTGATGTCACTAGGCGACATCGCGTATATGCCTGATATTTCCTCGTTGCCGGTTTGATGTGCTAGCAGACGTTCCTCCGCAGCCGGCGGCACATATATCGGCGGGCAGATGGCACAAGCGTATTCATCTGGAAACTCAACACCGACCGGCCAGTGATTCACAAACCAACCACCAATGGTGCGAGCTCTTAAACCAAGGGTACTAGGCTCACGCGTACCGGTTTCCTCTTCGATGCCACGGTGCAATGTCTCTAGTGGCTGCTCAATAACTGGATGTACGCCTTTGCTCGTTTCACCTAGTGGACCAAGCATGCCGTGGCGTACCTTTTTTTTGCCATTGGTAGTTTGAACCACTTCGTTATGTTTGAACATTAACAGGTTCGAATCGCGGGTTATTAGTGGAACTATCAATCCAACCTTGGACCAACCAGCTTCGGTCAGCTGAGATATAGTTTCATAGGATAATGTCGGCAGAATTTTACCGGGCTCGGATTGGAGAGAATGAGGGACAGCGAGCTCAATGCTTTTGGACTTGTTCATGTCGGCTCAGTATATCAAATTCGATAACAGTACCTGTAAGAAATTTGACTAGATGGCGTAATTACAGTTTAGTTACTTTGAGACGGCTGATCAGGAGTCCAGGCAGGCGGCATTGGCTGGAACTGCTGTGTTTGAGCTGGTGGCTGCTGGGAAGATTGATCAGGCGGCGGGGTCTGGGGCTGTTCCATTGGGCTGAACTGTGTCTGCGGTGGCAGTGGTATCGCATCTGGCCGAGGAGCTTGTGATGCTGGCGCAGCCGGCTGCCATGGTTGAGCGGCAGGTGTACTTGGCTGCCAATCAGCCGGTGGTAATGCTGGGTTGAAAGGCTGCGCGATTGCTGCTGGCTCGGCCGGTGTAGTAGGTACCCAAGCTTGAGGCTCTGGCGATGCGGCGGCTGGCTGATATGGCTGAGGCATAGCTTGCTGGGTAGGAGCAGATGGTTCAGGCAGCTGCTGAGATTGCCGAGCATACAGATCGGCTTGAGGGGCTGCCGGTGGTGTCATAATTGGCTCGCTTGGCCAAGCTGCCGCTTGGGGTTGAAAGTCGGGTTGAGCAGCCGGCGCGATTTGCGGTTGGGTTAGAGCTGGTTGCTCTGGGGTAAGTTGCGGATTAGCAGCAGCGTTCTGCTGAGCCGCCGCCAGAATTTGCGGGGCCGATTGCTGGACCTCGCTCTTTAACTTCTCAAACTCTTCGTTCACGATATCTTTGTAGTTTGGAAAATTAGCTTCCAGCCACTTAAAAGCACCAGCGTCGTCTTTGGCCTCAAAATACGTCTCAAACTCATCGAGTTGCTCATTGGTCATCTGATCAGCTAGACGCATGCCAACGCGCATTTCGAGCGTTTCATAAATGTGCGTTAGGAGTCCACGCTTATCTTCCGTCGGCAAAGCACCGAGCCCAATGGTTTGTAGAAGGTTATCGTCAATCTTTAACATATGAGTTTATTCTACAAGATTCCCTCGAGAATGTATAACGATTCCGCTTTAATTTTGATGCCGAATTACAGCCTAGAATTTGAGGAAATTGCATCGGAGGACTGTCTGCCTAGATTGACTAGAAGCTTCTGTCTGAGCCCAGACTAGCGCCCAAAATGTGCCAGTCAGGAGTTTTTAACTAAAGGTGGCGTTCGATTGTTTCTCGGGTGTACAGTTCTATATGGTCGCCTTCGACAAGATCGACCTTAGAGGTCGAAGCGAAGCTCATGCCACACATTTCACCTTCAAAAACTTCTTTGGTTTCTTGGGGACCACGGCGCAGTGCTGTAATCTCGACATCAGCGAGCTTTTGTTTGTCGCGAATCACCCGGGCTAAGGCTGGTGCAACCAGCTTACCTTTGGTGACTTCACCGCCACAAATAACTTCGGTCTTGGTAGTTTTGAAAATTCCCTTCACAACCAAGCGGCCCATTTCGGTCTCTTTGATTTCTGGGGCAAGCAGTTTGCTGAGCTCTTCTTTGGCATCATCAATCAGTTCATAGATCACTTTATAGAGACGCATGCTGACTTTATCACGGTTGGCGTGCTGACGAATACCGTTTGGCACCGATACGTTAAAGCCATATATGATGGCATTGCTGGAATGAGCCATATAGACATCGTTCTCGGTGATCGCACCAATACCAGAACCCACGACGCTGATAGCGACTTCGTCGGTGTCCATAACCTTCAAACTCTCGATCACAGAAGTGAGTGAGCCCTGCACGTCAGCCTTGATGATGACGTTCAGCTCATTGACTTGGTTGTTGCGGTTGATCATACGAATCAGCTCGGTACTGTTGATGTCCAGCTTGTTGCCGCCGGCGGCCTTGCCGGTTGCGGTGGCAATCGACTGCGTACGGGCAACCTTTTCATCCTTTACAACAGTGAACTCATCACCAAACTCTGGAGCTTGCTTAAATCCTGTAATTACTACAGGGGTAGATGGCAGTGCTTCGGTAATTGGCTTGCCGGCGGTACTTTCGAGGTTGCGGACCTTGGCATAGACGCCACCGGCTACGACAAAGTCACCCGGCTTGAGCACTCCAGCCTCAACGAGGGCGTGGGCCACAGGACCACGTCCCTGCTCAACATGCGCCTCGATGATTAATCCGCGAGCTGGCACGTCAGTGTCAGCTTTGAGCTCTTCGACGTCAGTGACTAGTAGGATCATGTCGAGGAGCTCTGGAATACCAGCGCCAGTCTTGGCGCTGACTTCTTGGACAGGAGTGTCACCACCAGCCCATCCGTCCCACATCAGGCCGTGCTCACTAAGCTGGCTGTACAAGCGGTTAACGTCAGCACCTTCTTTATCCATTTTGTTAGCCGCGACGATAATCTTGACGTTGGCTTTGCGGGCAAAACGAATTGCCTCCAAGGTTTGGGGCTTAATGCCGTCATCAGCCGCAACTACGATGATAACGATGTCAGTTAATAATGCGCCGTGTTCCCGAATAGCGGCAAAGGCTTCGTGTCCAGGGGTATCCAAGAATGTGATCTTGCGGGCCTTGTCGCCTTCGCCATGATCAACTTGGTAGGCCGAAATGTGCTGGGTAATGCCACCAGCTTCGCCCTTGGCAACTTGCGCACCACGTATAGCGTCAAGCAGTGACGTTTTGCCGTGGTCGACATGTCCCATCACGGCCACCACTGGTGGTCGTGATGTGGCGTGATCGCTGTTAGCGATTTTTTCGCGGACTACTTCAACGACTTCTTGGCGCTTCAGTTCGAAATCGAGGCCCAGCTCACCGACGATGATCTGAGCGGTGTCGAAGTCGATCCGCTCATTAACCGTCGCCATGACGCCGTTTTTCATTAGCTCCCCAATCAATCGGGTTACTGGGATACTCAATCGCTCGGCCAGAGTGCCGACGGTGATCATATCTTCTACTTCAATTATAGTTTGTTGTTCAGTATCAGTCTTGTCTACCACTGTCGTCACTCCTTTCAGGCCGTAGCCGATTATTATATGTGTGAGCTTAGTTTGCCGCTTTGAGGCTCAAAGCGATTTTGCGGTTCTCAGTGTCGATGTCGAGGACTTTAAATTCTTTCTTCTCGTTTAACTGGAAGATCTTCTCGGGGTCGACGTTATCGTCACCGCCCATTTCACTGACGTGAACTAGAGCTTCAACACTGGCGCTGATCTGTACAAAAGCACCGAATGGCGTAATGCGGGTGATCTTGCCCTCAACGGTGTCACCCTTTTTGAAGGCTTTGACTTCACCGAGCCATGGGTCTT
Source organism: Candidatus Saccharimonadota bacterium (assembly GCA_014377695.1). GTDB lineage: Bacteria > Patescibacteriota > Saccharimonadia > Saccharimonadales > UBA4665 > JACMPA01. The sequence goes on from JACMPA010000005.1 coordinate 25,308, forward strand.
CCTGCATTTGCTTCAGACTCAAAGAAAGACGGTCTTTGTCGATAGCGATGATCTTAGCCTTGACGGTTTCTCCAACCTTAACGTAGTTACGTGGGTTATCGACGCGTTCCCAGCTGATCTCACTAATGTGGATCAAACCTTCGATACCATCGACGTTCACGAATGCACCGAAGTCGATGACACCGGTAACAACACCTTCGACTTCGTCACCAACCTTGAGGGTTGAGAATCGTTGCGCCATGTCGTCCTTGACAGCTTCCTTCTCGGAGAAGATAAGCTTGTTGTCCTTGCGGCTAACATCAAGGATGCGAGCCCGTAGCGTTTGGCCGGTCAGGGCATTTAGCTTCTGCAAAATCTCGTCTTTGTCGGCACCAGAAACACGTGGATAGTGCCCAGCAGCCAATTGACTAACTGGCAAGAAGCCTCGGATACCTTCGAGCTCAACCAGTAATCCACCACGGTTGGCGTCATACGGTACGATCTCAACGATTTCGTTACTATCGAAGGCCTGCTGTAGTTCGTCCCAGCCGCGGTCTTTGACAGCTCGCTTCATGCTGAGGAGAGCGTAGCCCTCGTCCATCTCGGGGTCAATCACGCTAATAGTGATGGTCTGACCCATTTCGAGTACCTGACCATGACCGATTTCGCGGCGCATGACGATACCGGTACCACGAGCACCCAGGTCTACCCAGATCTCGTGCTTCTTGATGGAGCTAACAACTCCTTCGACGACATCCCCTGTCGTCAGTTCTTTGATGTCGCTGCCCGCAAGCAGTTCGTCCATCGTAATTGTATCTTTTGGCATAAATGCCTCCTTATTCCACCTTGGTTCTTCAGGCCAAGGCTAGTGTATTTCCTGTAGATACTGGTACTGGATTCTTCGCGTTACCGAAGCTCACAGCGCTTAAAGTTTCTGGTAGGATTACTACAATTGTACCCCAGTTCACCCCTGAGGTAAAGAGACAACTTTGCCCACACTTGTATTTTTAATAGTGTTCTTTTATAATATTATTATGAGCAAAAATCATGAGAGAATTGCGAAAGCAACCTATGCTATTAAAAGTCGTGAAAAAAATGCTGCCCAAGCAGCAATACAAAACACTCTGAAAGCAGCAGAGCTTGAGAAAGAACGCAGGCACAAAGTTGCACGGCAACTCCCCATAGAGACTACTCGCACAATCGAAGAGCTTGAAGCAGCTGGTTTCCCCGGCGCGCGTATGATAGATTTCACGATAAAGAAGAAACCCTGGGGGCAAAGCAAGGTTCAAGAACCTGGATGGATGTTATTCATGGTCGATAGCGGTGTGCCTGATAATGAGTCGCAGCAGTCGTATTATGAAACTAGAAGCTATTTACTCGCCGCCGGTGATTTCATGATAGAAATATCCACGTATGGTGGCTATACATACCATCCTACAAACTATTATCGCTATTCAGCTGAGGAACTTAGCAATACTCTTCATCTTCATCTTCATCTGGCAGAGTTTGTGCTAGAGAAAGTTATTGGATTACGTGATGAAATCTAGATAGCGTATCTGCTAAACTAAGTTTATGTACGTGGGTATCGATGTCGGAGGCACCAAGACGCTGGTAACAGCGTTGACTGACCGTGGTGAGATCGTTGAATCAATCAAGTTCCCTACCCCACCAGTCTACAAAAACTTCTTACTCGAGCTGGCACATACTTTGGCC
>JACMPA010000025.1 GCA_014377695.1 Candidatus Saccharimonadota bacterium
GGCGGGAACCGACCTGCCGGATGCTGTCAGCGGCTTCCGAGCCTACTCTAAGGAATCATTGATCCAGATAAATACCATTACCCGCTTTAGCTATACCGTCGAAACGATCATTCAAGCCGGCAATAAGCGCTTGAGCATTGGCAGCATTCCGATTACAACTAATGCCAAGACACGAGAGTCGCGATTATTTAAGTCATATTATCAGCTAGTGTTTAAGCAGACGGTGACGATTGTCCGGGCCTACATTATGTACAAGCCAGCCATCGTGTTTGGCAGCACCGGTATTGGTTTGTTAGTACTAGGATTAGTCCCGCTGGTTAGGTATGGGTACTTTGCACTAGTCGATAATAACAGCGCCGGTCACTTGCAATCACTCATCGTCGGTTCAACCGTCCTAATGGCGGCATTTTTCTGTTTTGCACTCAGCGTCATCGCTGATCTAGTACGCATCAACCGCATCTTGACCGAAGATACGCTGGAACACATCAAACGTCAGCGGTTTAACTAGCTGTTTGGGTATTACCGGATTACGACGTACTGTAAAACATCTCGGACATATTGATTGGCGACTTGGGCTGGTCGACTTTGAGGCCAAAACCAATCATCGTGACTATTGATAATGGGCGACACAAACCCACCACCCTCGATAGCAAACACAATCAACAGACTTGCCGCTAATACGGTCTTACGCTTAAATGCAACGGCCGTTGTACCCGATAAGGCCTCTATAGTAGATTTGAGACCGTACGCGACAGCCAGATAGAGCAGTGGCAACACTGGCAGCAAATACCGTCCGTGAATTGCCACTGGTAAGCCCAAATGTATGTAGTCAAGTAAGTTCTGGGCAAACAAAACCAGGATGTATAGACCAGCTATACCGAGTAACACAACGAAGGCCGTATACCGCCGTATAAAACGCCAGTTAAGCAATGCCAGTGCACCACCGCCGGCAAACATACTCCAACTAAGTACTGTTGGCACTGGAAGCTGGGTCGTAGTGTAGTAGTCGACGGTACCATTGGCACTGAAGCGGCTAGTAATGCTGAAGACCGTTTCACCCAGTGCTCGACTCATCCATAAAAACGGATAGGTGGCAATTTGCTGGGTCTTTAACTGGATATCATAACTCGCAAACGTATAATTGCGAGCCCATGGTGCATACCCCTGGCATTGGGCGATCGATAGCACTTGATTACATTCAGGGATCGGCGTGTGGTACTTGGCGATGTTTACTAAGTAACGCTCACTGAACAAGCCTAAGCCTACTACCATAAGTATCGTATAAAGGATTGCTACTTTGGAGATTTTTACAATATGGATGTTCGGATATATGTCGTTGCCTTGTCGCGCGGTATACCTAAGTTCAAACACTACTGCCACAAACAAACCAGCCGCCAGTGGCAAAAAGGCATATTTCACTAGGCTGGCAAACATGCAAATAATCGCTAAGCGGATTACCAAGCTCCAATTCCACACATTGTTCACTCGTGACGCCTCACGAAGGCATAGGAACGTCGTGAAGGCCAGAGCAGTCATGAGCACTACTACATTGTCATAGTTGATCTGGGCGCCTAGTAGAGGCACGACGGGTGTTAAGATAAAAAACGCCATAACGACATTTCGCATCGTGGGCGACGCGCCAAGCTGCTTTAGGATACGCCGGAATACGACGACGGCGCCCGCAAGCAAAGTCACGTTGAGTAGTCTCAGGCAAATAACCTGCGTCGCCTCACTGCTACTCAGCATGCTTATCAAACGATAGGGAAAACTCAGCGCGTATTGATACAAGTAGGACGGGTCGCGGGCGATGGCACCAAATTGATCGGCCCCATCTGGCTGGCCATTCCAAAAAGGACTTATATGTTGCGCGTAAAGTTTGATTATACCGAAGTGAAACTGCTCATCAAAAGCCATTGGGTAACGGGTAGTCAGCGCAATCCAACCTGTTTGGAATACAAAAATACCTAGAGTTACATACCAAAATCTGTTTGATCCAAGAAATATCGCAATGCGACTAACCCAGGGGTTGCTGGTACTAGATGGTTCGTTATTTTTCATACGTTTGCTACCAGTATACAAGGCCCCAACTGGGATACTAACGAGAAGCTGTTTGAAATTTCGAGCGTGCTACACTAGGGCCATGGAATTACTTCGGTCAGCCAAAAAGCTGTGGTCCAAACCAGCAGTCAAAAAAAGCGTTGTTGTTGGAATTTTAGTACTAACGTTTGTGGCCTTTGGGCGCTTTTTTATGCAGCACCCCGAATACCTGCGGCAACTTGGCCATACTAGTCCATGGACAATTCTCTGGGTGCTACTTTTGAACGGCGCCATGATAGTCGTGCTGGTGGCGGCCACCGAGGCGACATTACGGTTATGCGGAAAGAGTTTGGGGCTGCGCGAAAACTTCAATTTAACGTCGTACGCTTCAATCGCTAATTTCTTTGGGCCGCTGCAAAGCGGCCCAGGTGTTAAAGCGGCGTATTTAAAGGCCCGCCACGGCGTCCGACTGCGTGACTTTACCTTGGCTAGCCTAGTTTTGTTGAGCTTTTTTGCCTTGTTCAGCGCATTGTTTTTGTTTATTGGTACACGACCGTGGTGGCAGACTGTTGGAGCATTACTAGTGGCTGGTGGTTGTAGCGTCCTAGCTATTAGATTCTTTATGCAGCGCGACAAAACTCCCGCCGATTCTCAGCTACATTTCCAGCCAGCTATCGTCGGCACACTTGCTGGCTTAGCATTTCTACAGGTGGTCATAGCCAGTGCCTGGTATTACGTTGAACTGCAAGCCGTCGATCCGGCGATTCAGTTTAGCCAAGCAATTTCGTATGCCGGAGCCGCTAACTTCTCGCTATTTGTATCGATCACACCCGACGGCGTTGGCATACGTGAAACGTTTTTGTTGTTTTCCCAGGGTATACACCACGTACCAACCCGTGACATCGTGGCAGCGAATGTTATTGACCGCGCGGTTTACGTAGTATTTTTGATAGGATTATTGGCAGTAGTAAGTCTGACGCATGTCAGTTCAAAGCTTAAGCTTGCAGATCTGAAACGATCGACTGCCAAATCTTCGTCAAAGCCGTAGTAGAGAAGTTTTTATCGTATACTTTGCGGCCGTTTGCGGCTATCCGTTTAATTTCGTCAGGGTTCTTTTTGGCCCATACTATAGCGTTTTTAATAGCTACTGGATTTGACTGGGGGATTACCAAAGCGTTCTCTTTATCAACGAAGTACTGACGCGTAGCCTCATTAGCACCTATCAACGTCGGGGCTCCAGCAGCCAGCATTTGAAAAGTTTTACCAGTGATGACGTGCTGCGCTTGATTCGTGTCACCAAATGGGCCACCCATGCACAGCCCGGAAGTGTACATAGTACTAAGTAGATTATTAAATGGCATCCATCTTTCGTGCGTTACATGTGCACCACGCTCGTATGAAGCCTTCACGGCATCTTGCATGGCTTTTTTGCCACCTATCAACAAGAACTCGATCGATGGATCATCCTTTAGGAGTTCTGCCGCTTCTAGGACGTATTCTATACCGTGTAGCGGTTGCATACCGGTACTGTAGTAGAACACCGTAAACGTACCGGGTGTTTTATAATTTTTGGTCGGTAGCTTAAACACACTTTCGTCTGTACCGACCGGCAAGGAAATATATTTACTCAGATTCATATTACTAGTCCGGGCTGATAATTCAGCATGAGCCGATGTGTCAGCTAGTATCAACCGGCATGAACGCAACCAACTTTTGTATAGTGGCTCACTCATTCGAGCCAATGCGTAAAAAACACGGATTTTTATCGATTTTTTGTGCTTTTCACTTCCGTTAGCATAGGCAATTGGAATAATAAACTCGTCGAATATCAAAGGCGTTTTGCCAGCTAGCAGAAGCACAAATGGCAATAATTCTTGGCCCCGGAAGGTTAGGACGAAAGCGTCCGGCTTATCGGTACGTTTGGTTTTCCAGATACGCCAGAGAACTTGTGGGTAGCGCAGAGCGCCCTTATGCGTGTTTTTAATAACGACCATCTTCACACCTGGTACGTTTTTGAGGGCGGCCCGAATAGTGCGAGCCCGGACGTAATCTGGATCGTGATAGCAAGTGATGACAGCAATCTTCATAGTAGTGAACGTTCAGTGGTATCTGAGCAATCTCAGGTAATTTTCAATTGAACTTGTATACTATACCATATGAGAATATTAGTAGTTGAAGACGATCCCAAGATAGCCGCAGCCGTTAAAAAGGGACTGGAGCTCAAAGGCTTTGCTGTTGATGCCGTCCATGACGGTAATACTGGCCTGTCGTATGCCGTGGATTCCGATTACGATCTGGTTGTATTAGACCGGATGTTACCTGGTATTGATGGTATTGAGTTATGTAAACGGGTCCGCGAACAGGGCGTACACACGCCCATATTAATGCTCACCGCCCGTGGCACCATTGGCGATAAAGTTGAAGGCCTAAACAGTGGTGCCGACGACTATTTGGTCAAACCGTTTTCCTTTGACGAGCTCAATGCCCGCGTCAAAGCACTGCTCCGCCGGCCAGTCGCCCACACCGGTACGGTTATTAAACTCGATGATCTATCGATGGATACTACCTCGTACGAAGTTAACCGTGGCGGCAACCCGATTAAATTATCCCATAAGGAATACTCGTTATTAGAGTACTTTATGCACCATCAAGGTCAAGTTATTACCAAAGACATGATCATAAACCACGTCTGGGACGAAGAAGCGCTTGTGTTGCCCAACACGGTTGAGGTGTACATTGGCTACCTCCGCAATAAAATTGACCGACCGTTTCCAGATGCCAAGCCGCTGCTACAAACACTACGTGGGTTTGGGTACAAACTAGCCGCCTAATGTTCCGCAGTGCAACCTTCAAACTTACCATGTGGTATTTAGGGATCGTTATGGTTATTAGTTTAGGGTTCAGTATGGCGGTGTATCGGTTTGCAACGAACGAACTAACGTACGGCTTGAATAATCAAACGCAGCGTATTTATCAGCAGTTTCCGGTGTTTACTGATAATCCGTACTTGCGGGTTCGTGGTAGTGATGTAGACCGGGGCGCACATCACATATTTTTGCAACTAGCCTACTTTAATGTGCTAGTCCTAGTCGGTGCCGGTTTTGCCAGTTATTTGCTCGCGCGTCGCACACTGGAGCCTATCGAAGCTGCCCACAACAGGCAAAAACGCTTTACCGCCGATGTCAGCCATGAACTGCGCACCCCATTGACGGCACTCAAAATGGGCACAGAGGTTGCACTTTTAGATGACAAAGCTACCAAGCAAGAGCTGCAAACCACCCTCAAAAGCAACCTGGAAGACGTTGGCCGGATGGAACAGCTCATCAATAACTTGTTGCGGCTGACTAAACTTGATAGTGAGGAGTTAGCCGCTAACTTTACCGATCTGCCAAGCGGCGAGATGGTCAGTAGTGCATTAGCCCAAGTCGCCACGTTTGCCACCAGCAAACGTCTTAGGCTGCAAAACAGTACGGAAGACGCCCTGGTACGAGGAGATCAGGATTCATTGACCCAATTGTTGGTTATATTGCTGGATAATGCGATCAAATATAGCCCTACGAACAGTACCGTAACGCTTACTAGTCAACATATTGATGGCAAACTCCGGCTTCAAATCACCGATGAGGGTGCGGGTATCAGTCCAGCAGCCCTTCCACACGTGTTTGAGAGATTCTACCGTGAGGATACTGCCCGTACCGCTAGTCCTGAAGGCCAAGGCTATGGGCTAGGACTGTCGATAGCCAAGATGATTGCTGATCGTAATAACGCCAATGTCATGCTGACGAGTCAACTTACCAAAGGTACCATCGCCACAGTTACCATTCCACTCGTCAAGTAGACCATACTTTTTGCAATCTTGAATCCTGACGATCGTAAACTTAATTTCTGAATAAGCAGCGTTGGCACGCTACTTATAACTACGGCGTAACTGAGCCGATTGCTATAGCCACCGAAATGCCCAGGTTTACCACTAAGGAAACGAGGAACATTTGTTTGCCCCATACTGCCGATTCTAAGTGGTATTTACTCACGCCAGTCAGCAACCACACTCCGCTGAGTAGCAGTAGAATAGTCATGCACAGCACACCGGCAAAGCCAGTTGTTGTAAGCAGTACAGAAACTACCATGAGCGCAACTATGTACGCCAGTATGCGAGCTTTTACGATAGCTTCGCGGTGTTTGCTAGGCATAAGTGGCAAATGTGCCGCGGCATAATCTCGTTTACGATACATGGCTATGGCGTAGAAGTGGGGCATCTGCCAGATCGTCAATATTAGAAACAATAACGCACCGGCACTATCAAAGTGACCAACAGCTGCAGTGTAACCCGCCAAAATAGATGTAGCGCCCGATATACTACCCACAATCGTGCTTATTTGAGTGTGGCGCTTGGTCCAACCGTATAAGATTACGTAGTCGATAATACCGATAACACCGACGACCACTACCGTCACATTAGTGAATAGTGCGAGCAGGCTAAAGCCCACAATTGTCAGTACCGTAGCATATATGGTGCCGGCCATGGGTGTAATCGCGCCGGTTACAAGTGCACGCTGGCGGGTACGCAACATTTGTTTGTCGATGCGGCGATCGATAACATTGTTATAGACGCACGCCCCAGCAATCACTAGTGAGGTGCCAACTACAACGGCCAGGAATGTGCTTATATCGACACGCCAGGCGCTGCCGAACAAATATCCAGCGATCGCCGTTAGAGCATTGGCGTAGATAATTCCCGGCTTAGTTAGGTGATAATACACTTTGAGTGTTTTTGTTGTCATCGCTACTAAGTATACTACGGTCACTAGTGGTCAACCGCGGCTAACTATCGGTTTTGCAAAGGTACATAACTCATATATACTGACCATTAAAGTTATGCTTACAAGGTAATGGGGTCAGCTTGATAACAACAAACAGCAAAAATCGACGTAGCAGGGGATACCAACCCTGGCTTGTTTTGTTGGGCCTTATTGCGCTAGCGGTAGTTATCTGGCTAATGATTCGAGGACAAAACGTAACGTTATTTAATCCACAAGGCTACATCGCCGATCAGCAGCATCGACTATTTGTACTGATCGGTGGGCTGCTGCTACTGACAGCCACCCCTGTGGTGTTGCTACTGTACTTTACGGCTTGGAAATACCGCGAGACTAGTTCAAATACCGCAGCGCATGCTGCCGCCCACCCAGAGCGAGCCCCTAGCCAGCTTTTCGGCTACATTACCTGGGGCTTTCCCATTCTTTGCCTTGTACTATTCGTATCGATCCTATGGCCAGCGACGCATAAGCTCGAACCACGGAAGGCGATTGCTAGCGGTGTCAAACCCATGACGATTCAAGTCGTGGCTATGCGCTGGAAATGGCTGTTCTTATATCCCGACCAAAAGATCGCCAGCGTGAACTACGTTCAGATTCCCAAAGACACGCCGGTCAAGTTCGAGTTGACCGCTGACGATGCACCAATGAGTTCGTTCTGGATTCCAAACCTTGGTGGCCAGCTGTACGCCATGACCGGCCACGTCAATCGATTAAATCTAGTGCCAAACAAGCTAGGGCTCTATGATGGTCGTTCAGCCGAGATCAACGGTGCAGGGTTTTCGGGTATGACCTTCAAAGCCAACGTCACGACAGCGGCTGATTTTGACAAATGGACGCTTTCGGCCCGACAATCAAGCCCGATGTTGGATAGCGCAACGTACGCCAATCTCGTAAAGCCGAGCCAGGACAGCCCGGTACTCTATTACGGCGACTACCAAAGCGACCTGTACAGCAACATCGCCGCCAAATACATGAGTTCACACATGAGCCACACCGCAGAGGCAGTAACCACCCCTAACGCAGAACACGAGGCTCACGAATGAAAGACTTCTTACTTGGAAAACTAACTTGGAGCTCCTTACCCCATGACGCATTCATGTTGGGCGGCACGATGTCGTTCGTCCTGGGCGGAATCGCGGTCGCCATCTTCCTGACCCGCACCAAGCGGTGGACTTGGCTCTGGAAAGAATGGCTAACTTCAGTCGATCCGAAAAAGATCGGTATCATGTACTTCCTGGCCTCGGCCTTTATGTTGGCTCGTGGCGGCATCGACGTCCTAATGATGTGGCTCCAGCAAGCGCTATCGTCTGGTAGTCACCACGGCTATCTCTCGGCTGATCACTACCAGCAGATTTTTACGGCGCACGGCAACATCATGGTGTTCTTCGTGGCTATGGGATTCATATTCGGTTTGATTAATTACATCGTGCCGCTTCAGATCGGTGCACGCGATTTAGCGTCACCGTTTTTGAACACCCTCGGCTTCTGGCTATTCATAGCCGGGATCGTTATGGTCAACACGTTCTTCGTCTTCGGCAGTGAGTATGCCGCTACCGGTTGGTTGGCCGTCGCACCACTCTCCGGCAAGGAGTTCAGCCCCGGCGTCGGCGTCGATTACTGGATATGGAGCCTGCAGATATCCGGCATCGGCACGACACTCGGGGCCATCAACTTCATCATGACGATACTCAAGATGCGCGCCAAAGGTATGACGCTCATGAAGATGCCACTGTTTACCTGGGGATCACTGTTCAGCATGCTCATGGCCGTCACCGTGTTCCCATTACTGACCGCTACCTTATTCCTGATGTTCTTCGACCGCAGCCTCGGCACCCACTTCTTTACGACTACATTCGGTGGTGACCCGATGCTCTACAGTAACCTCATATGGATGTGGGGTCACCCGGA
>JACMPA010000026.1 GCA_014377695.1 Candidatus Saccharimonadota bacterium
GCAACATGGCTGGCAGCAAAGTAGCAGTACCGTAGTGTTCCTAAGCAAACTGTACAGTGCCGACTCTAAGAAATCAGAACTCGTTTTTTTCATAAACAAAAGAATGGTCACGAGTGCTGTCGAATTGAACTAAGTACCAGCAGCTGATACTACGAAAGTCCTGCCATTCTACTGGCCAACGTCAATGAGTATTGCACTGCGCTCAAGCGATAGTGGGGTTCAACGCTTTTTGAAGTTTAGTAGCAATGAGCGGTAGATCCAGCAGTGTGCCGTCGTACGCAAGATAATTAGTTTGCCATTCTGGCTCGAACTTATTTTTGAACTGACGAAGACCCTTAGCCGAAAAGACCGGTTTTAGAATAGTACGTACTAGCTCAGTTGATTTCGATTCGCTATGCGCCAGTGGTACAAAGCCTAAATCAAACTTCGTGAATCGCGCGTCGTCGTGAAGGTGTAGAATTACTTCACTGAGTAGCAGTGCCATTGATTGATTATAGCCAGTCTTGAAGCGCATGAGGTCAACCGTTGCTTGCGGCTGCGTGCCGTACGTAGGAAGTTGATTAGCAAACGTTACGGCGCTACCTTCATCGGTTAGTACGTGTATAGTTTGCTGTCGTAATTCATTGGCATCGAAATAACCTAAGGCAAAGCCGCGTTCGGTATGATTATTCGCATCAAGCCAATCATCGGATATTGCCTTTAGTTGATCAAGTTGGTGGTCACTCAGCGGCGGCTGCCATGTGGCATACTCTACACCAGACTTTTTGGCTTTGTTGCGTGCCCAGCGCCACCACTTAGACTTTACGGTTGTTTCGGCAAACTGCGTGATGTCGATGACTGCGCTTGCGCCTATCGCCATCGATTCGAGACCTCCCCTTTGATATGCCTTAATATCCGCTTCGGGCACCATTAACCACACAGCCTGGTGGCCGCTGTCATGGCAATACTCGTCGAAACCAATAATTGCTTGTTGCAGATTGGTGCCGATGGGGTTTGCCAAGGCAATGTTGTAGTTACCTTCTGTCCTGTACGCCACAATAGCGTCATCCCTTGATGTCCAATAATACTTGTCGTGCGGCCATACCTTAAAGTAATCCTCACTATTCGTGGACAGCTCTGGCAATTGTTGTATGAGTCGTTTCCGAGCCCTCTGCTGCTCATATGGCTCAGCCTGACGAATCAAAACCGGTAAGAATAAGCTGCTTGCTAACCAGCCATAAAATAACACACCAAATGCTGTTAAGCTTTGACTAAAAAGTCGGGCTTTTAGTGGGTCGGTGCTGTCCGTTCTCACTTCGATGAGTAGTGCACGCTTTACGACTCGTGTAGCGTTAAAAGCACTATGCTGCCAGGCACTCGGACTATCCGATCGAAAGCCAAGACCGGCCACCGTGATAATAAGTACCGCTACGGCCACCGTGATTAAGGCAAGTCGCAAGCGTGCCACAAATCGCTCAATACTGCTGGCGCGCCGAAAGTAATCGCTACTTAGAATTAACCCTATGGCCATTATGCAGTAGGCGACCAACGGGCCTGGAAGCGGCGTAATGGAACTGTAGCGCACTATTTGGACAACACCCACAATCAGAGCAATAAAGTGTGCTCTTTTGGAGCCGCGTAACAAATTTCGGCTTAAAAGCAGTAGAATAGCTCCACTAATTAAAGCATGCTGTGATAACCAAGCCGTATTTGAGGGAAATAACTCTTGAATCTCTTGGTTAAAGTACGCTAAACCCTCTAAGTGGTTAAACTGAACCGTCGACATCACGGTCAGTAAACCATTGCTAGCTACAAATGCCGTCATCACAATTCGCACGTTTTTGGTTAAACGATGCGCGTAATTTCGACCCCATACATCCTTAAACACTACAACCCATAGCCAGTACACCTGTACCATTACATACAAAACTTGGACGCCTAATAATATGCGCGGGGCTGCGTTATTTAGTGACAGTGCGGCAATGACATTAGCTATCTGGGCAATCGCAAACCACGACCTTTTTGACTGCATTCGAGCTGACCAAAACATTAGCACAATCAAGAGCAAGCCTAGCAAAAAGCTCTCGCTGGCATGTACATAAAACGCAAAATTATGGATTGGTGAACAGAGCCCTACAGATAAATCCCCGACCTTGCAGGTAATCGACGAGAAGACATCAACAACTAGTAACGCCGGTACCACATACAGCCATCGTACAAACAATTGGCTACATTTGTTGGCTATGGCTCGACGATTATAGTAAATGCCGGCGACCAAACTTAAGCATGATACCAGGTCAAATAGCTTAAATGATCCTGACCATGGCATGCTGTTGGCTTCATATTCACTTATTAGATTAGGCCCCAACCTTAAGATGCTGTTCAATTGTGGGCCGAAAAGCCAGCTGAAGCTGGCTAAAAGGAAAATCAGGGAAAGAAATCGTAGTAGTACAGACGGATTTTTAAGCAATTGCATATTAAACAGTTTACTTTACTTGCGACTTAACGCCGCGAGAGAAATTATCGCTTCACTCTAGTCATGCATCCGTCTGCTATTTGCACCTGGATTCTACTCATATAGTTTTGTTCTTTATCATCAAGGTTCTAACCTCGCTCACTATGCCCAGCCAAGCATAAGCATTATAAGACTTCTAAGCGGAGTCTTTTTCGTTTGCACGTGTTCATGAATTGACCAATGATGAAATACAGCGCAGACTAGTGAGAGATAATTAAGTGTCAACGAATGGGAGTTTAAATGTTACAAGATTACCCTGCCATGGCAAATATCGCCGTCAAAGACATTACATCAGCTAAAGAATTTTATGAAAGAACATTAGGATTAACTGCAATAAGAATAGATCCGAGTGGCCGGACTATGTATAAAACCGGCAACGCCGCTATATGTATATATGAGTCAGAATTTGCAGGCACGAATAAGGCCGATTACATCGCATGGGAAGTTGGCGATGATTTTAAACGAATCGTTTTAACACTTAAAGAAAAACATGTCGTTTTTCTTGATTATGGAGAGCAGCTCGGCGTGGAAGTGATCGACGATATGCATCATGTGACTAACGATGCAGGTCTTGCCTGGATCCAAGATCCAGACGGCAATCTTATGGTGATCGCAGGCAATCTCTGAGACTTTACTATTAACAGTTTAGTCTAACTCGATACTATCATCAGACATTAATGCAGCCTTGGATCATAGTTCTAACTTCGCTTACCACGGCCAGCCATTTATTTTATACATGTTGAAATAATTAGTTACGTGGGTCGTTAGGATTTTATCGGCTTAATCGTCATCGGTTTGCATAGGTTGTCCAGTTCTAATGGATTTGACTACGTCAAAAAGTAGCTTGATTGCTCCATATCCTATTATCAAACTTATTAAAATCGCTGCTACGGAATCTAGCCAATAGTAGTTGTGAGTTATGGCGATAACTATTCCAACAAGTGCTACCCCCAAAGCAGATATACCATCTGATGCCGTGTCGAGGAAGACTGACCGCATGTGCAGATCTTCGTTCCCTGCGCCTTTTCCGAGTACATATACTCCTAGTGCCATAGCTACAGCTGATAATATCGCTACTATAAAAACTGGTTGTGCGTGTATCTCAGGACTTTTTGTCATTAGCCTGCCCACAGCTTGTATAGGAACATAGAAAGTTATCAGTACGAGCATTCCGGCATTAACCAGCGCCACATAGGTCGTTACCTTTTCGTCTCCATGATTATCTCGTCGATGTATAGCGAATAAGCCGAGTGCGATAGCTAGCGAATCTGCGATAAAATCACCGCCTGCAGCCAATACGCTTAGTGAATTAGAATAAAGCCCTACTAATACTAGGCCTGTAATCATTAGTACGTTAATGAATAATAAATAGATTAAACGGCGCTTTTGGCTCACGTTTTTATTATAGACTTAGGTTGTGCAATTGCCATCAATTTGGTTCCAACCTCGCCAACTATGCTCAGCCATGAAAAAAGCATTGGCCGCTAGGTCAGTGCTTTTTTCATGGCTGAGTGCCTCGAACCCCCCCGGCGGTTTCGATGTCTGGCGATCAGCAAAACCCATGCCGAACCCAAGCGAGCCATCCACCAGGAAAATAGCGAGCCTGGCGTGAAGCTATAATCCCTCATCCCCAGGCATGTATTAACTTTATGCTCTTTATATAGTGTTTTGTATTATGTTACAAAAATACCTTTTCGTTCTGCGTCAGGCAAACCTTCAATCGCCCATCTAGGCGAAGTCGTTGAAGAGGATGGTATTCTTTTTTTACAACTTGCAGCAGCAGAACTAAATCATGCTTTTGAAACAGAAGAGTACGGAACCGAAGTACCCGCTTCCGCACAATTTAATCATAGTTGGACACGGCTGTCAGGTGACTACATTGAGTGGCTCGTACCGTAGCTAATAGTTAGCGTTCTCAAGATTAATTGAAGATATGTACGTAATCGATGAGCATGGAGGACGGCAGTTCACTGACGTCGTAGGTGCCGGCGTTCGGCCTGCCAGGTCCACCGTATTGTAGGTCGATGATCAGCCGCTGATCGTAGGTGTCGAACGGCCAAGGTCTGCCAGCGGCATCAGCCGTCGTATACTGGTTTTTTACGACCCCGTCGAGCGTGTATTTGATCGACCCTGGTCGCCAAATAAGACCATAAGTGTGGAAGTCCTCACAGAAGCGTCTGGTACCAGGGTCTATGTACCTACCCTCCGTCCAGTGCGGATTACCGGCGTGTATTGAGTTCTTGATTCGGCCATCGTTGTGGAAGGATTCGTAGATGTCGATCTCACCGCCTTCCGGCCAAACCGGCCCGGTACCCACAGATGTCCAGATAGCTCCCCACACGCTCTGGGCGCAGGCGAATTTAGCCCGGATTTCGAAGTTGCCGTATCTGAAATACTTCTTGTTTTGGGTATCCATGCCGCTGCTCGTGATGTTACTCGGATAACCATTGCTATCCGTGCATTGGTTCGTTCCTTTGTCGAGCAAGGTCATCTTGAGATTACCCTGTCCGTCGGTGGCTAAGTTCTCACGTAGGTTCTTGAAGCACTGCCCGCCCCAGCTGGAACCGCCTAGTATGCGCCACTTGGTGCTATCGGGTGCGGTATTGGCAGCAGTATCGAAGTCATCACAGAAAGCGAGATTCGTCAGGTCGGCGCATTTATTGCCGCCTTGCCCTGTGGATGCAGCACTGAACTTGATCGCCTTACCGCTAGACGCCGAAGTCGCATTCGTAATGGTCGCACCTGAGCCGAGCGTGCCGGCTTCCGGCTCGATGCTTGCTACCGGCGTGGCCGCCGTAGCGAGTATCAACAGAGAGCAACCCAACAGAGCGAAGACAAGGGCGAACAGGATGTTCCGGTTAATTCTAAATGGTTTTCTATTTTGCATAGTACAAAAGTTGTATTGTTTGCGTGAATTTACCTTAAACATTATTATAGTCTACCGGCTATGTGATGGCAAGTCAGTTGACAGTCGCTAAAAGAAACATTTCCTTATTTCATGCCATAAAGCTTATGCTTAATAGCCTTCGATCGTGAGGTCTACTTTTTGTATGATATATCTCATGACTAGCTCTAAAATAGAGATAGCCATCGGCATTGTCACAAATTATGACTTGGTCCTATTGGCGGAACGCGTTAAAACAGAATCTAAGGATACTGGCGAAGTAGTATCCTGGGTTTTTCGGGGGGTAAATTCGAGTCCGTCGAATCACCAGAACAAGCGGCAGCTAGAGAAGTCCTAGAAGAAACGGTTTTGAAACCGATATTGAGCGCCGTATCTCGGAGGGTCACATCCACACATCCCTGTTTATGTTTACTATATTACCTGCAAACTGAAACGAAATGTCGATACAGTTGAGACCTCGGACACCGCAGTTCGGAATAGTTTATTGGTATCAAAGTATGAAATTTTTGATTATGTTACTTCACCGATCAATCCGAAGGATGCTCATTTCCTCGAGATTGAACAATAGATCCTTAAGCAAAAAAGTTCTAAGTACGTCAACTTAGTTAAAGCTGGTGCAGACCAGTACAAAATTGATGTTAGCCGGAATGTAGCAAAAAATTTCCGGTACTTCAGACATATAATATCCACCTTGTTGAGTTGGTATGCGCCAAAAATACCTCAGCAAACAATCAGTTTGTGAAGATGCTACATAAAAAGTTCGTGAGTTTAGTGGCACTGGTGGGAAAGAATGGTTTCATATCTCAGCCGATCAGGTCGTAGAGATTGCAATTGAAATTAACAAAGCCCCTGATGTTAATATCGCTGAGAATATTGTTCAAGACTTGAAGAAACAAATTGCCAATATTGTAGACACCTATGAGAATAAAATTGCCGAAGAGCTTAACGAGCTGAGGACTGAGCGGAGGGCATTCCTAAAAGAGAAAAAAGATGTAATTAAACTTCTAAGAGTTGAAACCTACCAAGAGACAAAGGAGAGTTGCGAAGAAAGGCTGACGAGGCAGAATACGATGCGGCCAAAACTTTAGTCCGAGAACATATGTACGTTTCGACTACATTTCTTCAAAGGCATCTTCGAATTGGTTATGGGAAAGCGGCTCGCCTGGTTGAACGAATGGAAGTTGACCGCATAGTCGGTCCCCTAGATGGTATACGCCGAGAAGTATTATGAGCGGTTGTTGTTTCGGACTAACAACAGCGAACGAGCCTGAACGGATATGCTCTACACCTGGTAATAAAAACCCATGCCACATATGTACCTACAGTGGCGACTTCACTTGGGAATAGTTTTTTAGTTCTTTTGTTGGTAGGCTTTTTGCTTGAACTCTAAATCTCTTTGAAGGTTTTGGTATGCTTCGCCTCGAAGTTTACCTACGTCAAACAACATTATTACTCCAGCAACTAACGCACCGTAAAAGAAAGTTCGAGCAAATAGAGCTGTTAGTCCAAGAACGACAAAATTCGCTCGAGCGACGTGGCGGACTGGATGTTATCTACAGTCGAAGAGCGGGGTGAGCCCACTCAGAATAATGCTTTTTACAAGATCAATATGCAGTTCGGTACCGGCTTTACCACCATAACGACTAGCGGTAGCCCCTCTCAATCAAAGGTGGCGTACTGACTGCTTTCAAGCGAATAAGTGAAGCTACGGTCGTCTGGGAACGAGGAGATAAAAAATGGCGTGAGCGAGAGTTCTATGACGCGCCCGGACGTGACCGGTTCTAAGGATCAGCGTCATTTATCGCGCCCATCGATCTGAATACAAGGCGGTAATTGGCGAACAGGTTTTTGATGGCAGTACCTATTTGGCGATTGGCGAAACCAAGGATAGCCCGCTAGCCGAAAAGTTTATCTACATGCTGGCTCGTATATATGTGCGGAGTCCTGAAACCGCCGAGTATATCATCGACATCGGCCGCTTACCAGGCTTGAAGTAGCTGGGCAATCGATATCTACATCCCGGATTAGTTGCATCGAATCTTCACAAAATCCAACTTTCTCATAGAACAATTACACTGCGAATGAAGCGAGGTACTCATAAAACTTATAATGGCTTCCTAGCAATTAGGCCATCTAGCAATCTAAAACCTGGGTGATATGTAGGAGAGATTGTGAGATCACATGTCGAGGCTAACGCAGTAGCGAGGACGAGTAGACGGACTACACAGACTGCCGATTATACGGACATAGTACGATCCAGCAAACAAGATCAGCCTCACGCTGGTGACGCGGTACGATTAAACCGGAAATAAAGGCTGCTAGATATATTTTTGTCTTTTTAAACTTAACCAACATTACGCACCGCAAGGCATATCTCTTATGCTATTATTACGATATTAAGTAATAAGCAAGGAACATGTATGGATTCTGCAAATGTCTGGCTCTGGTTCGGTTTAATAGGTATGTTAGTAGGAAGTTTCGTCATATTTGTAATGACGCAGCTGCTTCGAAAAGAAGATCAGCATCATGGGTATGTGGCCCTCAGTATCACGTTAATAGCAGCGACTGCTTACTACGCACTCGCTACGCATCTCGGTGACTTCTCATTCAATGGCAAGACCGTTCAGGTAGCTCGCTATGCTGACTGGGTGATCACTACACCGCTTTTGCTGCTCGGGCTGCTGGCAGTCGGTTTACCAACAGTATTGAAACTAAAAAACCTGAATTACCGGCTTGGGTTAATACTGGCCATCCTCGGGTTGGATATCTACATGATACTAACCGGCTTCCTTGCCGTACTTGCCAATTCAAACAACTCATACGTTTGGTACGCCGTCAGCTGCGGAGCTTTCCTGGCCATAACGCTGCTGCTGTTCAGTGAAGTGAGGAACCTCTCATTACACAACGGTGGTAAAAAAGTGGCCGCTTTGTACATGCGCTTGACTTACTTCCTGACGGTCGTTTGGATATTCTACCCGGTCGTATGGTTCCTAGGAAACGATGGCACCAGTACTATCAGCTACACGACGGAGAATGCCCTCTACGCGATTCTTGATGTGACTGCGAAAGTCGGTTTCGGTCTCCTCACGATATCTGGGATACTCAGTTTACAACGTGACATCAAGCCTGCTAGCGGCGAGTCCACTATCGACGCCGCCGCTTCGCGTCAATAGTCTGAACTACCGTTGTTGATCTGACTCAGATTAAACATATAAATAAGACCCAAAAACTGGGTCTTATTTATTTATACCTATAGCAGTGCGCTGCTCTTATTTTGGGAGAAGTTGAACATCTTCTTAGATGTCGAAGGGTAGAACTACTACGCCCAACAGAAGCTCAGAGTGCATCAGTAAGCTTGGGCCGGTTGTGCGTTATTAGATGCGCATCTGCGCGCCGCAGCAGTTCTGGACGAAGCTTAGCTATCTTTTGGATTTGATTGTACGCGCTGTAGCTATGTTTTGCCGGGCCAGACATCACAGATAAATTTAAGTCGTCCTGGGCGAAATATATATCGTAGAATGGGATTAATACAGACCCTTTGAATCGGAACATTGATGCCAACGCAATAAGTGGCGTACCCCATTTATTAAGTGGCCTGTTTATATCAGTGCCGAGTTCTATGATTCGTCGCAACAATGGCTGTTCTGATTCAAAATCATGGTCATGAGCTCTCCTATAAATGATCAAAGGGTTACCTAAGCGTACATCAGCGCCGTCATCAAGTAACTTATTCGCTATCTTAATCCTGGAGGCAATATCGTTATTCGAAAGTGCATCGCTCAGTAGTTTCCGGCCGCCACTCCCGTACATGATGTTGCGATCAATACGTTTGTAGGTAGCTATGAATTCATCATAGCTACCCTCACGGGTCACTCTCTCGATCGCTACATGATCACGAAGAACTTCATGCCAAAACTGAATGTAGGCTCTGAAGCGCAACTTAATTGGTCAAATCATAACAATTCACAGTATACACGGATGTACCTAACGGGTGCTGCCGTCGCCGCGGGCATACGTATTCACCGATCAGCAAAACTTATAGGAAACTGAGCGGTCCCACTGACGTTTTTTCGGCTGTCATCTCAATTACTGCTATGTCTGAAACATGGTTGCTATGAATAGGCGGCACAACCACCAATTACATAAGTGAAAATAGTCACGAAATTATCAATTTTCGTGAAACCCAACCGCAAATAATATCCCAAGACCACTAGGATGATTGTTAACGTGGCGCTGCCGAGAAATGTAAAAAATAGAAACCGAGTATACAGTATATGCTGGTATCCGGCCGGCACGGTTACTGCCGTGCGAATACCGGGCACGAATCGCCCAAAAAGACCGTCCGACGGACGTGAGTATCAAATAACTTGCCTGCTCGATCAATCTTGCGGGTCGTGATACCAAGCCACTTCCCGTGCTTTTCCAAGAATCGTGTAACCTTCTCACGATTTACAAGAGGTGCAACAATATAGACTGATACCGAGCCAAGAGTGGAACCGATGGCGCCAGCCACGATAGCGGCCATTAAGTTCAGCGAGCCACGGGACGCAGTATATCCGACAAACGGCATGACCGCCTCCACTGAAAAAAAAGAACATGAGGACGATAATACCGGCGTACTTTAATGACAGAATTGTCTCGTAGATGAAGCCGTTCAAACTACAAGTATAGCCGAGGTCGTACTCTTAGCTATAATTGTTCAACTCTATATTGCTCTTTAGCTTTTTCAGCGCCCTGTCGAACATGCTATTCATGAGTGGTTTAATCAAAAAAAGACCAGCTTGACCGATAAGCCCGAACGGAACCGGGGTAATCTCCTGCCAGACGAATGTGCAGCTGTCATCCGCATGCGGGTGAACGCTGAATACCCCTTTGCCGAGGACGATCCTTCCGGTGTGCTCGACGACGATAGTATCGTACGGCTGCCATGTGGTAACTACCATAGTGTCACTGAATTTAAGCGGTCCGAATCCGGTAACAGCGAGCAGGCTGGCGCCTTGTCCTTTGACCGATTCAGACAAGTTTTTGACAGTAGTAAACGGTATCCAGCCGGACTGCCGTTCCCAGTCCGAAACGTACTCAAAGACTGTCTGTTGAGTAGCCTGTATGTCAATTTTAAACGTGAGTGTGATTGTATTCATGACCTTACTGTACCAAACCGCGTTAGAAATTGGACTATACTAGAATGATGAAACGGTTATCGCTCACAGAACTTGAGAAGTACATCGAGAGCATCGATACGGCCGAGTATGCCAAGACCCGAAATTATATTGACGGCTCGACCAAGTTGTCGGAGTATATCAGCCGTGGCTTCATTAGTCTGCCGCGCGTGCAGGAATTGATTCTCAAGAACAATACCAAATCGAGCGCCTTCAAGCTACTGAGTGAACTATCGTGGCGCGAATATTGGCAGCATACTTGGCGGGTGCGAGGCGACGAGATTTTTGAATACTTTCGCCCCCTCCCCTTCGAGCCGCGCAGTGGCCTGCCGACCGCCGTACTAGAGGCTAGCACTGGAATAAAAGCCCTGGATGAAGGCATTCACCAGTTATATGAGACAGGTTTTATAGATAATCATATGCGCATGTGGCTGGCTGGACTTGTCTGCAACGTAGCTAAATGCGACTGGAAAATCGGTGCGGCTTGGATGCATTCCTATCTGATCGATGGCGATTTTGCGAGCAATCATCTGAGCTGGCAATGGGTCGCCGGCAGCTACACGGGCAAGCCGTATTTACCCCAGCAGGCCAACATCAATACATATACCGAAACTGAGCAGGATGACACATATCTGAACAATACTTATGCGCACATCGCGGACATGGATGTACCTGATGAGTTAAACGATTTGACCAAAACATTGCCCGCGCACAAAGCGACGATGCTGCATGACACAATAACGATCGATGAGATACACGCTGCTGAGACGGTGCTGTTGTGCAGTCCGTGGACCCTTGATCCTACCTGGCGCTCCGCCGACACAGGTCAGCGCGTGCTAGTTATTCCGAGTGATATATATCAAGAGGGTGCATACAGCCAACATGTCCTGGATAGCATACAGCACTTCGTACAGCAGATTGATGAGCTAAGGATATGCAATTTGTCAGATAAACAGATCAAACAGCTTAGCCCCAACACGATACTTCGAAAAGACTATCCTGGTATTGCCACCTGGCCTGGCCAGGTGGACGGGGCAGAATTACTGCAACCAAACCTACCTGAGAAGTTCTACCCGTCCTACTCTGCCTACTGGAAGGCAATCGAGAAAAGTCAGTAGTCCTGCGTTTGTGGTATTCTAGACTTCGCGTACAGTCGTGAACATGATCCAGTCCGACATGTGTTCCCACGTCGTACTATACTCAAAGACCATTGCCAGCTCGGCGTGTATGGTTAGGTTAAATGAAAGCGTCACAACACTCATATCCTGACTGCATTCATAGCTACGAGCCGATGGATGAACGCACGACACACAAATGCAGGCTCTGAAGCCAATATCGCCTGAACAACCAGTTGTTTAAACAAGCCATTGTCGCGCGGTTGATTCAATTGTCTGTTGCTTGTCGCTGCTAAATTTATCGTAAATTCTAACGACCATTTGCATGCGAAAGTTTTGCTTTATAATCTCTCGGTGATCATCTATAAATTTCCAGTACAAGGCATCCCAGACACCAGACCACGGCTCTTTCTTGTAATCACTCATTTTTATTATGTAGTTGCTACCGCTGATATATGGCTTAGTCGTTATCAAGGTGCCGGCGGCAAACTGACTCATAGCGTAGACATTTGGAACCATAACCCAATCGTAGGCGTCAATAAACATCTCCATGAACCACCTATACACATCATCTGGATCAATACGTAGTAAAACCATTGCATTGCCTAAAATCATGAGACGCTCAATATGATGAGCGTAACCCGTGTCGAGCACTCGCTTGATCGTCACATCAATTGGCTTGATGCCGACGCTGCCGGTCCACCAGCCATGTTTCAGCTTTTGATGTGCTTCTAAGTAATTTGCAGTACGCATTTCTTTTCCAAAGTGCACATATGTCGCCCGCATGTATTCGCGCCAGCCAATTACTTGGCGTATAAATCCTTCTAGACTTTCGATCGGTGCCTCGTGCGATTTACTATAGCTAATTGTCGCCTCGACGACCTGACCAGGCGTCAATAGACCGCAGTTAATGAGCGGGCTCAATATGGAATGGAATAATTCTGATTCTGATTCAGCTATTGCATCCTCGTAGGGCCCAAAGTCAGCTAACCGTTCATTCAAGAACCGCTCTAACTGCTCCATGGCTTGATCGTGAGTTACCGGGTAGACAAAGGTTTGACTGGTTCCGGGATTGCCTCCAAACGATTCATCAACCCATTGCATGGCTTCGGCGACATGGTCCGATGTGTTCGTCGGATAGCATGGCGGCAAGACTATACTCTTGGGCAACTTTTTACGGTTAGAAGCGTCAAAACTCCAGGCGCCTCCAATCGGTTTATTATCGGCAGTCATTAGAATGTTCAAGCGTTTGCGCTGCCAGGCATAGAAGCTCTGCATACGATTTGGGTTATTACTGAAGTAATCGTCAATCAAACCGAGGCTGGTTAAAAATCCTGGGGACTCATGCCGCTGGGCCGACACGCCAAGCTCTTCGAAGAGCTTAAACAATGATTCTTGTAGCCAATCGTCAGTGAGTTCATAGTACGTAATTGCGGACGGTTTTAGGCTACTGAGTGCCTCACCGACTACATCCATACTTTTGCGGTCCGACGTCTCTACCACTATTACTCGAAATCCACGAGATTCCAATAGGTCTTTGAAATGACGGATAGACGCACGATGTAGTAGTAATTTCTGTTTATGAAATTTGTATTGCTTAAAGAACAGGTCGTCTTCAATCAGCAGCATCGTGGTATCCGCCGGGGCGGTAGTGTGCTCAAGGAATAGCTGATTTGGAAATATCAACCTCACCGGTTGTCGTGTTGGAGTGGGATCAGATATAGCACTCAATGTATTCTCCTTATTTCATGTACCGTTTATACGCGTCGGCGGTATAGCGACCATAGTTGACGACTGTTTCATGTACCGTTACTGCGCTACTCAATTCTAATCCCTTTTCTTGGATTATACGCTCGCGCACTGATTTACGGATGTCTGAAATAACTTTACCATTACTTTTTCTAGTTGTATCAAAATCGAGCATTGGTTTGGCTGACTCAAGAATTGCTGCGACTGTTCGGTCGTTTGTTTCAGGCAACCAAAAATGAACATACGCCGCGGTCGGATCACGCTCTTTAAAATTCTTAGTTGGATTATTCATTCTAAACGTTGGACTGAGCGGGCTGGTAATCCCAGCTTGCATCTGCCATTGCCAATGGTTAGTGGCGATATCTCCATCCACCAGGTAATTCTTAAAATGCCGCGCGCCATGATGCTAGCTCACTCCACAGTTTATGGTAAGAAAAGTAGTTGCCATGGCTCGCATTCTGAAGTTTATAAAGCCATCAGTACCTAGCTGGATCATTGCAGCATCAAGCAACGGATAGCCAGTCCGGCCATCCTTCCAGCGTTCAAAATATTCGAGCTTTTGGCCAGCTAATGGCTCATCGCAGTACACAGCATCAAATTCTGGCAAGCGATTGTGCCACATCAAGTCTGGGTGAAACCACAGGCGCTGCGTAAAGCTATCGCGCCAACGCAATCGATTCAGGTAGGCAGCAATATCAAAAGCTTTTTTAGGACTAGCCTGCTCAAGCTTAGATCTATGTTTTGCTGCTGCCTGAAACACCGCGCGACTGGCAATTGTGCCAAACGCGAGGTGGGGCTCTAGCAGTGAGGTAGCACCGTGTTGGGCCAAATATGGCCGAGATATCTTCCAACGATAGCCCTCAACCCGGTTTTTCAAGAACGAATATACCTGCTGGCGGGCTGCCGTCTCACCACTTGTAAATTCGCCCCGACAGCAGCTAACATCGGCGCTAGGATAGTGCCTACTACGCCAATTGACGGCGGAATCTCGATAATTGTTTCGTTATCTTTATTTTTAATATGTATACGTCTGACAGTACTCTCGGCGATTAGTGATTTTACTTTCTTAAGCAAGTCTTCACCGTTGACTCTAAATTATTCCGTTCGCTTTGACATTTTAATTATCCTTTCTGAATTTGATTGACTGTATACTTGACCTAATTATGCTAAGCACCCCTCTACGCAGTGCCGTAATGATGCTAGCGAAACTTGTAAGTCTCTGTATGGCGACTACATAGGCTACTGCTACGACGTCTTCCCGGCCTCTCGCCAGAATTGCGGTCGCATCACGTTGTCCACCACTTGCCCTATATTTATCGTGATAAATCATCGACGTTATACTCAAATGTTTCAAGTGTCTTGAATAAATCGGTATACTCGCCGTGGTCCGGGCAGGCGTACACAGCCATCCGAACCTGCACCGGTTTAATACTGAAGCTAACATAACTGCCAGCCTCCAGTTAGCTTAGTGGCGGGACGCCAGTCTGACTACTAGCCAGGCTTGTGTCCAATACCCGGGCGGCGTCCGCATTCATAGCAAACCCATTATCTACTTCTCAAGGCTATGCCGCTCAGCTGAACGGTAGGCTGAGTAAGCGGCTCGAATACAGTCAGCATGAAACGATCATTGTGCATTAAGTTATCGTATTTTTTTGTTTCCGACTTTGTCAGAAATGCAACCTCAAACTGTTTGTTAATCGTATAATGGATGCCTGCCCCATGTGGATCACCATTCGCATCAATGGTGCTCAGCACCCCCATCGAAGTCGCAAATAAGAAATCATACATGCGCTTCTGCGTATCGGAAAATTGTTTTGTTTCCTGCTCTAGTCCGTCGGTCACTATGTGCATTGTGCGTGCTACTACATCGCAGTAAACAACTAATACTACTAAGCTACCGTGCGTCTTATCACATGGATATATTCAACTCAGTTCTTGTAGCAACCGTTCGGCATCTAGGATTACAAACAAATGCTGATTCTGTACTACAAGCTCATCGTAAAACAACAGTTCTAAGGCTCGGCTAGCAGTCTCACGCGTCATGTTTATAGAATCGGCGATGTCTTGGTGAGTAACCGGGGCTTCGATAACAATACCCTCGGCTGTAGCGTGCCCAAAACGGTCAGCTAAATCAAGTAACCGGGCGATAACCCGCTCCCGTGGCAGACGATATTCAAGGCTTTGTATCCGTTGAGCATACACCGTAAAAATGCTTACTAGCTGTTGTAGAATCTGCTCAGTGAGCCATATATCGCTACCCATAGCCAATCGAAGATCGTCCTTTGATGAGTTAATAATAGTGACGTCATTCATTGCCTCGTAGAACACACCGAGCTTCTGGACACCATCTAACGCCCAAGGTAGCGGCATGATTTCATTGCTACCATGTATTAACAGTAAGTTGTGCTGACCGGTTCGCGCTATTGTGTAGGCTCTCACATAACCTGACTGAATCAAATATACGCCTTTTGGCTCTTCGTCACCCTGTACTAGCACTTCGCCTTTTGAAAATCTTTTAGTTTTACCTCCGCTGAAATGAGAGATTATGTTTTCGGTGTCGTCATTGTGTTGCTTTACGTACATAGCCTCAGTATAAGCTTTAAATCAATATGACGCGTGATAACCGACAATATAGCCGACTGAGCATACATGCATATGCGTATCCGGCCGAGCTTATACCCTTGTACCCGGCAATCGGGCGCTAAAAAGAATCAGTATACGCCGGAGGTTATTGAAGACACCGACCGATGCTTGACGATAATCAGTCATCGAATACCCACTGCACATTGATGAGCCATAGGAAGCGTGTGATCCATATCTGCTATGTAGTATGTTGAATATTTAAGAGTTTAGTATTGCACCCACTATGGTTGGTGATTCTGATGCTGAAGTTAGGAAACAGTCTGGAGTCGTGCTCAGATGCCTAATCACGGCCAACACTATTTGTTGCTTGGTAAACTAGAACGGTCCTGTCTAAGCAGGTCCGTTCTACGAAGCGAAATGAATCTAGTGTTTACACTAATTCGTCAACGGCAACTTTAATCTGCGCCATTGTATTGACCTCGTCGAGGAATGAACCGTCTGGGTTCAGATCTTTCATAAAACCGAGTTGAGCCATTTCGTGCTTAGCATCGGCTTTGAGGTTCTCGAGAACTTCACGTAAGTTTAGAACTGCAAGTGAACCACCGCTCCAACCATAGGCAACCGCGCTTACTGGCTTTTCGAGCCACTCGGCACCTAGTGAATCAAGGGCGTTCTTTTGGATTGCAGTCAATGAGTGGTTATACTCTGGAGTAATAAACAATACGCTGTCAGCAGCTTGCACCATGTCGCTCCAAGCCTGAACGAGTGGATCGCTAATGGTGTATTCAGGACTTATTGGCGCATTTTCGTTGTCGAAATACGGTAAATTTAGTTCCTTGAGGTCGGCAACAGTCAGTGTTACATCGTCGCGGGCAGCTATATCGGCTTTAATGTGTTCGAGGACTTTATCTGCGACACGGCCTGGGCGAGCACTGCCGATAACAACTAGTAGATTGGACATATGTATGAGCTCCTTTAATGTAAGTGAGACTATAGTATACCGCCTATACTATAAAAGGTATAGTATAGGCGAACATTTAATCAGTACAACTCAAATCGCTCTGAATTTACATTTTATACGCTTTTAATGTACCGAATAAAATGATGAAGACAGTCATACGCTCTTTGTTGGATTGTCAGTACCAGGACTATTGATTGAATTTATTGGCTAGGCGCGCAAAGTCGGCGATGTCAACCTTACCACTACTGTCAATATCAGCACGAGGATTAGTTAACTGAGCCGTAGTACGGTTGAAATTAGCTGACAAGATCGAGAAGTCGGCGATGTCGACTCTACCGCTCATATTTATATCTTCGGCGCGGAAGGTACTGTTGGTAACCGTTACGCTGACACTAGTGCTTGGCTTAGTATTTCCAGCAGCGTCACGAGCGATAGCAGTCAAGTTGTAAATACCGTTAGCAGTCGTAGTTGTATTCCAACTAGTGCTAAATGGTGACGACGTGACTTCAGCATTTAGATTAACGCCGTTTAGCTGGAACTGGACACCCGTTACTCCGACTGCATCGGAAGCTGTAGCAGTAAGCGTTACAGGGCCATTAAGAATTGCATTCGCAATTGGTGCGGTTATAGAAACTGTCGGTGCCGTAGTATCGGCAGCTGGAGCTAACGTTGTCAGTGTAGCGTCAGGTGACATCGTCAAGTTACTGGCTGCGTCTTTGGATTTCACTCGGTAGTGATACAGCGTGCCGGCCGTCAAGCCGCTAACATTGACACTATGAGTAGTCACTTTAGTGGTTGCGAGGGTCGAAGTACTACCATATGCAGTCGTAGTACCATATTCAACTTGCGAGTCCGCAGCTTCATTTGTCGTCCATGTGACCGTGGCCGAGGTTTGAGTGATGCTGCTGCTAGCAACCACACTCACGGTTGGCGCCGTACTATCCGGGATAGTAAAGGTTACCTGGCTACTTGATCCGACATTACCGACGCTATCTGTGGCCTTCACGACTAACGTATGTGACCCGACGCTCAAACCGTTCAAGCTGAGCGGTATCACATATGCACCTGTAGTAGGCGTAGCATCAGTAGCGGCGGCCGTAGTACTACCGTCTAAGTAAGCAGCAATACTCGTAATTGAGCTTGTGTCGGTAGTAGTTCCGGTAATATTAGTGGTAGCACCACTCACAGAAGCAGCATTAGCCGGGGCAGTTACCGTAACAGTTGGGGCAATCGTATCGCTCGAAGCACAATTTTCACCGTAATAATTAACGCCACCGATTGCCACGGCCGTATTATCGGGCACACAGCTGCTGTCGCCGGTCATAATAATGCGATCAACTTCGACGTTGTCATCTTTTCCAGCCATGGTAACCGTGAACGCTCCGGCTGAGTTAGAACTAACAACGACTGGCGTAGCGTACTTGACCCAGGTCCATGTGTTAGCAGTTAGGGTCGTGCCGCCCATGGTCGCCCCACACAGCAAGTTTGAACCAGCGTTATCTATGTTCATATAATACGCGTTATTGGCCGGTGTAGCCGTGCGAATACGACTCCAGATCGTATAAGTACCCGCAGTCAGTGATGCGGACTGGGTCACAGTACCTCTGTCGGTTGGCAAGGCGGCACAAGCAGCTGAAACAGGTTGCTGAGATGTCGTATACATGAGACAGGTTGTAACCGTTAATACGGCTATCAAGAATCCAGCCACTCCACTTTTGATCGTCATAAGCTAGAGTACCTTCCCTGCTTCGTCATCATGATGTGGCTGTACGACACTACCAGGTGCAGGTATATGAATTGTTCGCGGCGGGGTTATGCTAGGCGCAGCTTGATACGGACTAGGTGGCGACTGCAGGATTCCCACTGTAGGCACAGAAGCGGTATTAGCAGTTAGAGTTTGCCAACGTTCCATGAGATTCAGTCGGCTGCGCAGTACGTAAGCTGCCGCGGCTGCGACTAGCAGCAAAAGGAACACAACTGGGACAACTAGTGGCACTGATTTACTGGCGGAAACCGGAAGTTTTACGGAAACATTTTGCAAAGCAGATGTCTGGGTGCCAGTTGAAGGATTAGTAACGATGTTGTTGTCGACCGCAATAGCTTGGCTGTACTCTTTGCCATCAGCCTTGTAGCTAACATGGTGATTTCCTGGGGCTACGTCAGTGAACATGGCTACACCGTCAGAGTCAGTTTTGACAGTCTGTGGGTCAGAGTGAAGCACTATTTCAGACTTTTTGAGTGGCTTGTTATCTTTATCGAGCATTGTGACTCGCAGCCTAAAGCCTTTAGTCTTAAATGTTTTGATGTCGGACTGCATCATGTTACCACCAGCATCTTTAGCGTAAACCTGGTAAGAATATGACACACCCGGTAGCAGCCCTGCAGTGGCTATATCTATATCATGGGCCGTTGCTAACTCCGACAGACCAGTTTGAAGATTCAGTTGGTCACCAACGCCATACTTGATGTACACCTGTGTTGGTTCGTTAGTCATTAAACTCACACTGGCGCTATTGTAGTTTAGCTTATCCTTTGGAATCTCAACGTTTTGAACTTCAGGCGGCAGTGTATCAACGGCAGTAGATGTTGGTGTAGGTGTAGGTGTCGATGTCGGGGTCGGGGCGGTCGAAGGAGTAGCTGGTTTTGGTGTCGTAGTTGTTGGTGTAGGTGTTGGTGTTGGTGTTGGTGTTGGTGTTGGTGTTGGTGTTGGTGTTGGTGTTGGTGCACTAAAAGCAACAGTACCGTTGCTCACTGCTGGGTTTGTATACGTACCATCAGGTGTACTAGCATCGGCAGCCGACAAAGTTAGGCCAGTTGAACCGCTACCACTTAGAGCTTGAAATGTCACATTTGCAATAAGTGAGTCGCCCGATACTGCAGCTCCGCCTAGACTAATGCCCCGTGCCAAACTTAAACTATTGGTAGACACAGATTGTGCTAAACCAGTGCTAAATGCTGACTGTGACGAGTCTAGGCTAATGTATCTGAGTTTACTACTATCCCAGTTAAGGCTAAATTGCACAGCGCCCACCGTACTGCCCGGGTTAATTCGGATAGCGACAGTTACATTTGCTTGATTTAATACGCTGATCGCACCTGGACTTACGTATATTTGGCCGGTACCAGCTAGAGCGGTGCTTGCAGTTAACACACCCATAGCCATAGTGACGGCGATTAGGACGGCTACTTTTATTGTTTTTGAATGACTCATCGGTGTTTTTTCCTTGAGTTGTCAATTGGTCAGTTGGCTTTGTAACCCCGGCTGACAGTTGTTGACAGGCTTATTGAAGCACTATTTATTATGTGTATGTCCTTGGTATGATGTACCTTACGCTTATGTATGTCAAGTTATTTATTGCTCAGCTAGAGTTATTTCTACGTACCGCTGCAATTGCGGATGGCTAGCCCATAAGAGCATAAGTATATCTAACGTCATCAATAGCAATCTGCTAGCCTCTTCTGGCTTGGGGAGGCGGGATACTGTTCACGCCTCCCCAGTTGGTTAATGAGTAAACTGAAAGTTTTCGAGCGTATTATGCATCTCTATGCATCTCACATTAAGGAGATCTATGCCATGGTCGCAACGTCGATGACAAAGCGATACCGGACATCCGAATGTACTACGCGTTCGTATGCATCGTCTATATCGTCAGCCGAGATGACTTCAATCGTCGCACCCAGCCTGTGCTCAGCGCAAAAGTCTAACATTTCTTGGGTTTGCTTAATGCCACCGATCATCGAACCGGCAAAACTACGGCGGTTCGTGAGCAAATTGAATACTCCAACAGACATCGGCTCTGGTGGCGCACCGACGTTGACCATGGTTCCATTTACCCTCAGAAGCTTGAGGAAACTGTCTAGTTCAACGTTTGCACTAACTGTGTTAATGATTAGGTCAAACGAGCCGGCAAGTTTATCGAATGTGGCGTCATCCTTCGTTGCATAGTAGTGGTCAGCCCCAAACATCTTGCCATCTTCTTCCTTATCCATCGTCTGCGATAGGACAGTCACTTCTGCGCCCATGGCATGGGCTATTTTCACTGCCATGTGGCCTAACCCACCCAAACCAACAATTGCAACATGCTTTCCTGGCCCTGCTTCCCAGTGGCGCAGCGGCGAGTAAGTTGTGATGCCTGCACAGAGTAACGGCGCAGCTTCGTCTAGTTCAATACTGTCCGGAAGCTTTAGAACAAAATTTTCGGTTACAACTATATGGGTCGAATAGCCGCCTTGAGTTTTTTCGCCGTTACCGTACTGGTCAACACCAGCATATGTACCAACCATGCCCTTGAGACAATACTGTTCTTCACCCTTTACGCAGTTTTCGCACTCACCACAAGAATTCACCATACAGCCAACACCCACATGATCACCGATTTTGTATTTAGTAACCTCAGTTCCTACTTCGCTCACGACACCAGCGATTTCGTGACCTGGAACCAATGGGTATTCGATGTCGCCCCATTCTTCACGAGCAGTATGAATATCTGAATGACATATACCAGCAAATTTAATGTCGATGAGTACATCTTTGGCGCCTACGTCGCGGCGCTCGATTGTTGTAGTCTTGAATTTTTTATCTTTACCAAATACGGCACGAGCATTAACTGTCTTCATAGTTCCCCCATACGGATTATTTAGAATTACTAACTTAGCTTATTAAACACGCCTAGATATTTTGTTACAGTTCACTATTTCACTATGAGCACGTGGTACGTGTGCAATGTCTAACTTAATACAGCTGCCAACAATCACTTTTCCTTGTCACGGGTATTCGTATAGCCGCGGTGCCATGATTCGATGATTGCCCCTATGCCATTTTGCGAATCGAGCGTGAAAGTTTCATGTTTTAAGGCAAAGCGTTTAGCGTTAAAACCAATACCTTGTGTGCGACAATAGACCTTGACTCCTTCAGCTCCAAAGTACAAGATTTGACCACTATAGTAGACCCAAAGCAGCAATGTTATTAACGAAGCTGCTGCGCCATATGCCCCAGCCGTACCATTGCGACCAATGACTATGCCCAAAATTATCTTGCCAAGGATAAATAAAACTGCGACAGCAAGCGCAGCCGTCA
This sequence comes from Candidatus Saccharimonadota bacterium, assembly GCA_014377695.1. GTDB lineage: Bacteria > Patescibacteriota > Saccharimonadia > Saccharimonadales > UBA4665 > JACMPA01. The sequence goes on from JACMPA010000026.1 coordinate 22,044, forward strand.
TGACAATTTTACGAGGGATTCTGACGTCCGGCACGATGCGGTACAGTGCGTAAATCAAACCGATGAAGACAGTTAGCGATACAACAGTATTGATTGATTCCAGGGCGATGGCCGGAATACCGAACTGATCTTCGATCTTTTTACCTAAGCCTGCTATAAACGCCGACAAGACTAACGAAGCCAATACCAAGGCACTTCCAGCAATTATTAAACCTACATTCTTGAGTTTTACATAGATCGCTCTTTTGAATCCGGCTTTTGGGTCTGGAACAACTTCAAAGATAGTATTGAGCGAGGTTTGCAATTGACCGGTGATTGCACTTGCTCCCAGCAAACTGCCGACGATTCCAATCGCTAAAGCTAGAACCCCGCTACCACTACTTTGAGAGCTGGAGATAACACCTTGTAGTGTCTTGGCTGTATCTGCACCAATGGTACCTGATAATTTATCGGCTAACTGACCCTGGGCCGCTTGGTCGCCGTATATTAGTCCTATAACACTGATGAGTATTAACAGCACTGGACCAATAGAGAAGATAGCAACGTATGCAAAAGCAGCACTCAGCTGACTTACCTTGTCTTTACTAAATTCTTTAAATGTTTGCTTTATGAAGCTAACAAGCTTCATGGTTATTTCTTAAAAGCGCGCTTAGCTTTTCGTAGCGCACCTGTTCCAGCCATAGCAGTCAATGCACCACCCTTTTCAGCAATTATCGAAAAAATATCGAGTTTACGCTCAATCGCATCATGTATGGTATTAATTTTTTGACGGATTACTATTACAGTTGCCAGTAGTCCAATGAGCATCAAAAAGCTTAAACTCATAAAAACAATAGCCATGATGTAAAAAGTTGTTTCTAATCCGGTCATGGTACATCCTCAAGTTTTAAATAGTCGACTGTATTAATATAGCGTACCGCTTGACTTCTAGTTATAAGAATACTTACATGACATTCATAAGTACGATAGGCTCAGTTTAATGAGTTCGGAATGTAAAGTCGGGTTAACAATTCACATTTCATCTGCTACAATTTAGGTATGGCTAATAAAACAATATATCTAGCCGGCGGCTGCTTCTGGGGGCTCGAAGACCTATTTAGGGCAGAGCCCGGTATTGTAGATACTGAGGTTGGGTATACTGGTGGTTCAAACGAAAATCCGGACTATCATAACCATCCTGGCCATGCTGAGGCCTTGGCAATAACTTATGATGCATATCAAACGAGTTATGCGGCAATTCTCAACTTTTTCTTTCGCATCCACAATCCTACAACTAAGGACCGCCAAGGAAATGACGTGGGCTCCTCCTACCGGTCCGCTATATTCTACCAAGACAATGACGAGCTGAAGAGTGCCCAAGACATGATCGAAACAGTTAATACATCTGGACTATATCCTGACCCGGTCGTCACAACGCTTGAGACATACCAAAAGTTTTATTCAGCTGAGGACTACCACCAGGACTATTTGCAAAAAAACCCCGGTGGTTACACCTGTCACTACGTGCGCTCAGACAAAAGCCTGATTGCTTAAACTGGGATTGTCTATTACTGATATTGGCTTCTGTACACTTGAAATTGAATTACAGTCAAACAAAGCTATTCGAATTAACTACTAAGTGCTACTGTGATGTTTTGCGGCGGAAGAGCCAGGCAGCCAATGGCATTGCGACGACCAAGATACCGACGCACCATACGATGGCCAACCAAGCTTGATCACCAACTGGTTTTCCCAAAATAAGCGCTCTAACCGTTTCAACGACGTGGGTAATGGGCTGATTAACTGCAAAGGCTTTAAGCACGCGGTTCATGCCTTCGGCGGGCACAAACGCGGTGCTAGCGAAGGTTAACGGAAAGATGATCACAAACGTCAACCACTGCACTGCTTCAACGCTTTTGGCGAATACGCCGACGATGGCTGCAAGCCATGAGAACGACAGCGTAAACAATAATAAGATACCCGTGATGCACAACCAATCGAGCACGCTGGCGCTACTTCTAAAGCCAATGACAAGTCCAGTAACTAGCATCACGGTTGTCGAAATGGAATTGCGAAGTAAGTCTGAGATCACATGACCGTTGAGTACCGCGAGATTATTCATTGGTAGCGAACGAAAGCGATCAACGATGCCTTTTTGCAGGTCATTGCAAACGGCGATGGCTGTAGTCGTCGAGCCGAAGGCGACAGTCTGGACTATAATGCCCGCCATTAGGAAGTCTAAATACGACACGCCCGGCGGCAGCGCTTTAGAAACTGCGCCACCGAATACGGTGGCGAATAGAACCAAGAACATGATTGGTTGAAAGAACGCGCCGAGTAGCTGATCGGAGTTACGTAAGATGTGCGTACAGCTCCGTTTAATCATCAACAGTGAATCATTTATAGCCGCGATAAATCGCGGCTTCTTTTCGAATACTAATTCAACCGCCATTACTTAGTCTCCTTTATTCGCTGAGATACATCAGACTTCTGTTTGCCGGTAAGCGACAAAAACACGTCATCAAGAGTCGGTTTGTGAATTGCCATTTCACTAATGTTAAGCTTGGCTGCCGCCAGTACTTCGAGTGTCGTCCGGATATCTTCGTTATTGTCTTGGATGACGATAGTAACCGAGAGTGCTTTATCAGATGAGTCAGCAACTCTATTTCCCAAAACCTTGACCGCTTGATCAAGCATTTTAGCATTACTAAAGGTGAGCTCTAAACGATCTTTGCCGACTTTGCTTTTAAGTTCAGCGGCCGTACCTTCGGCGATGACTTTACCACCATCTATAACAACTATTTTATCGGCTAGTTGATCGGCTTCCTCTAGATACTGGGTAGTCAACAGAATGGTTGTCCCAGCCGCCATCAGCTTCTTGATTATTTCCCACATCGCTAAACGGGACCGCGGGTCTAAGCCGGTAGTTGGTTCATCGAGAAAAATAACGGGTGGCGTGGCAATTAAGCTCACGGCTAGATCCAGACGCCGACGCATGCCACCACTGTATGTTTTGGCCGGGCGGTCTGCCGCCTTCACGAGGTCAAATTCCCCTAATAATTCCTCCGCTCGAGCCGTGGCACTGGCTTTTGTTAGACGGTACAACCGGCCCATCATGACCAAATTCTCACGGCCAGTTAGCAGCTCGTCAACAGCAGCTGACTGACCAGTCAGACCAATCACACTACGGACATCGTCAGCTGCCGACTGTACATCATAGCCCTCAATTGTGGCCGTGCCACCGTCAAATTTAAGGAGAGTACTAAGTATACGAACCGTCGTAGTTTTGCCGGCGCCATTAGGGCCAAGCAACGCCAACATTGTTCCACGTTCGACTCGGAGGCTAATTCCTTTCAAGACTTCGACACTGCCGTATGATTTAGTTAAATTTTTGGCTTCTATTGCCCAATCGGTGTGTGGCATTACAGTAATTCTCTTTATATACTTACCAGTATAGCGCGCTATAGGTATTCTGCAATTGTGGCCATTAAGTTACGAAATATGAGCGTTTGACTGTAAGTGTTAACTTCCAAATGTGAACGCATTGATCCTTACACCGTTCGGAAAAGTTAGCTTTAACTGCCCATTACGCACAAAGCTAACAGCACTTACTAATTCGTAGAGGCGGGGTCCATCAAGCAAAACCTGACCATTTGCGTCAACGTCCTTACCGGCAAACAGCTTTTGACCATTTAGCTGTACGTCGACTCTTGATCCCACTGGCCCATCCATCACTAAGTAGACATGCTTGGCGTTAAAGTTGTATTTGAGCACGGATTTGTCGGCTTTCGACAATGATGACTGCTCACCAACTTGCCACATGCCTGCTAAACCCCATTGATTGCTGGCAAGGCTGTTTGCCAATGAGTATGTGACGTCCGTATCGGCTTTAAATTGATCCATATTCTGAAAGCGTTCACCGCGGCTGTAGCTAAGGTACGTTTCTGGGGTCTCGGCGGAATTTTGGGCTACAGCTGATTCTTTGGTGATACTGGCGCTAACTTTGGAACCTTTTTCTTTGAGCAATGTCTGGATAGCTGACTCTGTCTCTTCATATTTGCCCTCACCGAAGTGGGTGTAGCGCACTTGGCCGTCCTTATTTATCAGATATTTTGCAGGCCAGAATTGGTTCTTGTAGGAATTCCACGTCTTAAAGTCGTTATCGAGTGCTACGGGGTATTTGATCTTTTCGTCCTTGACGGCATTTCGGACATTAGCCGAAACCTTTTCGAAGCTGAACTCCGGAGCGTGTACCCCAATGATGACGAAGCCGTCTTTCTCATACTTGTCGTACCAAGTATTGAGGTATGGTTGGGTTCGTTGACAGTTTATGCAGCTGTAGGTCCAGAAATCGATGAGTACAACCTTGCCCTTCAAATTCTCCATGGTTAGTGGCTGCGTATTAATCCAGTCTACAATACCAGCGAATTCCGGTGCTCTATAGGGGTTCACATTAAATCGCTTCTCGCCGTTACTCAGTGCACTAACTGGAATGTTTGAATCTGATACATTAACATTCTTTGGTAGGAGTCGCTCTTCGATGCTACTGACGCCAGGTATGTGTTCGGCTGCCCATACTTGGAAGCGAGCATCAAGACCAGTCGCGACCAGCAATCCAACAAGTATCAGTATGACGGCAAGGACTTTGCGAAATACCCCGTTTGGGTTTACTGCCCAGCCAATCTTTGAGGTCAAACGTTTGCCAAGGAGTGCAATGGCTATTAACGCCACGCCGAGCCCAAGAGCATACACAACTATGTATACCAAGCCCTGAGCCAAATTTACCGGTAGGATAGTCGCCAAAATCAGCGCATAGACTGGGCTACAACTCGAGAATACCGGGCCAAGAGCTGCACCAGTCAGAACCGCCCCAGTAGTCCCTTTTTGCTGGTACGCCTTGCCGAGGAACTTATTTGAGCTGTGTTCAAAACCGACAGCTGCGCTCATGCGCACCCAGAGCATGGGGAATAACATTGCCACACCGATGATAACCACCAGACCACCCGACAGATAGAGCAACACGTCCGGGTTAATGCCCGTCGCAATACTGGAGACTTTTAAAAGCAAGGTGAAGGCTATTACGGACACAATTAAGCTCGTAACTATTATGAACGGCTTGCGGCGGTTAGCCTTCTCATCACCCTCGGAAAGTACTGAGCTACCGATGATTACCGGTAGCAAAGGCAGTATGCACGGTGCGAGCGACGTGAGCACACCGGCTAGAAACGAAGAGATGAGTAGAAACATACGGCTTAGCGACTCATCGCATCAACAGGTGCATCGCTTGGAGTGGCAGTTGGGGTACCGACGCTGGTGTCACTTACAACTGCAGCGTCATCGGTTTTTAGCATCATTGCATCGTCGGTTTTATTCATGGCATCGGCATTGGATTCCTTCGACATGGCGGCATCTTCAGTCTTTTGCTTTTGCATGGCGCTCGATTCAATCATTTTATCGTTTTTGGTGGCATTATTGTTGGCGTTGGAAGTACCAAGCGCATAGGCACCACCGCCGACTGCTAAAATTGCTAGTATGGCGACAACTATGAATTCTTTACGCATGTATTCTCTCCGTGTTAGTTATAAGTGCTAGCTTAATTCTACTAATTCACAATGTCAAGTCGACTTTACATTTGAGAAGTGTGTTTAATGCCTGGAAAATGATACAGCTATTTTAGATAGGATCATGCTTGCTAGCCCAACTACGAGCCATACATCAACATCATGTTGCAAAGTTTGGACGGCTACGCCAGCCGTCAAAACGGCACTACCCACCAGATACGCTGCTCGGCCAGCCTGAGCGACCTGAACGTATTCACGCTCATCGCGCGGGGTTTCTCGCCACACGAAAATACTTAATCCAAATACCAGTACGGCTAACGTCGCGCTGGATATAACGACAACTCCCATAGGCATCCAATATGGATGGATCAACAGGGCTAACACGCCCAAAACGGCAAGGCTCATTACCAGCTCACTCTTGAAGTTTTTAGGGTGGCTCATAGTTCAAATATCCCCTCTACACTACAGTCTAACCGACGGCTGAGCTTGAGCGCTAACAATACCGATGGTACATAATTACCTTTTTCGATCGATATTATCGTTTGGCGCGTTACAGCCACATCGTCGGCCAATTGTTGCTGCGTCAGTTTAGCAGCCTTCCGTAGAACAGATAACTGGTTCTTAACGACTTCGGTGCGTTTATAAAACATTAGACATACTTTATTATTTTATTCATAAATGTATAGTCAACTTTACTCTTTATGCAACCATAAATCAACTTTGTACATTATTTACGATTGCTGACGGTGAGGCGTGCAACGTCGCTTGCCATTAAGCTCTATAATTAAGTACACAATACAAGGAGGCACGGTATGATCAAAATAGTAGAGACGTTCAGTGGCTTTTGGGTGGACAATCTCGAAGTTGCCAAAAAGTTTTATACTGAAGCGCTTGGCTGTGAAGTCAGCGATGTGATGGGTGGCACAAACCTAAAAATGCCTACCGGTGCTACGCTATCGGTTTACCAGAAGACCGATCACGTTCCGGCCGCATACACAATATTGAATTTGGTAGTCGAAGACATCAGTGAAGCTGTAGATCAGCTACTAGCCAGTGGTATCAGACTTGGATTATATGATGGGTTTGGACAGTATGAGCGTGGCATAGCCTGGGGCAAACGAGTGTCCATGGGCCCGAACATTGCCCGGTTTAAAGATCCAGCAGGTAATGTACTAGCGGTCATAGAACAGTAGGTACGCGCAAAACGCAGGCTGCAGCTGTTTGCCTCTAGACAAATTTGCATTCATGGTTATAATCATGCTTAAGGATACAAAAAAGAAAACTATGACAAAAAAGATGCTCAAAAGCAAACCAGTTAGTAAGATATCAAAGGCTAAGCCCGCAGTAAAACCACGAGCCACCAAAATTGTCAGTAAAGCCAAGGTAACGACCAAATCACACCCAACGACAGCGTCGAAAACGGTCGTAGCTAAAAAAGCCCGCAAATCAGTTACGTCTAAAAAAAGTGTCCAACCTAAAGGCTTCAAACACCACGCAAAGCGGATTTATCATCTAACTCCAAAGTTTATCCACGGTATGGTGGCTGGTGCGTTCGTTGGCGTAGTACTAGTAACGTCCCTCGGCATCACTGGCGGTGCGGTTAACGCCAACCCAGCCCCGGCTGGTTGTATAAAAGTAACTGACGGCATTAACGTCAATAACGCCAATGCCAATGCTACCGTTAAGCTCAACGATGGCTGTGGGGTTCGTAAATTTGTACTAAAAGCCTACTACGCACCGAACGATAAAGGCGGTGCTTTTGGATCACAGCAAGTACAATTTGCTGTGACAACACCACCAGCAGTCGTAAAAACTGCTGGACACGAACCAGTCAAAATCCACGTAAATATGTTTGATAACAGTTGTTTCTACCAAGTTGATTTGGTAGATGTTACAAATGGTGACAACGACGGGAAGAATCCGATCGCGGCTGTCGCAACCGGCGGCAAAAAAGACTGTCGACCCGATCAATCACATGCCTACGCTTGTGGGAGTCTCGGACTAACGCCTGGTGATCACACAGCTACAATTTCTACCTTCACGACAACTCAGACGAACGCCACGTTTACAGGCGCTACCATTGACTGGGGTGATAATACAATCGTCCAGGCCACCGCTGTACAAGGGCAAACCCACAAATACTCAGCCGACAATACCTACACTGTCTCAGTAATCGCTAAATTCACCTATACTGGCCGATTTGACGGCGTACACAATGTAACCGCACCGGCCTGTAGCCAATCAATTACGTTTGCCACGCCGCCACCCAACACTAAGTTGATTTATATCTGCCAAATCAGTTCCAAGCAGATTGTGAATATCGACGAGAAACTGTTTGGCACACCGCAGTACCCTGTCGACCAGTACACAAAAGATTTGACACAGTGTGTGGTCGTTCCACCGCCAACAGCCCCTCCAACCACGACTCCACCAACTAATGCGCCCCCTGCAACCTTAGCCAACACTGGTCCCGGCGCCGTACTCGTAGTATTTGGCCTGGCCATGATCGGCGGCTATGTGTTCCACATGACCCACCGCCACGTCCAACACAAAAAACGCTCACACCGGGCTTAGATAGCTAGTAAGTTGTTTAGTCTTCGGACTTATCAGCAGACCGCTCAAGAGACTGAGCTTTGGCCATCGACTTAGCATAGATGGCCTTTAGCTTGGCCTTAATACTGTCAGCATACTTGCCGGCCCATTCAAATTCATTCGATAACAAGACTAAAGCGATAAACATCACCAACAGGCCTGGCCCCGGCAATGGAACTAATATTGCGCCCACTACTAATAGCGGAAAGCCAATTAACCCAACACCTACCTTGCGTATAATTTTTTTGGGAGAACTCATAAGAACATAGTATACAGGTCCCCTAGGATCTACCTGTAACCAATTAGCTTGTGCGGCCAGCGTGCACACTAAATCAGTGTAGAAATATCGTTGCTACGTGTACGTTGTGCTGATTTAGAAACTTGGTGTCTTTAATATGCCCGCAACTAAATTATCGATGTCATCGTTGGCCATGTTGGCTTTTATGACGTACCCGGCAATGCCCAATTCGGCTAGATTAGAAGGTGCTTCGGCTTGGTTTAGGTTCGAGATAATTAGCACTTTGATATCTTTGCCCCATGAGCTGGCGCGCATTGTTTCGAGGACTTTGCCGCCAGGGATATCTGGTATCATCAGATCCAGGAGCACAAGGTCGGGCACTTCTTGTTGAATAAAATATAGACCGGTTATACCGTTGTAGCCGATAAAGCAGGTGTAGCCGAGTAGTTCGAGCCGAGTTTTGTAAATCTCGGCTAAGGCGCTATTGTCTTCGACAATAACAATTTTTTGGGTAGGTGGGGTAGTTGGTGTATCCATGGGATCATTCTAGCACCTGTCAGCTGAATCAAGGTATACTTTACTCAATGAACGCCTTTTATGCGGTGCTGCGACATCGATCCCGAGTACTAGCCTATTTGTTCGGCAGTTTCGTGGTGAGTTTGTGGACTGTATTACGGCACATTAGCAATGGGGTAAACTTCGACGTCGTCGGTCAAATCGGCTTAGCTCAACAATGGGCGAATGGCTTTCACAGTGGGGCGCAACTTGGCGCTACCAACTACGTACTAAAAATACCCCTTTACATGCTAGTGAACGACTTTGGGTTTATTAGCCCGATGCACCGCTTACTGCTACTTGCTCTACTCTGTAATATCGCGACTTTTGCGTTGCTGTTCTTAGTGTTCGAAAAGATTGCCAAGTTGTATGAAATTCGCAATACGCTTTGGTTGTACCTGGCTATGATCTGGCTAGCTACGATAGCCGGTAACGTCTTCTGGACTGATTACGCTAATTCTCGTAACTTAGAAACCGTTGGCGGAATTTTATTCCTGTACCTTGTCCTCAAGTTTATCCGTTCACAGTCGGTTGGTACGGCCAGTCTAGCCGTACTAGCTGGTAGTATCGCATTCTTTGCCGATTCACTACAGTTGTATATTTGTGGCGGTGGCGCCTGCTTATTTGTCGTAGCTAGGTGGCTGATACGCCGCCAATGCCAGGCTGCAGTTGTAGCTGCTAAAATCATTGGTATTATCCTTCTGAGCTACGGTGGGGCTAGATTAATCCGTATCATCGTCGAACATACACTACACGTTAGCTTTTTGCTGGCACCACGAGTGGAAATCAAGCTTGACGCGGCGACAGTCAGCCAAACCCTGCGAACGGTTTGTAGTAGCACTCTGGATATTTTTGGAGCGAATGTCTTTAAACGACCTTATGATCTTAACTCGGTCCGTGAGGCTTTGAGTCTCGTAGTACTGGTTGTAGTTATTGCTTTACTCATCCGAGCGGCTGCCACAATACGTTCTAGATCGGCAATGGGTCTTGGACTTAGCGCAATTTTCGTGAGCTATGTGATTTATGTGGCTAGTGGTCAAGTGCTGGTTCCAGTAACCTACCGTTACCTCATCATGGTACCGCTACTCCTAATACTACTCATTTCGAATGCGGGTGATGCCATTGGCGGTAGACGTACTGTTGCTGTCGCACGGTTACAGTTTGTTTGGCTAGCCGTCTCACTTGTGAGTAGTGTCATGCTGGCTGGTGCAGTCGCAACTCATTGGCCAACACGACACGCCAACGACGCACACATCTACGCCACGAGCTCATTTTTGACTAGCAACAACTTGCAGTACAGCCTATCTTCACGAGAAGCCGGCATCACTACTACGTATTTTGCCGGTGGCAGAGAAACCGTACTACCCCTCCTCTGTACTGCCGATAACCGTTTAGTTCTGACAGATTTATTCTACGACAAGGCTGCCTTCGAGAGCTTTCAGAATTACCAAGGTAACACTGCCATCATTGTGCCCGGTACGGGCATTGTGTCCGGTAGTGACGTTTGCGACACTACCGCCATTACCGCGCAGTTTGGGCCTCCAGATAGTCAGGGACCCGTCCCCGGAGTTGGTACAGCACTCGTGTACACGCCGGCCGAGCTGCGGGCACACTTAGCACCGCTGCCAGTTGAGGATGTGCGCTAAACCATAAACCAGGGGAAACTGGTGACTACCCGTTAGCTGCTGCTTGCAGGCCAGCTATGTCAATCCGCTTCATTTTAAGCATTGCTGCCATAACTCGACCAGCCTTGTCGGTGTCGGGATCACTTAACAGCTCACCCAGGATTGGTGGGACAATCTGCCAAGACAGGCCAAACTTATCTTTGAGCCAACCACACTGCTCGGATTCCGGCACTGCTGACAGTGCGTCGTACATATGATCGATTTCCTCCTGTGTCTCGCAGCTTACTAACAGTGATACCGATTCATTAAATTTAAATAATGGCCCACCATTCAGTGCCATGAATTGCTGCCCTTCTAATTCAAATTGGATTGTCATGACAGTCCCAGCCGTTTGACCAGTACTGTCTTGGCCGCTGTCGCCGTATCGGCTCGCGCTGACAATTCGAGATTGAGCGAAGGTTGCTACGTACAGATTTGCTGCTTCTTCGGCTTCGCTATCAAACCATAAAAAAGGTGTTATTTTTTGCATGTGGGCTCCTACTTCATAGGTTTATTATCGTCATACCGGTAGTATAAACAAATAGCCAATGTATTCGGTATCTAATCTGTTATCTGGCCATTTAATACTAGTAATACAATACTAGTTCATACTTGTCAATATCTCCGTGCTAACTTTTAAAAGCCCCAAGTGTGTAGGGTTAGCGTCCTGCCAGCCGTGCTTACGAGGCAGCGACTGCAGTTGCTGAGCTGGTGATCAAAAAAATGAGCGTAACAGCTGGCAGAAATCGTGGATATTTAAAGACTAGTTTCATGTTGAATGTGTTTGTATGTACGAGATTACGTTTTTATATTGCACCGTTGGGTTAGAGCTGTCAATAGCAAGGCGGTGATTAAGGGTCAGTCCGGTATTGGCGACTCAAATAATCGCCATAGTCACCACGTGAAGCACATAAGCTGGCCGTACCACAGACAAAGGGATCATATCCAGAATACGCAAAGAACGCTTGTTCTTTGGCATATAAGTCATCACCCGTAACGTTTGGCTCGAGTTGGCGGATTGGATACCCGGTGTAGTAGGCTAGCTTAGCTGTTGGATTATCAGTGCGAAAAGCCATGAATGCCGTTGCCGCCAGTTGCCCGGCAGATTTGTGGTCACTATGATCAGTATACATAGCGCCGAAGTCATAGGTCAGTTGCGTGCGCACTTCTGTAGGCCGATAGGCATCGAAGATCTTCTCTAGGGCCAGAACTAGCTGGCCATAACTATACGACGATTGTCCGTCGACAGTTTTAATTGACGCATCAGCTCTTGATATCAGCCTAGAAATACTCTCGTTGCCAGTCGATCCAAAACCACCACCTGAACCGCCGTCCGGCAAATGCAAAAACAGCAAAGATATACCCGGGTTAGACGTTGAAGTAACTATCGTCGCGAACTCCCTGGTACCAAGCTTGACGGTCTGATTAGTCCATTCATCCGGTAAGCCCGTCAATGAAGCATAGGCCGCCTCGGCCCCACGTTCTCGACCCAACCAATAATAATTTGAATTACCAGCATCACCGGCTGTTAGGTAAACCGTACGGATGCAATCACCCTGCTGAATACTGTGTAGCAAATCGGGGTTCATAAATAATAGATCATCATCCTGGTGTGCTACCACTTGAACAATATTGTTATGGCCTGGACAGGCCGATGGCGGCAAGTCACTGAGCGCTAGCTGCTGCACCGCGTCATTATAAACCGTTAGGTCTTGGGTAGGCCGTGCAAAAATTTGGAGCGGCCGTGGCGGGCGAGCAGTTCGGTGTTGTACCCCATGATCATAGAATAACAAGGCTTCTAGCGGTTGCTCGCTTGTCCCCGCGGTGATTGTCACTGCAGATGGTCGACCATAGGCAGCGTACGTGGCTTGTAGGCTACAGCCATGGCCGGCATTGCCTGATACATTTGTTAGCAGATAGGCAAAACTACCCTGACCATGCCGCGCACCCATAGCCGTTTGAGCATTAGCGGCAGTTGGGCAACCATCAAGCGTAATCATAGTTGTCGCGCCGTTGGCTACCGGTTGCTGAAGCGTTAGTAGCCGGCGAAAATCACCGACCAGGTTCGTTGCATGATGGTCAACCAAAGCCTGGGTAACAGACGCGTTACGTTCGACTAGATTATTAGTCTCGGATACTGACATTTCAAGAGTGTTAGTACCTATCGTTAACGCTACTACGCCTACCAAAGCGACGACAACCAGGAGCCCAGAGAACAGAATACGGTGTTTGGTACGACGTTGTGCAGACAGCATCAAATGCAAGTTAGTAATGGCCTGCTGTTTTACGTTCAAGGGTATCTGGCGATGCAAAGATACTACATGCGTACGGTTGTTTCGATTAGGCTGTTTCACAATTGAATTAGTAGAGAGGTTCCTCGGCCCCACGAAAAATGCTCGCTTTATACAGCTGAAAATTCCAAAGTGTCGTGATTAATAAAGCAACAGTACGGGTTATAGTCGCTGCGATGTGTCCTTCAAGTAATTTAGTGAGGGCGATTGTAAAGGCAAAGTTCCACACCACTAAAGCCGTGACTGCAGCCGTCTGTCTGAGCAAGACCTTGTGGTGGGTACGTTTGTCACCGAATGTTACGAATTTTTGCAGGATAAACGAAACGACCAGTCCAACGCAAAATGCTATCGCAACTGCTGGGACGGCCGACAATCCGGCTCCCTGCCCGACCAGAATTACACCGAGTTCAAGGACGTACACACTCCCCCCAACGAGTAGGTAGCGCACGAACCGACGCTGTAGCAGGGCTTTCATAGCTGTTGCGAGGAATTTGCTTCGTCAATTATATAGAGCGGGCGACTCTGAGACTCAGCGTGTATATGCGACAGATATAATCCAATAATTCCCTGAGACACCATTAGGATACCCACCAGGCATAGCGTGATAACTTCGATGTAGGCTCCACCTGTAGCATGCAAGCCCAACACGTCACCGAAGATGGCATTAATGATCATGCCAAGAAGCAGCAACAGGGCTAGTGGCAACACGACAACCCCGATGTATGCGACGAAGTATAGCGGCGATACGCTCAACGATATGACACTGTCGATCGATAATTTGATCAGCTGTCGCACCGAGTACGTGGCATCGCCAGCTATCCGCTCGTCGGCCTCAAAATCAATGAATTCCTGTTTGTAACCCAACCAGTCGATCAGACCACGAGTAATTCGATTACGCTCGGTAAGTCGATTGAACTCACGCTGGACTGTATGGTCTATCAGGCGAAAATCGGTTGAGCCAGAAATTAATTGTGTCCCAGAAATACGATTAAACAACTTGTAGAAATACTTTGACCCAACACGTTTCATAAACCCTTGGTGGCGATCAAGCGTCCGGACACCGACTACTACCTTAGCACCGGCACGCCAGCGGGCTACGAACTCAGGAATGTGTTGTACCGGGTGCTGCCCATCGGCATCAATCGTCAAAACAGCTGCCCCTCGGGCAGCGTGAATACCGGCAGTAATTGCCAATTCTTTGCCAAAATTACGGCTAAAGCTGATAATGCGGACCGTTTTGTCGCGGCTAGCCAATTCGTGTAGTGTTTGCAGCGAGTTATCCCGGCTGCCGTCATTACAGTATATGATTTCACACGGCATTTTGAGTCCACTCAATACCTTGGTAACTGAGTGGTGAAAAGCCGCAATGCCGGCTTGCTCGTTGTAGACGGGCACGACAACCGATAGTTCGGGATGGATTGTGTTCATACGTTCAGCCAATTGTAGCAGTAATCACCCCTGTTTCAAAGCATCACAGGCGCAACGAAATTTATAGGAATAAGCGTTCGAGACGAGCCAACAAGTCATTGAGTGAAACATCGGCTTTGACGATGAAGTCGACAGCCCCTAGCCCGCGGGCTTCCTGCTCATCACTGAGCTGTGAAAGATTAGTGAACACAGCAATCGGAATACCGCTGAGCGTAGGATCTGCCCGTACCGCTTGCAGTACCTCAAACCCATTCAATTTAGGCATAATCAAATCAAGGAGAACTAAATCAGGCGCCGCGGTTTTGATGAGAGCCACTGCTTCAGCACCATCATGAGCCAACACTACAACGTAACCAGCTCGTTCTAAACCGTCTTTATAAGCGACGAGGATGAACTCCTCGTCATCGGCCAGGAGGATAGTTTTGGGCTTAGTTTGGGTAGGTTGTAGTGCATTATCTTCCATGTGCCACTACTGTATCATAAAGCACTCGCCGTGGCAGGTCTGGGCCCGTAATGTACTCTGGTAATTGTCTAGACTGATTGCTACAATACTGCTAACGTTTGAGGCGTCAAAACAGCTCTATTTGCAATAAGTAGATAAGCTAGCAAGCATAGGGTGGAACATAGTACATGACACTGACCGATGATGAACTCGCCAAGGTACTAGAGCACCTTAAGTATTTGCCGCCCGCCAAATTAGCTTCTGCCCAGGCTGATGCTAAGCTCGAAGAGCTCAGTCTATCTGATGCCTTAGTTCAACATGATTATCTCAGCGAGGATGAAGTTGGCAAGGTAATGGCTTTCCATTATCAATTGCCCTACGTATCGCTAACGAGCGTGAATATTGCTGATCCGTTACTACGGCTTATTCCTGAACAAGTTGCTAGTCAATTTCAGACCGTACCATTCAAAATAACAGATAACAGCATGCACATCGCTACCAATAATCCTACGGCCACTGACTTATTTGGCATGTTGGCCAAAAAAGCCGGAGCAGCTGATTACAAAGTATCGTTTGCTACCGAAGCCGGTATTGCGGCTGCGCTTCATTTGTATAAGCAACAGCTCCAAGGCGTCTTCGATGCGCTACTTGCCCAATCGAAACGTAATGCCACTGAGCCGATCGCCAAACTTGTCGACAAACTGTTTGAGTATGCCTATGACGCGCGCGCCTCAGACTTACACATTGAACCACTGCGCGAAAAGACGGTGGTACGTTTTCGAATCGACGGTGTGCTACATGACGAGGTGTTCTTCCCGAAGAAGATTCACGATCAGATTGTCAGTCGGTTAAAAGTACTGGCTCGCCTAAGAACCGATGAGCATTTAAGTGCCCAAGACGGTCGATTGCACGTCACACTCGGTAGTGAGCAGTTAACTGTTCGTGTTTCGATTGTCCCGAATGTGATGGGCGAAAAAGTTGTGATGCGGTTACTAGCTAAGCATAGCCGTCAGTTTAGCCTGACAGATCTTGGTATGAGTGATTCTGATCTGAAACAAGTGCG
Source organism: Candidatus Saccharimonadota bacterium (assembly GCA_014377695.1). Taxonomy (GTDB): domain Bacteria; phylum Patescibacteriota; class Saccharimonadia; order Saccharimonadales; family UBA4665; genus JACMPA01. The sequence continues at coordinate 37,857 of JACMPA010000026.1, forward strand.
GACGGGCTTTGCCCGGCCGTTTGGAATGATTCTATCGACCGGACCAACCGGGTCCGGTAAGACTACCAGCATGTACGCCATCCTAAAGATTCTCAACACCCGCGAGCGCAACATTGCCACGATCGAAGACCCCGTCGAATACGAACTTGATGGAATTAATCAGATTCAGGTCAATGCCAAAACTAACCTGACCTTTAGCGAGGGCTTACGGTCGTTACTACGCCAAGATCCAGATGTGCTATTCGTCGGCGAGATTCGCGACCAAGACACGGCGAGTATCGCCGTAAACGCTGCTATGACTGGTCACTTAGTGCTCAGCACCATGCACACTAACGATGCAGTTACGACGCTGCCCCGTTTAGTGGATATGCAGATCGAACCGTTCCTAGCCGCGTCTACGGTCAATGTGATTGTGGCTCAACGTTTGGTCCGCAAAATATGTAGTCATTGTAAATCTAGCTTGGAGCTAAAACGTACCAGTAAAGGCTGGCTTGGCGACGCCGCTCAAGCAGCCGTCCTGAATGCTTTGAATCCCGTAGTCATCGATAAGCATTTTGGCAAAAAAGCCTCCGTCCGAGTTTATCGCGGCACGGGCTGTAGCGCCTGTCACGATACTGGCTATCAAGGTCGAATTGGTATTTTTGAGGTATTAGAGGTCACGCCAAAGCTAGCACAATTAATCAGCGCCCGGGCTGACACCGACAGTTTGCTCGCTCAAGCTGTTGCTGACGGTATGGAGACAATGCTGGATGATGGTTTAGAAAAAGTCCTTAGCGGCGAAACGACGCTACTCGAAATTCTAAGAGTCACTGAGGTCTAGTCAATAATGTCTACAACCGACAAACACCTAAACATACACTTGAAGGGTAAAGAACGGCTTAGTTTATTTAGTGATTTATCAACCATGCTAACTGCCGGGATTCCGATCTTAGAAGCCGTCGAATCGCTCGAGGAAGACGTCCGTGGCAACATGAAGAAAGTTCTAGCGATCTTGCACCACAACCTCAATAACGGCGAGCCTTTGTCGATGGGGTTAGAACGTATGCCCCATGCTTTTGACCCGATTACCGTCAACCTGATACGGGCTGCAGAAGCGGGTGGCACGTTAGAGGAAACGCTGCATGACATTGTGCAGACTACCAAAAAAGAGCTGGCTTTCAGCGAGCAACTCCGTAACACCATGATCTACCCTCTGTTTGTAATGGGCGTGTTCATGACCATCGTCATCCTGATGTTGACCTTCGTAATTCCACGAGTCGCCAAAGTATTCGAAACGATGCACGTCCAAATGCCGTTCGTAACCCGGATGATGATATCGGCATCAAAAACATTCAATGATCACTGGATACTCATTGGTATCGCTTTTATCGCGCTGATCATTTTTGCAGTTGGTTTCGTCAAGGTTAATAGCCGTCCGATTGCCCGCTTACTTTTGTCGTTACCCGGTTTGAAAATACTCGGGACTAACATTGACCTAACACGCTTTACGCGCAGCTTCGGTTTGCTCATGCATGCTGGCGTCCCAGTTATCGAAGCGCTCGAGTTATCAGAGAAAGTTGTTCGCAAGAAACAGCTTGTTGAGCTCGTGCAAGACATGAAGCGCAATGTAGAGAACGGTAAACCGTTATCGACCGGGATGCGTGGCAAAAGAGGCCTAATACCACCAATTATGTCTCGGTCAATCGAAACTGCCGAGGAATCCGGCACGCTCGAACAGACGATGCAGAATCTGACCGAATATTTCGATGACCAAGTTGCCGGCAGCGTCAAAGTCGTCAGTAGCCTGATTGAGCCAATATTACTGGTCATGGTCGGTTTAATGGTTGGAGCACTGATGATTACGATTATCGCCCCAATTTATGGCTTAATATCTCAAATTAATCCGAAGTCATAGGGCATATGTTCCGCAGCATCACTACTGACCAATCGGGATTTACACTCGTTGAAGCGTTGGTTGTAACTGGCATACTCGTCATCCTGTTTGCGGTTGGGGCAGTAAACCTCGGTCAGCCTCAGACTAACGCTCGGTCAATCAGTGCCGTGGACACACTGGTTAACGACCTAAAGTCGCAGCAGATCGCTGCCATGGCTGGAGCAACGGGCAGCACGGCTGCTCAACAGGCAGCAGGTATATTTGTGCAATCCAATCAATACACCTTGTTCAATGGCGCCAGCTTTAGTGCTGGTAACAGTTATAACTACATGTTTACGCCCGCTATCGGCGTCGCATTCGGCACAACCTTCCCCGGCGGCATCATATTGTTTACCAAGGGGGCTGGTGAATTAAGCGGTTTCACGGCGGGTAATAATACCATAACCGTAACCGCTGGCGGTGTCAGTAAAGTCATCACTATCAGCCGCTTTGGAGCGGTGACAGTCACATGATACATCGGCAATTCGGACAACATTGGGAATCGGGAGCGACCATCGTCGAGGTCTTAGTAGCAATTGCTCTGACCGGAATATTTTTGCCGGTTTTAGCGACTGCACTGGTGACGGCAAATGCCGGTCATGCAACCACAACCCAACAGCTCCAAGCCCAGAGCCTATTACGCGAAGCCACTGACGCTGTCCGAAGCGTCCGTGAAAAAGGTTGGGCGAATGTTGTCGCTGATGGAACATACCACCCAGTAATTTCTGGCAGCACCTGGAGCTTAACGAATGGTGCCGAAACCATCGGTGGTCTAACTAGGCAAATAGTCATTACGACGCCGCAGCGGAATGTAGCTGGCGCTATCGTACCGAGCGGTGGTGCTAACGACCCGTCAACTAAGCATGTCGTAGTGACGGTGTCGTGGACTAAGCCGGCTAGTGGCTCGCTCAGTACCGACTCATATATGACCCGCAATCTGAGCAACGTCGTCTGGACCCAAACTAGTCAAACAGACTTTACTGCCGGCACGCTGAATAACGTCAACATTACCAACACAGCTGGGGGCGAGGTTATGCTAAATGCTGGTGGAAGTGGCATATCCTATGCTAGTCCAACGGTGGCTAGCACACTGGATATAACTGGTGTTACCGATGCCAACGATGTTTACATGGATACCAATACCAGCCGGGCATATGTTGTCAACGGCACCTCCCTGAGTATCATAAATGTCGCGAATCCGGCCGCTCCAGTTCTGCTGGGTACCTACTCGGCAGGCCTGCTATTGAATGGGGTGTATGTGGTGGGAAATTATGCCTACATTGCATCCTCATCGGATACAGCCGAACTGACAGTAGTGAACGTGACTACTCCGTCGAGCCCGACTTTGGCAGGCTCTTTGAATCTCGGCGACACCGCTGATGCCACGAGCATTTATGTCAGCGGAAGTAACGCCTACGTTGGCAAAATCCTCAGTAGCACCACCAATATCAATGAGTTCTACGTCGTCAATGTCAGTACGCCGACTAGCCCCAGCCTTGCTGGCTCCTTGAACCTGACAGGCAATATCAACTCCGTCTGTGTCAAAGGAAATTATGCCTACGTTGCCACCGCCATCACGACCGCCGAGCTGACGATAATTAACATTACGACGCCAACTCTACCAGTCCAGGCAGGCGTCTACGATGCCGCCGGGACGGCAGCCGCTAACGATGTTTTTTGTGGCAGTACATATATCTACCTAGCTGAGGCTAGCAATACCGGCGGACCAGAGCTTTTCATCATCGATCCTTCAACACCAGTCAGTCCAACATTGACCGGCTCATATGAGGTTGGTAATACCGTATATGGGGTAGCCGTCGCCGGCGCTGAGGCATTTTTGCTTACGGCTGTAAACAATAAGCAATTCACTGTTCTGGACACGACCATACCTTCAGCGCCGGTAGTTGAGGGCGTTGCTAAAATCACCGTAGCCAATGATATCTATGTAGCCAATAACAATGCTTATTTGGCATCGACTGATAACGTTGGTGAGCTTACTGTTATGCAGGGGAGTGCCAGCACCGGCGGCCAGTCTGCCAGCGGAACTTATGAGTCACCGACACTCGACAGCGGCAATGGTGGCGGGGGGTTCAATTCCCTGGCCTTTACTATCAGCCAACCGACAAATACAACCGTTTCATTCCAAATCGCCACCAATAATGATAATGCCACTTGGTCGTATGTCGGGCCTGATGGTACCGCAAGAAGCCAATATACCGCCGCCGGAGCCATCCCGTTGGGCTTGGTTGGTAACCGCTATTTACGCTATAAAGCTGCGCTTTATACAACTACGAAGACCGTCTTGCCATTGATATACGACGTAACGGTGAATTATTCGCCATGATACAACTACGTCGTCTCGGTTCAAAGGGGGTAACATTTGTAGAGATCTTGCTCGTTATGGGTTTGCTTTCAATCTTTTTGGTTGTCATGACAACCATTTTTACCAGTGCCCTTGATGTTCAGACTCAATCGGAGACGTATAGTGCAACGCTGAGTGACGGGCGCTTCATCATGGCACGTTTAAACTATGACATCAGTCGGGCCACAGCCGTTACTACGCCAGCAGCGCTCGGCGCTGCTGGCACGTCCCTGGTGCTTACAATCAACGCCACACCTTATACCTTCGCCGTGGTGGGTTCTAACCTACAACTAACTGACCCGACTGGTAGCGCCAACCTGACGGGTGGCACCAGCATATCGAGTGTTTCGTTCCAACGGCTTGGCAACGTCGGCGGCAAAGACACCGTCCGCTACACCTTCATTTTATCGAGCCTCGCCCGCAATGAGGGTGTCAGTAACACGCAAACATTCACAAGCACGGCGGAGCTCCGATAATGCAGCGAGGCGCTGAAAGTAGTCAAACTGGTCAAACAATCATTGCGCTGCTGATATTCATGTTGCTATCTATTTTGATAACAACAACGGCTGTCACAATCACAGTCATCAACTCTGCTGGGAACAATCAAAGCAGCCTTGGTGAGTTAGCTCGTCAGGCGGCCGAAACTGGTGCCGAGAATGCTTTGCTGCAATTAGAACGCGATCCTACCTATAGCGGTGAAACGATGTCTATAAATAGTGCTACAACTGCTACAATAACCGTAAGCGGTACCACGACACGCACCATCACTTCGACTGGAGCAGTTGCTGGCATCGGCACATTCAAGCGAACAGTAGTTGTTACCGCCACGTACAGCGGTTTTGCATTTACCGTCACAAACTGGATCGAAACACCATAAGCCCATGCCTATATTTAGTAAGCCTAACGCAATTGTGTATGTCCGCCGCAGTGGATTGATTGTCGCCGGCAAAAAGCTAACGCCGGCTCGTCTGAATTTTGATCCGAAGCAGATTGAGAATTTAGAAGTATTAGACGAAGCAGCCTTCGTTGATACACTGACCGAATTCTTTCGTAATCATAATCTTAAAAATAAACACGTCTTGATGGTATTGGACGATAGTGTGCTATTCACAAAACATGTAGCGCTGGATGCAGCCGGTAAACCGGCTGCTATAACTGATGCCTTTATCGAATCTATGCCATTGCATCCTGGCAAGCGAGCTTGCTTGAGGGTTGTCCACGACAGCAAACTGACGTTATATGCCAGTAACGGTGACCTATACCGTAGTGTCGCAGGAGCCTTAGACTATGCAGGAGCATCAAAAGTACTAGCCATAACACCGGCCAATGCCTACCCTTCGGCCTCTGGTAAGCAACCATTGGCAGCTGCAGTACAGCAGTATGTCAATGATACAACTGTGCGCTCTTCAGCCAACTTTCAGAATACGCCTTTAGTTTAGATATTGTGATATTTGCAACGTATAACCATAGTTAATATTGACAACTTCTCTCAACTGAATAAAGATAGCAGCATTAACGTAACGAGGTTATGCTTACATGCAAAACTTAAAACTAAAAAGTACAGCAACAAACCAGGGTGGGTTTACGCTTATTGAACTTTTAGTAGTAATTGGCATCCTTGCCATCCTACTCGCAATCACCCTAATCGCTATCAACCCTACTAAGCACTTCCAGGATACAAGGAATGCCAAGCGCTCATCAGATGTCGCAGCAATTCTCGATTCTATCTATGAGTACGAGTCAGGCAATAACGGAGCCCAGCCAGCATCTGTGTCAGGTGTGACCGCAACCCCAACAGCTGTCGGCGGAGTTTCTCAGGCCGCTACCGGCACTACGTTTGCCAACCCTAACCTGACCTACACCGGATTTACGGCTAATACGATTACTAGCGGTACTGTAAAAGTAACCGGCTGTGCCACAGCAGCTAACAACGGCAGCTATCCTGTTACGACCGGAAACGCAACGAGTATCACAGTCACCAACGCCAGCGGCGTTGCCGGCGATACTACTTGTGTCATCACTGGATGGTCAAGCCGCATTAACATCTGTGCCGACGTCGTACCGACCTATCTAGCAGCCTTACCAATGGATCCAAGCGCAACGGGAACTTCTTGTACCTCAAGCTTCAACACCGGCTACACCATAGCCGCTACTGGTGGACGCTTTACTATCGCTGCACCTAGTGCCGAAGGCGGCGCAGTCATTACCGTTACCCGCTAAGACTGCCGAAATACATTAACTGACCGAATAAGGAAACCAAAAATGAAACAACTCAATTTCCAACGTAATCTGAAAGACCAAAGCGGTTTTACCCTGATAGAGCTACTTGTAGTTATCGGTATCCTTGCCATCTTACTAGCTATCACGCTGATTGCCATTAACCCAACCAAGCACTTCCAAGATACCCGAAACGCCAAGCGTTCGTCCGATGTTGCGGCTATCCTCGACTCAATCTACGAGTACGAGTCCAGCAATAACGGTGCCCAGCCACCAGCAGTTACCGGTGTTAGTGCTGCCGTTGCATTAGGTGCGATTCCATCACAAACTGCTACCGCCACAAGCTTTTCAACACCGAACCTAACCTTAACCGTTCCATCTGGTAACATCATTACTACTGGTACCGTCACCATCACTGGCTGTAGCCAGGCTGCCGACAACGGTGCCTACCCTGTCACAGCCGGAACGCTTACGAGCATCACCGTTACCAACGCTACTGCTTCCGCTACCAGTGCCACCGGTTGCGTAATATCAGCTTGGACCGGCCGCGTCGACCTCTGTGCAAACGTTGTTCCGACCTACCTCGCTAACCTACCAATGGACCCATCCTCAGCTGATACAGCTTGTGCTCCAACCTACAATTCTGGCTACACCATTGCTCGTGCCAACGGCCGCTTTACCATCGCTGCACCTAGTGCCGAAGGTGGCGCAGTAATCAGCGTAACCCGTTAAGGAGATTGAAATGATTACGCAAAAGCTTAAACAGTCGAATCAAAACGGCTTCACACTCATCGAACTCTTAGTTGTTATCGGCATCCTGGCAATCTTGCTAGCGATCACCCTAATAGCTATCAATCCGAACAAGCACTTCCAGGACACCCGTAATGCGAAGCGCTCGTCCGATGTTGCAGCACTCTTAGACGGAATCTATGAGTACCAATCAGCCAACAGCGGTACATTGCCCCTAAGCGTGCGGGCTGGCACCATCCCAGCTGCCAGCAAAGTTGCCAGCACCGACATAAACCTGTGTGATGTCGTTCCAACGTATCTAGCTGATCTGCCAATGGACCCTGACTCAACAGTAACTGGCAGCTTTAGCACTGGTGCTTCGACACCGTGTAATGTCGCTACAACGTCATACGATACCGGTTACGAGATTGCTAAAACGGCAAATGGCCGCTTCACCCTATCTGCACCTTCCGCTGAAGGAGGCAGTACAATTAACGTAACCCGCTAAAACGGTTAGAACGTACATTTCATATGCCTACAGCTACAAAGCGCACTACGAAAACATCCCCCGCTAAGAGTCAATCCACTAAAAAGGCAGTTTCCAAAAGGCTGCCCAGCAAAAAACCGATAGCCCCCCGGGCTATCGGTAACACCGCAAAAACCCAGCCAACTCGCCGTGGTCGACTAACCAGCAGCGAAGAGTACTCTACGGCTACCTGGATACTGATCAGCATTTGGCTGGTATTGATAGCCATATTTATTGGTACATTCGTCGGCAAGAGTGGTTGAATAAGTTCGTAGTACTGCTTAACGACAAGATAGCAAAGCGCTTATGTTGACATTTTTATATATTTAATCAATGATAGTATCAACAACACTAAACGGTAAACCAACATGAAAAAAACACACAGTTCCCAGGACGGATTCACCCTTATCGAGCTATTAGTCGTAATCGGCATCTTAGCAATCCTATTAGCCATTACGCTCATCGCCATAAACCCAACTAAGCACTTCCAGGATAGTCGTAATGCCCAACGTCAGTCTGATGTAGCAGCACTTCTTGATGGAGTATACGAGTACCAAGCTGCTAACTCCGGTACCATTCCAGCAGTCTTAACTTCATATGTGAGCCCAACGGTCGCTAAAAGCCTCGGAGCACTGCCAAACCAAACAGCAACAGGCACAACGTTCGCGAACCCTAACCTTACCTTCACCGGTCTCACTACCAACACCATCACATCAGGTACTGTCACCATTACTGGCTGTTCGCAAGCTGCTGACAACGGCACATTCCCTGTCACTTCCGGAACAGCCACTACTTTGGTTGTCACCAATGCCAGTGGCGTAGCTGCTGCAACCGGTTGTGTAATTGCTGGTTCTCGCATTGACCTCTGTTCTGCCTTAGTCCCAAGCTATATTGCAGCGCTTCCAATGGATCCAAGCACCACAGTCAGCAGTGGTACCCAATGTACCGCTACCTACAATACTGGTTACACTATTCAGTCTAACGTCGCCGGTAACCGCTATACTGTCGCTGCACCTGGTGCTGAAAACTCAGTTGTCATCAGCGTAACTCGTTAACACTTACATCCAGACGTCATGACTAACCCTTTCTATATCGCCTTGACTAATAAGTTGCAGCCCTCCGTCAAAAACGAAGATGGCTTTACGCTCATAGAATTACTCGTGGTCATAGGTATCCTAGCAATCTTGTTAGCCATTACAATCGTCGCAATCAATCCGACATTACAGTTCCAAAATGCCCGCAATGCGCAACGTCAATCGGACGTTGCGGCAATCCTCGACGGCGTGTATGAGTATCAAGCATCGAATGCTGGGGCCGTACCGTCTAATTTGTCATCGTACATCAGTACCACCGTCGCCAAAAACTTGGGTGCACTGCCGAACCAAACAGCTACGAGTACAACGTTCGCGAACCCTAACCTTACCTACACTGTTCCATCAGGCAACATCATTACCTCAGGTACGGTTACGGTCACCAGCTGTACTCAAGCCGGTGACAATGGTACTTTCCCTGTAGTATCGGGCACCCTCACGACGATCGTCGTTACAAATGCTGGCGGCTCGGTTATCAGTGCAACCGGCTGCGTGATTGCTGGCTTCCGCATTGACCTCTGTTCTGCACTTGTCCCTACTTTTATTGCGGCCCTCCCAATGGACCCTAGCCCGACTGTGAGTAGCGGGGCACAGTGTGCTCTCACCTTCAATACAGGCTATACCATCCTGTCCAATGCCGCCGGTAACCGCTACACGGTTGCTGCTCCTGGAGCGGAAGCCGGTGCTACTATTAGCATTACTCGTTAAGCTCGTGCCTTCAAGTAGCCTCTTTTCACGACAAGTATAAATGCTCCCGAGCCAATAATCAGCGGTATCCAAAAAGTACATACTCGGTATAGCAGCGCGGTGGCTAAGGCCATGTCGTTGTTGACGCCCATTGCGACTAATCCGGTATAGGCGCCGGCTTCAGCCGCACCAACCCCACCCGGTGTAGGGACAATCGAAGTAGCCAACACGCTTGCACTCAGCGCAATGATTGCCGTCGCAAGTGATAAGTGCACACCGACTGCTGCAGCTGACGCAAAGAGACTCACTGCGTAACTCAGGGTAATGAGCATCGAAGCGCTGAGCGCCTTGAGCAAGTCGCGCGGATGGGTCAGTAAAGACTTGAGTGGCTGTACGAAGTTCGCTAACTTGCTGCGCAGCAGTATCGCAAGACCGGCGGCGAGTAGCCCGACAACACTTAGGATTTGGATACCGGTCGTAACCGTATTGGATGCAATATCCAGTGACCCCAAAGCACTTGGCTCGAACAGAATAAAAAATAAGAATAAAAGTACGTGTCCTAGTAGCCCAAGTATGTTGTTGAGGAGTACGACCGCTCCGGCCTGAACGGTGGAAACCTTATTTGCTCTCAGGTACAAAAAACTTGTTCCAGCTGCACCGGATCCGCTTGGTAACAGCTTGTTTACACAAAAGCCCGCCATCTGAACCAATAGCGTACGGCCAAAGCGCAGCGGTTTTGGACTAAGTACTTTGTATACAAGTGTTGAAGCTGGCAGGGTAGCAAACATTGCAACGATACCAAGTACGAGCCAGCCAGTGTTGGCATGTGTGGCAGATTGCGCTGCTTGCACTATAGTAGCCCGCTGGCGAACTAGTAATACTACTAATAGACATATAATACCGATATATAGTAGGTAACGGATATACCCGTGCTGATTCGCTTGCACCGGCTTTGACATGGGTTAAGCGTAAAAGTTTTTAAGTCTAAACGCAAGTGTGGGTGCTAAATCGTTAACCAATATATTTACATATATTGGTTAAGATACTATACTATTTAGGTACTTAACTATTATGAATAGATCTCACATCATCGCTAGTCTGTTCGATACCATGGATATCGCTAAACGTTCCATGCAAAGCCAGATGCATAGCATTCTGGCTGGGTATAGTATTTCTCGAACTCAGTTAGAGCTATTATTCACTATCAAGCACTCTCAACCGGTTACTGCGGTTCAGTTAGCTAAGAAATTGCAGCTCACACCAGGTGCGATTTCTCAGTTAGCTGAGGAGCTCGATAAACAGTTCTTAATTGTACGTGCGGTAGACCAATCAGATCGGCGCCGACAGGTGCTCATAGTTTCACCCACTGGTATTGAACTACTGCGAACAATCGATAAGCGCCGGCGAGCAGTTATGGAGCGCGTCATGCTAGAACTATCTGATGCAGAATTAGCCACCTGGCTTACCATCAACAACACAATGATTAAAGAATTTAAAGATCACCAAAGTTAACATTAGAAAGAGTATCGGCTATGTTTATATGCAAATTTGTGCCTAAAAAGCTGTCTCGACAAATAGTACGTGGCGCGGAAGTTGCTTCCCAGCCTAGCATTGGGCTACCCGTAGACGCGCAACCCGACCAACGGCCTCATGCCGAAATAATGGTAATTATTTCGGCGTTAATCCTCGTAATGCTACTGGCTGCTTTGGATCAAACCATTGTATCGACTGCCCTCCCCACCATTGCGAATGAATTAGATGGGTTTAGTAAGTATTCATGGGTTGCAACGGCGTATTTACTTGCGAGTGCCGTCAGTACCCCGATCTATGGCAAGATCAGTGATATGTTCGGCCGTAAAAAAATTCTTCAAATAGCAATTACCATCTTCCTGATTGGATCAGTCCTCTGTGGCGTCGCCCAAAGCATGAACCAACTAATCTTCTTCCGAGGCCTGCAAGGCCTCGGTGCCGGTGGTCTGATGACCCTAGTCTTTGCCGTTATTGGTGACGTGGTACCGCCGCGGGAACGTGGTAAATACCAAGGCTATTTTGGCGGTGTCTTTGCTATCTCTAGCGTTGTCGGCCCATTACTGGGCGGGCTCTTTACGGACCATCTGAGCTGGCGCTGGGTCTTCTTCGTGAATATACCGGTTGGTGCTATTGCGGCAGCTGCTATCGCCTATCGCCTACACCTTCCAACTAAAACGTCCCAACACAAAGTAGACTGGGCTGGAGCTAGCATCCTGGCTATCGCAATCACGTCTCTGCTGCTGGCCACCATTTGGGGCGGCGTCAACTACCGCTGGGGTTCATTTCAAATTATCGGCCTCTTTGCAGCCGCCATTATTAGTACTGGGTTATTTATCTGGCGCGAAAGCAAAGCCGCCGAACCGATCATCTCGCTTGATCTGTTCAAAAACCGTGTCTTCCGTGTCATAACCATCCTCAGTACTGTTGTCGGCTTAGTTATGTTTGGCGCAATCATTTTCATCCCACAGTATCAGCAGGTTGTACGGGGTGATTCAGCCACGAAGTCCGGACTGATGATGCTACCGCTGGTGCTCGGCATCATGACCGCTTCACTGATTTCTGGCCGATTGATCAGTAGGTTCGGTAGCTACCGCAAATTCCCTATTATTGGTAGCGTTCTAATGATCGTGGCTTTCTTCCTGTTCGGGCACATCGCTATTGATACGAGCCGAGTGGCAATTGGAATATGGATGTTCATCCTTGGTGCTGGCATTGGTCTGATCATGCCCGTCCTGACACTAGCCGCACAAAACGCCGTTGAACGTAAAGACCTGGGGACCGCTACATCTACGGTGGTCTTCTTCCGAAGTATCGGCAGCACACTTGGCGCCGCAATTTTTGGCGCGATTTTGACTAACCGCTTGGCGCATCACGTCAGCGAACAGGTATCTGGCGCTAATGGAACCGCGGTGGCGGAACAATTGCACAAAAACACGGCTGTCATTCAAACCTTGCCGACCGAAACACAAGGAAAGGTGTTACTAGCTTTCGCAAACTCGTTCCATGATGTCTTCCTGATAGCGATTCCCTTCGCAGTTGTTGCGTTACTTGTAACGCTGTTCTTACAAGAAGCTCCGCTTAAAACTGGCAAAGAGCGCGCCAGTGAAGCCGCCCACTACCCCACCGAATAAACCAAAGCCGTACTCTCTGCAGGTTGATTTAGGTGCAACGGCCAGTTTCAACTGCAGCTTTTTGCTACGCGGTAAAATCCTCAACGGCGAACAGTTCTGCATCCCTGGCTGACATATCGCACGGCAATCGATCCATAACTTCAGTGAAAGTATGCATGCGGCAACTCCGCTCGGTGCCCTCGAGCAAACTTACTACAATTGGTATCGTAAGGTTATGCTCTCGGGCATGGAAGCTTACGTAGTCAGCTTCGGCCAAATTACTTTGGCGGAAATTGTTTTAGCCGGAAGCCATCCCAGGGTTCGGCTATCAGTACTTTCGCTCGGGTTATCTCCCAGTAAATATACTAAGTCGCCTTCATGATGTTCAATGCGCTTAATTTTTTCCAAACCATCATGGGTAACGATAACCACGTCCCCAACGGTTAAATCTCGCGTTTGGCGGGCAACGACCAATTGGCCATCAGCTAACGTTGGCAGCATGCTGTTGCCGTTGACCCGTCGTAGCACAACTGGCGCTGGCGCTAGTCTACGATTTCTTCGTGGCCCAGAATATTTCCGCGATCTCATCAATCATATCCAATAACTTTTGACCTTCTTCGGGCTCAGAATGATGCTTACATTCGCCGGCTTGTTTAGTTGCCTTCCAGAATTTATCATGCAACTCTGGATATTTGTCGAGGTGCTCAGGTTTGAAATAATCGGTCCATAATACCCATAGGTGGTGCTTTACGAGCTCAGCGCGTTCATCTTTGATAAATAAAGCACGTACGCGGTCGTCACCCTCAAAGTTCGCCATTTTTTCTTGAATCGCCTTGACGCTTTGGGCTTCAATTTTGGCTTGGGCTGGATCATAGACACCACATGGCAGATCACAATGGGCATATACTGGTTTGATAAACGGTATTTTCATGATTAGAACTCCTACTAGTGTTACTCCTAGTATAGTCTACATGCGGCCAGAGATCGTAAGATTTATACGACTGCCCGACAGTTGTTAGTTCGGACTAAGGCAGTTTTCTACTCGCCTTAAGCTTTTTTGCCTTCTTGAGCCCGCCATTTGGCTATCTCGGCATGATGGCCGTTTTGCAGCACTTCAGGTACTTTCAAACCTTGGAACTCGGCCGGTCGTGTGTATTGGGGGTATTCAATGCTCACATCATCGGCTTGGAACGATTCAATCTCGGCACTAGATTCACCGCCAAGTACACCGGGGAGTAAACGGACGACACTGTCTACAATGGTCATGGCCGGCAATTCTCCGCCAGTGAGCACGTAGTTGCCCAAACAATATTGCTTATCAACCCACTTGGTAATCCGCTCGTCGTAGCCTTCGTACCGAGGGCAAATCAGGATTATACCGTTACCCGCGACTCCTTCGGCCGCCAGGGCCTTCGCATCAGACTGCTTATAGACTTCACCCCTTGGAGTCGGCACAATGACTAGTGCTGACGGATCTCGAGCCTTAGCGGCCTCTATGGCCGCCACAACGGGTTCTATCATCAATAACATACCGTCGCCGCCGCCGTACGGCGTATCATCAACCTGCCGACGAGGCCCTACGCCATATTCCCGTAGATTAAGGAATTCGTATTCCACAATACCCCGGTCAGCGGCTTTCCAAAGCATTGAGTTGCCGAATACACCGGTGAACATGTCCGGGAATAGCGTGATTATCTGTATTTTCATCTGTTAATAGCCTACCATCATTGCATAATATTGACAAGTGTGTTATAATTAGTAATAATGACAGCTTCAGAATGCAATGATCTTCAATGCCCCATAGTAGCCTGGAACGGCAGCGCAGAAGCTGAAGCCCAGATGATCGAGACTGCTACGTATCAGCACGATGGCTTGGCAGAGCTAACCATAAAGTACGTTAACGAGTTTGAAGCAATGCTGAGGTCTGAACACACGCCGGATGATCTACGTGGACGGGTGGAACTTTTAATTGAGCGAAGCCGTGCTGAATTACATAAAGCTATGGATACCCCCGATACATTACGATCTTTATCATTTGATTTACCGAGAGTACGTCAATCATGTTTCGAGGGCACAACGCTCAGCAACGCAGCAAATGGTTGCCGCCGGCTCTGCGGCTCACTGGCTATAAATGAAGCTCAACGGCAAGACTTTTCACTGATCGCCGACGCTTAAAACCAAAAAGAACCCTGAAAAGGGTTCTTTTTGTCACATAAAGCTCCCAATCTGACCTATTGGCCTGACTGGCTCGCAAGAGCTCATCGTATCTGTTTATTTTTAAAGGATTCGTCCTTGGGACTAGCCGTAACTATAGCGAAAGCGCTATGCGATATCAAGCGTAAAATTAGATTTGAATCAGGCTAGCGTTACGGCCTCACATCGACACGCTACATACATAGCTCTAAGGATGCTACTGCTCTAGATATCTAGATCGTCGAGCTCCGCGAGTTCGCGGCGGGTCTTGCTAACCGCATCGTTGTGCTGTGGTTCAGGTCGGGCCGTTGATCGATCATCATCGTCACTTAAGTCACTCAGGTCACGGCTAGTGCTAGATACACTACTTGGGGCGCTGTCCTCAGTAAGTGTCGATGCATAAGAATGATCATTATGACTTGCATTAGATGCATCACTACCTGATGCGTTATGATCTGGGCGGGGCTCACCGTTATCAATGATCTTTAAGTTGTAGCGAGCTTCGTTTTTAGTACCAAGAGCGCGCAGCAGTGTGCGCAAGCTCTGCGCGGTTGCCCCGCGTTTGCCTATTACTCGGCCAAGGTCTTCCGGGTCGACGGTGAGCTCTAGTAGGACCCCTTTTTCATCTATGCGACGATCGACCTGGACGGCGTCGGGGTTACCGACTAATGACTTTACTACATATTCTACAAATTGCTGGTCGATACTATGGTCCATTAATACTCCCTATGTGCTCGGTTACTACAGTCAATAGAAAGACTATAGGAAAGCCAGCCGGCTGACTGTAAAGAATTTGGCTAACACTAATCTAGAAGTGCGCTAAGACTAGGCGGCTTTTGATTCTGTCGTGGCAGCGTCTTCGGCAGCTGGTGCTTCTGGACTGACTTCAGCTTCTGGGGCTGCTTCGACGACTGGTTCTGGTTCTTGGTTACGGCGAAGCTTATCCGGGTTACGGAGTTTGCCGGCTTTTTTGTCACTGACTTTGACCCAATCAGGTAACTTGATACCTTCTTTGGATAACAGCATGGCAACGCGCTCAGAGGGCTGAGCACCGTGCTCTAGATAGAAGCTGGCCTTCTCTTTATCTATTGCGATTGTTTTAGCATGAGGATCGTAGCTGCCGAGGCCGGCGACGATCTTTCCGCTAGTAGGGGTCCGGCGCGAGTCTTGAACTACGACGCGGAATTGAGCGTGACCTTTACGGCCAGTACGCTGCAGGCGAATGACTAACATCCCTATCTCCTTGTGCTCTAAGAGCTTGATTTATTAAGACTAAGGCATATTACAGGTTTTCACCCCTGTTGTCAACATTGGGAACTGGTGCTAAGTCTGTACCGGGAAAAGCGCGGTTTGGATTTCTTCAACGAGAATACTAAACTCACTGAGTTCTTGCAGGGTACCGGCTGCACAAGCTTGTGCTCCCGCCCATAAGTTACGACTATTAGATTGGGTGATGAATTCGGCAGTGCTGATGGTGTGAATCAGTCGCTCGGCAGGCCCTGTCAACCATAGCGACGAAAGATATGTATCTTCTGTTCTCCTTTTGAAAGGTGGCCACATCTGAGTGATCAGTTGGATAGATCCCTCGGCACCAGTCTGCATACTTTTGTAACGTATGAGCGGCGTAGCAGCCATAAATTGCTCTGCTTCGGGACCCTTGATGACGGCATGTCGTGGCAATGTGATATCTATCGGGTCGAAGCGCGCACATAACGCCACGACTGACCGCAAGACATCTGGGCAACGCGCTAACACAGCTGGATCTTGCTCTAATGGCCTAGTTTCTTCATGAAGCGCAAACTCCAAAGCAGCACTACCGTACCTACTTCCAATAACTTTTGGCGCCTCTATCATGGCAATGATTCTATACTAAATGTGTTTATGTGGCAATTGTATGTTAATTTCAGCCATACTGCTTGAGGGCGGCAGTGGCGGCTTGTTGTTGAGCGTGCTGCTTACTAGGGCCTTTGCCTTGGCCTTTTAAAGCATCGCCGACGAAGACGCCGATGGTAAAGATTTTGTCGTGGTCTGGGCCGGTTTCCTCCATTATGCGGTACTGTGGCGTTTGGTTGTCATGGCTTTGTACGAGTTCTTGGAGGTGCGACTTTGGGTCCATCCAGGAGCCAGTTTTGAGGATTTCATCGAAAGTTACGAGCAGCGATTCGGTAATAAAGCGTTCGGCTTCATCGTAGCCTTGGTCGAGGTATATGGCACCGACGACGGCTTCGTAGCTATTCGCCAAGATTTGGGCACGAGCGCGGTCAGTACCGCGCTTTTCACCGCGGCTCAGGCGGAGCAGCGGTTCGAATTCGTAGCGCTCAGCGGCAGCACCGATGCTCTCGGTACGCACCAAGCTACTGCGCCAGTTGGTTAGGATGCCCTCAGGATCGGTGTAATTGGTGTAGAGGAACTTGGTCGTGACAAGTTCAAGTACGGCATCGCCAAGGAACTCCAGGCGCTCGTTGTGGGCACTGACGCTCTTTTTGTGCTCGTTAAGGTACGAACGGTGTGTAAACGCAGTTATAAGTAGCTGGATGTCGTTGAACGTAACGCCAAGGGTATCCTTGGCAAAGACGACGTATGGGTTGGTATCCATGGTGGTTATTGGGTAGAACTTACGAATTGAAAACTATTACCGCTGCTACATAGGCCGCGATTAGTTCCTGATTGCTAACTTCTAGTGTTGATTCCTTTCATAGTTAATTAAAATTTACCTTCGCGGATTCGTTTCATGCCAATTAGAATTAGTTTACCAATGTCTTCGTAGGCAATCTTATCAACGGCTTCAGTGGCCGGCAGCCACTTCATATCCATTAACCAGTCTTCGCCCTGAAGTTTGTTGGTGTCGCCAAGACCCTCAACCAAGAATATGTGCATGGTCATCAATACCAGTGTATGCGCGCGGCGGTAACGAAAGTTGACTTTGCCCAAGTAGCTGCCGACCTTCATTTCTTGTAAGCCGGTTTCTTCATTGATTTCACGCTCAGCGGTGTACTTAGTTTCTTCACCCTCTTCGACGTGGCCTTTAGGTATGGTCCAACGGCCCTTAGCGTCTTGGATAAGTAAAATCTCAACCTGTTTTTCGTCGTTGTGACGAAAAACGATGCCACCGGAAGTCGTCTCGCGGACGACCTCTTCTATTACGGGGCGCCGCTTAGTTACAAAGTTACGAAAGCCTTGGATCGGTTTGGGGGTGCTGAAACGGCGTTTATCAAGTTCGAGATCTGGCGGATCTTGGCGCGGCACATTCATGGGCGCGTTCTCACCCTCTGGCTTACTTGTCATCACCAATCTCCTTCTTGCTAGTTTCTGTAGCTTTTGTTTGTTTCGTTGCTTCGGCCTTTTTTCGAGCGGCCACGGTTACGGCTTTGTTTGGTTTTTCGTCGGTGGACTCGCCCGTAATGTTGCGAAGCGCTGTACCGAGTACGCCGTTGATAAACTTACTTGAATTGTCACCACCAAAAGCTTTCGCTAATTCGACAGCCTCATTAATAACAACCTTTGGTGGCACATCACCACCATTTTCGAGTTCGTATAAACCGATGCGCAGCACGGCGCGGTCCATCCTAGCAATTTGATCAATTGGCCACTCCGGCGCAATCGGCTGTAATGTAGTGTCTAGTTCACTCGTCTTCGCGGTAACACCTTCAACGAGATTACGTATAAAGTCGACATCATCAACCATCTCGGAATAGCGAGCAACGTTCCGCAACAGCACTTCTTCTGAATCGAGAGTAGTGTCACCAGACTCACGACGAAAATCCAGCTCATACAGTGTCTGGAGGGCGATGATACGGCCAAGGTGTCGGTTTGATGCCATGATGCTTGCTGTTCGTCTTTAGGTTTATGCTATACCCTCAGTATATCAGTCGACATACGTTTGATACCTGTACAAAATACGCGTATTTCATACCGTGGACCTTGGGCTCCCTTAGAAGATCAGTCGTTAAGCTGAGATTTTCTCAGTTGTAGGCTTGGCTTTTGCTACTGGCTTGCTGGACTCTTTGGTCGTCGTAAAAACTTTGACTGGTGATGAACCGTTCACTTTGCGGGCCAGCTTGAGGACCAAGTGGCTGCGGCGAGTGCCAGTACGGCGGGGACTAGTTCGTTTCTTTGGCTTACCCATACTAAAATTAACTCCTTATCTGTCAGTGCACAATTACTTAGAGTATTGACTAACGTTAAACTTGAATGTTATTGTAGCAAAATTTACCGAAGTTGACAAGGCTAAATCGAGCATCAGTCCAATGCGTACATTGACAAATACCATGTAATACTGTATTATGCGCTTTATGCGTACTGAAAGTGCCTCAGGACTAGATAATTATGTACAACCCCGGACGAACCGCCGATTGCTGCATGCCCTTGCCATGGGCATGCTATTGCTGCCTACCAGCGCATGTGGTGCCGCGGGGCGCGAAGGCGACAGTAGTACTCCGGCCTGCTTTAACCCGTTACATGGCAAATTTGAACTTACGATTGCCAAAGGAGCCGCCATCCGCGAGACTAACCATCGAGCAGCTGATCCTAGCGTATATTTATTAGACCGCCCAGCTAAAGACACCAGCTTTGAGGCTGGTAATCGCGGCAGACTAGTTACTGTATGCATCTCTGAAAATACCGGCGACGGCACCGTGTGGGCCGGCTTTGACGCTCAGGAACTCGGTGGGCTGACTCATACTAATCTCGACAATGATGATAATGGACGAGTATGGGTCAATAGCGTGAACATTACCGGCTTACCTCAAACTACAAAGTAAACTGCGGCCCTTAGCGCGCGACGATGTTAACAATTTTGCCGGGAATATAAATCGTATTTAGAATGTCATGGCCCTCAGTGTGGGCCCGTACTCGCTCGTTACTTTGTGCGGTAGCTATAACGTTTTCTTCCGTTTCATTAGCGGCAATTTCGATCTGGCCGCGCAGCTTGCCATTAACCTGGACTGCAATTTTTATAGTGTCTTGGACTAGGTATTTAGCTTCAAACTTTGGCCAAGTATCAACATGCACGCTACTGTGATGGCCGAGGTCAAACCACAATTCCTCGCTAGCGTGTGGTGCAAACGGTGCCATACAGGCGACAACTGCTTCAAGTGCCTGCTGCCAGGCGTCATTCCGACCTAACGCTTGGACTTTCAATTTATACAATTCATTAATGGCGCTCATACCGGCCGAAATTGCGGTGTTATAGCGATTGCCCTCAATGTCCTCAGTTACCTTTTTGATCATCTGATGGGTTACGCGCAATAGTTCTTTCGCTTGATCAGATGAGGCAGGGGCTGGTTCGGTTGCAACATATTCTTGTACCAAGTTCCAAATACGTGAGATAAATCGATAGGTTGCCGGCACACCTTGGGGATCCCATTTTGCCCAAGTATCCAGCGGTGCCGCGAACATCAGGAACATCCGGAGCGCATCCGCCCCGTAGCCCTGGTTGATAATTTCTAACGGATCAATGCCATTACCCTTGCTCTTACTGAACATCGTACCGTCGGCCGCTGTAACTTTGCCATTAAACAAGAACTGTTTGAACGGCTCTGGTTCGTCGACTAAGCCGATGTTTTTGAAGAAATGACCGATGAAGCGGGCGTACAACAAATGAGCCGTAGCGTGGTCACCGCCGTTATAGAAATCAATCGGCTCCCACTTCTGGACGATGGCTTTATCAAAGATTTCGGCTTGGTTTCGTGGATCCAGGTAACGGTACATATACCAGCTGCTACAGATGTAGGTGTCTAAGGTGTCGGTTTCGCGCTCCGCCGGACCGCCACACTCGGGACACTCCACTGCCAACCAATCTTTAGCGCGCGCCAGCGCGCTGCGGCCATCACCGGTCGGCTTGAAGTCATCGAGTTCTGGCAATATGACTGGCAGCTCCGTATCCGGGACCAAGACTGGGCCGCACTTGGCACAGTGAATAATTGGAATCGGAGCGCCCCAGTACCGCTGCCGGCTGACACTCCAGTCCCGCATTTTGTAATTAATCTTGGAAATAGCTTGGTCTGTCGTTACTAATTGCCCAACGATAGCTTCGCGAGCTTCGTTGGCGTTCTGGCCATCAAATCCGGCTGAGTTGATAAGAGCGTTGTTATCATCGACGACTTGGATGATCGGCAAGTTGGCCATAACGGCAAACTCTTCGTCGCGCTCATCATGAGCAGGCACGGCCATAATGGCGCCGGTGCCGTAGCCAGCTAGCACGTAGTCGGCGATCCAGATTGGAATTTTTTCGCCGTTAATCGGATTGATAGCGTATGCTCCCGTGAACACACCGGTTTTGGTTTTTTCAGTTTGGCGCTCTAATTCGGATTTCTTTTGCGTTGCAACTATATAGGCCTGGACAGCAGCCGATTGGTCTTCAGTAAAAATCGAACGAACCAATTCGTGTTCCGGAGCCATAACCATAAAGGTCACCCCGTACAAAGTATCCGGACGAGTCGTAAAGACACTGAGCGACTGCTCACTGTCAGTGATCTTGAAAGTAATTTCAGCACCGACGCTGCGCCCAATCCAGTTCTTTTGGGCCAGCTTGACGCTGTCGGTCCAATCTAGCCCGTCGATTGATTCGAGGAGTTCGTCGGCGTAGTCGGTGATTTTAAAGAACCACTGTTTGACTTCTTTTTTCTGGACTAATGGATCGTCCGGACCATCGTGGCGCCAACATCTACCGTCGATGACTTGCTCATTTGCCAGAACTGAGTTGTCGAGTTCACACCACCACTGCATGCGGCTATCCTGATAGGCCAAACCGCTGCGGTGCATCTGCGCAAATATCCACTGGGTCCACTTGTAGTACTCCGGCAAGTGGCTGGCGATTTCCTTTTCCCAGTCATTGCTCCAACCCATGGCTTTATAGGCCTTGCGGTACTCGGGAATCAACTCCGCCATGCTCTCCTGCGGGCTTTTGCCGACTTTGATGGCCCGGTTTTCCGCCGGTAAACCAAAGGAGTCCCAGCCGACTGGGTGATAGCTCTCGAACCCCTGTTGGCGCTTGAATCGCGCCTTTACATCGCTAATCGTGAAGTTCATGGCATGCCCAATGTGCAAATTACCGCTCGGATAATTAAACATACTCATAGCAACGTATTTGGGCTTGCTACTCTGCAAATTAGTAGTGTAAACGCCGGTGGCATCCCATATGTCCTGCCACTTGGGTTCAACATCTTTTGGTTTATAGCGTTTCATCATGAACAATTATAACAGAGGTGACTTACTCTACGTAAGATATACTGGTGTTAATGGCAAACATACATGTAATATCCGGTGGCACTTCTGACGAACGCGCTGTCTCATTGCGTTCCGGTGCAGCCGTGGCAGCTGGTCTGGAGGCAGCCGGCCATTCAGTACGTATTTTAGATTCGGCCACCATCGGCATTGACGAGATTGCCGCAGCCGATGCTGTGTTTTTGGCGCTGCATGGGGCCGGTGGCGAGGACGGTACCGTGCAGGCACAGCTTGAAACCCGTGACGTAAAGTTTGTTGGCACTGACTCAGTCGCCTCAGCGTTGTGCTTTGACAAATGGCGCTACCGCCAATTTGTTCAAACTGATTTACCACTGCCTGACGGTGCGCTCGTTACGTTAGATGAATTTTCCGGCCACCCGCTAAGCCAACAGCCCTTTGTATTAAAGCCGTTTGATGGCGGATCGAGCGTCGACACGTTCATAATTCGTGATGTCCAGTCTATCCCCGTCGAAGCAGTTAGAGCTAGTTTTGATAAACATGGCAAGATGCTGCTCGAGCAGTTAATCGTTGGCATTGAGCTCACGGTCGGTGTGCTCATTGACAAAGCGATTGGCATCGTTGAAATTATTCCACCCAGCGATGGTGAGTTTGACTATGAAAATAAATATAACGGTATGACGCAGGAGTTATGTCCGCCGGAGCATTTGAGTGCGACCGTGCAGGCTGAAGCACGCAAGTTAGCTGAAACCGCCCATCGCATCACCGGCTGTCGAGATTTCTCGCGAACAGATCTGATGCTAGAACAATCTAGCGGCAAACTCTTCGTGCTCGAAACAAATACCATCCCAGGCATGACCGACCAAAGTTTATTCCCCAAGGCAGCCCTGTCGGCAGGAATTACGATGTCGCAGTTGTGTGATCAGCTAGTACAGCTGGCTTTGCGTCGTTAAACTGTTTTGCCTTAAGGGCTAACCAGTATGGTGACTGACGAACAAGTTGAGTCGCATCCGCTGAGTCAGCCAGTATGGTTTTAACTGCCTCTTCGGCAAAGACACGATTTTGTGAACCCTTTATTAGTACAACCGTGCCCGGTTGCAGCAAACTGGCCAGATGCTGTCCAGCAGCATAGGGACTAGTGAACTCGCTGACGCTGCAGCCTTTTTGACGGGCGGCCTGGGCCGTGTACTTATTGGCGTCTGGGCCGAGCGTCAGTACTTCAGTCAGCTGGTTTGGGTCGCAGTACTCACCAATATCCGTGTGGGCAGCGGGGGCAAATGAGCCTAGCTCGTTCATGTTACCTAAAACTACCACTTTGTGAGGCGCATCGATAGCATACAAGGTATCCAAAGCAGCCTTTACTGCTTCTGGGCTGGCATTGTAGCTGTCATCTAGAATTATGCTGCCCTGCTGGCCCGCAAAGCGACGCATCCGGCCGGCGGCCGGCTGGATGGCCGCAATACCGGCGGCGATTGCCGCCGGTGACATGCCAAGGGCATCGCCGACGGCGGCGCTAGCCGCCGCTGAATACAGCACAGCAAGCGACGAATTAAAGCAGGTAGCTTGCAGGTATGCGGCACCGAATTTATTAACAGTAAAGGCTAGATCAAGGCCTTGGGGCCGTGCTGACACAATTTGATAATCACCGCCGTTATTTCCGTAGGTCGTGACTTTGTTGTCGCCAATATATTGAGCGGCACATAAATCACGGTTCACAATCGTCCGTTTGCTATAGTCGATGACTGCTAATTCCTCACTGGCAACCGCCGCAACATCAGTAAAAAATTCCATGTGCTCGTAAGCTATAGCCGTGACTACTGCTATATCGAGCTGCAAATATCTTTCAAATGCAGCGATCTGGCCTGGCCCGTCAGTACCGAGTTCAACCACAACAACATCATACGGATACTCTTGTTTAATTTGGCAATGGTTGCGGATAAATATTTTTGTCCAGGCAGTGGCGTTGAGCAAACTGGGCAGTTCCTCACCAAAAAATATCAGTGGCACAGTAACGATGTCGTTATAATTGCCCTCCTGATAGCGAACGCGCATACCCTGCGCTAGTACCGTAGTGAGGGCTAACTTGGTACTGGTTTTGCCATAGCTACCGACCACACCGACCACTTTTACCGGATGTTTCGCAAGAAGTTGTTGTAACTGAAATTTCAGAACCCACAGGACCAAAGCTTTACCGATTTTTTTCATCTACGACAATTATACCTTAGATGCCGTGTCCTGCAGTCTGCTTGAATGACTATCGATGCTAGACCGTATGCACATGCATTACGGGCAAAGAATCACTGAATTGCACTACAACTAAATAGAACCCTCGGAAGGGTTCTATTTAGTTGGTGGGCAAGGAGGGACTCGAACCCTCAAGGTCGTAAAACCAGCGGATTTTAAGTCCACCGCGTATACCATTCCGCCACTCGCCCGTGATGTGATTTGAGACGTCCACTAAGGACAACATCAAGATTATACTATTAATCAGCTACTAAGGGCTACTGATCCCCTAACAAACTTTTGAGTAGCACCTGCATATTGGCTGAAAGAGCCACACTTATTAGATCTTCAATATCGAAATAATCTAGATCATCAAATGTATGGGGCTCTTTAATGCTGGGCGTACCAGCTAGTACTTTTACTTGGTACCAAGTATAGCTGTATTCATTCTCCCCTTCCTCAAATTCACCCTTACCTAATGAATTTGTAATGTGCACGTCGACGCCAAGCTCCTCCTGTAGCTCACGGGTGGCCGCCTGTTCAGCAGTTTCATCTTTCTCGATACCGCCCGGGTAGTTCCCATTGGGCATGTGTACTGGTGCTGCGGTGCAGGAGGAGGATGCGGCCATAGTCATCGATGATAACTCCGCCAGCGAGTTTAATTTTCATACAAATATGCTAGCACATCTGGCCATGCTTCTGGATGCAAACAATAACATTTGAACATAAAACCCCGCTTTTTTATTAAAAAGCGGGGTTTATATACAACTTGGAGGCACCTACCGGGTTCGAACCGGTGTACGCGGTTTTGCAGACCGCTGCGTAACCACTCCGCCAAGGCGCCTAGTTATACAACTAGCGTACCGAGAGATTATAGCCTATTTTAGCGATGGGAGCACTGTCACATTATCGAACTTATCGAATACCTCAGCAACCTCAGGCATTACAGCGTCAGGTATAAAGCCTTGTTTTACTGGATCAGCCCCGTGATCTAAGGCATCATGGACCAATTCTCGGGTAATATGGTCGGGCACTATATCAGATTCTTCGGCGCGAGTAACATTCCGCTTTAGAATGCCAAAACCGATATTCCTGAGCTCTTCTGCTTCATCGATTTTCTCCGCAGCCAATCGTACGGCTGGCTGATGATCGAGCAATGCACCTACCGATTTAAAAGCTATGGCATCGTTTAACGCTCGATTGCCAGCTCGCAGTGCCTTTATCCCGACCGATGCTTCACTAATCGGATTTTGCTTCATTAATTGAGTCGTAAACTCTTCCTGACAGGAAGTAGGCAGCACTAGGTCTGCTACCATAGCGACAGAACCACGCAGTGCGTCGACTGCCCGGCCAGAAAGCCATAGCAGTGAGTTTTGCTTATATATATTCTCTACGATTCGCGTCATTTGCACTCCTAATTTATTGGCTGCTTAAGCCAGGCATCTTTTATATCTAAGTCAAATTACGGCGGGTATAGCTGGGCGTTTAGTCAAATAGCTACGTGGCTATAAGCTTACACCGATGGTACTGGTGTTGGCTGTAAGATATAAGCATTTTAGCCCCTGAACTTTAAAACTGATCTAAATCGCCGTTATTCTGATACATTATACCATATATGTCAATACTTATCTTCAGTATTCTAGTGGCATACTGTCTAGCTACATCTATACATAATGGGTATGAGTCAGCCAAATGCCTAGCTTTATCAGTCGAATGCTAACCTATAAGCTCACCCTGCTGGCCCTGCTGCCGGCGTTACGCTTTGTGTTTCTGGCAGTATTAGCTACTAAATCTATGCCACCGGCCCACGACGCTACCCTTCTAAATTGGATTTATGCGCATAGCACTCGGTTTTTTGGATGGATTCTTCCTGGCAGTAACTACCCTTAGTAACTTCATAATCATCGCACCTGTCGCTTTGCTAGCAGCCAGGTATGTATGGCACCGTACGCAGTGGTACCAAGCCACCGTGCTTGCAATAGGGTGCTTTGGAGCTGGAGCTATCGATTTTGTTTTAAAGCAGCTATTCGAAAGCGTTCGGCCCGACTTGCGGCAGTCTTCGATCCACGAAACAAGCTATTCATTCCCAAGTGGCAACGCTGTGCTTAGCAGTGAGTTACTGTTTAGTATTATGGCTATTCTTTGGCGCACTAAATGACACTGGACGAGCATAGTTGGTGGTACCCTATTTGTATTGTTGGTAGGTACGTCTCGCTTGTATCTGGGCCTGCATTATCCGACAGACATTGTAGCCGGCTGGTGTGTGAGTATGGTATGTGTTTATGAGTGTCAGACATGTAGTAGCCATCAGACGAAATTCTCAACCGGGAGTAGTTACCAACATTTCTACTAAATAGTGCGGCGGTGCTTGGAAGCATACTGTTTGGAAAATGGCACTCTGAACGAGCTAGCGTTGGGGGTTATACCGAAGTTCAAGCTCGGCATAACTGACGTAAAAACTTATACCATAGGCGAACAAGTTTAACTCGTCGGTGCTCGGTACTTCGGGTGTGTGGAGAGCTACCAACCAGTCACCCGGCGTTCCTGGTGCTGGTTCGTGACTGATTGAATCGCTTGACTGCGTTTTCCCGCGCATAGTTTCTCTGCCATCGCCTTCCATAAAACCGAAGGGGCGATCCGTAGACATAACCACTGCATTGCCGCCAATCACAGTAAATGTTGGGAGGAAATAGGAGAGTGTGTGAGCCTGGCATTTCAAATATAGCCTTGTGTCGTATATAGTTATTATACCATAACTATTACTTTATACAATACTGGCTGAATAATGCTGTGATAGCGACTGAACTGGGTGTTAGTTAAATAAGTCTTCGTCGAGACCTTGGGTGAGCGATGTCTTCGCTTCCTCTACCTGCTCGCGGAAATTAGACTCAAGCGCCTCAGCCATAATTGGTTCAAGTGCACAGAGTAAATTGTTGAGGGCGACTTTTTGGGCAAAATCAGGATTCGAAAAGTCTACATCATCCTCGGTATCGATTCGCGACGACAAAAAATCAAACAGGACCAGGCATTCGTCATGTGTTAAATCTAGTTCTGGTTCAATATTCATATATAAATAATACCAAATAAATGCGAACCTGAGCGGCCAAAGTTTATACAAACACTGCGTGATCTTAGCTAACTATCGATTTTTTTTGGTTTTAGCACCCGTACGAACGGTTTCTTTCCCGCCCGGTGCATGCAGCCAACCCAACAACAAGGCCGTCGCATACCACTGCGCAGCATTTTATCTTGCATAACGATAATGTGTTTGGCCCTGGTTTCTGGTTTTGCAACCGTTATCACCCAACAAACCCATTCGTTGCGCGCGAGAGGAGTTAGGTCTTCCCACATGTTGCATAATGATTTGTTGGCGTGAATGGCTTTACGCATATCAGCCGGTAAGGTGTGCTCTACGCCGCCGGCTATTTGTCTTGTAAGCATACATATAGTTTAACCTATTATTTTGCTGAATGAATGGGTATACGGTGTACTGTTTTACTAGTTAGCACATGCATGCACTCAAATAATTTATATAGTTTAGTAAGTACCGTAGTTGGCTGTAATCATTAGTGTACTTTCTGCATTGCAGTTGGCTGTGTTTGAAGTACTTAGGTGACACAAGGAGACCCTACTATGATTAAAAAAGTATTACGAACCGGTGCAGTTAGCGCTAGCTTGGCTGCAGCCGGCTGTTTGGGAATAAGCGGCTTAGCCTCAGCCTCAAGCATAACTACTATTGGTCCAAACTCTAACAATTCGATCAGCAGCGGCTGGAGCATGTATCAGTCTATGCGCAACAGCACATACGGTACTTCTGCTAATCAGAACAATCAGTTGGCTAATTTAGGCATAGCCAACAACTCTGGTAATACAACCGGCGGTAATGCAGACAGTGGCAACGCATCAAATAACAACGGGTCCAACTCTAATGTCGGCATAACGAACGCTTCTAGGGCAAATGGCAACAGTGGCTACAGCGGCGGTAGCAACGGTTCCATCTCGAACACCTGTCCGAACTCGAATAATAGTGTTACCTCGTCATCGAGCTACAACTATAGCTCAAGCAGTAACACAACGGTGCACTGCAATAGCAGCAATACTGTTGACGGCTCGGCCACCAGTGGCTCAGCAATCAACAACAACTATGCCTCACAGAATGTGAACGCATACAACAACTAAACACAGGAGAGGAAGTTTAACTAGCGTTAGGTGATTCATTCCTCTGTGTCAGAAGGGTTGCCGGTTGGAGTATCGGTTGCAATTGGCTGGTCGGTAAGTGGAGTAGCGGGAGTTTCTGGTTCTACTTCAGGCTTTGCTGACTGTGATTCGCCAGTGTCATCTGGAGTGGCCGTTGCAATAGCGCCAAGTCGTTGCTGTAATACCTGTTGCGGATCAGCGGGGGCAACCTGCCGCTCATCGTTATGGTTATCAATTTTGGTTTGCTTATCAAAGTGAATGAATTTGATTTGATTCTTTTGCTTTTGTAAATCAGCTTTGGTTATGCCACTTATGCTGAACATACCGGTGCCGCCGTTATTATATTGGCTGATAATGATTGTGCCGTTAGCCATCACTTTTTCGACGTAGGCTTCATGGCCCATTGAACTGTGCTCGGGCCCATTTGTGTCCCACGTAATTGCTGCACCGACTGTTGGTGTGTCATCAACTACATAGCCAGCAGCCCGAGCATTACCAGCCCAGTACTGAGCAGTACCCGATTGCGTGCCAGGAACATCCGGTTGGTTATCCTTCCCACCCCAAACCGGCACAACGCCGTTGACACTATCATTTGATACGCGCCAGGCAACGTATGACACACATTCTCGGCTATACATGTTCCAGTCATCTACAAGCGCGTCGAGTGGTTGGCTACGGTATTGCTCTAGATATCCACCGTATTCGGGGATATTCAGCATTTTTTCGCCGGCGGTACGCTCGAACTCGATGTGTTGGAAACCATTAGCTTCGTGAATAGTAATAGCATCTGACGAGATGTTAAGTTGCTCCGCATAGTACTTCACTAAGTCGCTACTACTAGTAGATTCAGGTGATTGCTTTGCAACGGCCTCAAGTGCCGATTGGACATCATTGAACGTTTGGACGGCGTAATCCAAGCGCAAGCCTAACACACTCGCTGCTGGTCTTTCATATTTATTCATGAAGCTGTCGGCTGCATCTTTGACACTGCTGGCTTTCAGTAAATCCTGACCGGCGGCCTGCTCTGTGTTTTCGAGTTCCCAATGGATAAACTGTATCTGCGTATCGATTGAATCCCAAGCAGTGCCGTCCAGGATTGAATCAGCAAACCATTTTAAGGTATTTGCTTGACCAAAATAGCCATAGCGGTCTAACGCTTGGTCTGTATCGTTGCCCCACTGCCCGATACCTCGTCCGGGACCACCTCCACCCTGCTCAACTTTCGGATTAAGTTCCGGCCCGGCGGACTCGACCCATAGGTTGCCAATCATACCGGTTATTTGCTCGAGGCTTAAGTATTCACCGTTAACTGGATGGGTCAAAAAGTAGCTTATAAGTTTGGTGCGATTTGCCCAAGCGGGGCCTTTTTCAGCTAAATTGTGTAAAGCGGTCTGCTGAGTTTCTGAAAGTTCTCGACTACCTTCTGCACTGGTCGTTTGCTCTTTATTAGCTGCAGTACTTTCAGTTGATGGTGGCTGTTTAGTGGTGTCGGGCGGCTGTGGTACTGCTTGCTGGGCATCGTTGGACTCCACTGCAACGTCGTTATTTTTTTGGGCCTTTTCCAGAACTGCAGCTTGGGCTGACTCAGGTATAATTTGTTCGCTGGCGCTCGCAATAAGTAGTGAAGCCAATGGATTGGCCGCGGTTGCCTCGGCACCGAGGACGCTGTTTTTCTGAAGATACTTATGAATATAGGCATCAACAAAATCGGTTTGCAAGCTTGCCATGTCGATGCCGAGCGCGGCTTCCAAGGCCGGATACTCGGTTACCATACGTGCTTCGGCCACAAGTGTACGATAGTGCAGAAACGTAATAGCATCGATTTTGCCATCATTATAAAATTGGACAGCTTGTTGATCCATAGCAACAGTTTCATCAATGACACGGTTCAAGAAATCTGTATTGGTAGTACTCGATGCTTCGGGCATTGCTGGTAATGCCTGAGCAACTAAGGCATCGGTGGCTTGTTGGATGGTGCCACTCACTAGCGACCGGCGTAATGATTCGGTAACTGCGCTCGTAGTTATTTTTTCGACAGTGCCGAGGGACTGAGCTACGGCCTTGTTATTGATACCGACTTCGGGTAGCGTGGATTGATGCACAGGGTTGTTTGTAGTCACAGCATTTGAATCAGCAGTTGTGGTTTCAGGTAGTAACTTTTTGAGTGCTCCGTTGCCTACGCTTGGCAGTGGAATTGCCGGCGCTACCGCTTCTGGCTGGGGCGCGGGTTCAACTATTGCAGGCTCAGCTGGTATAACTTCAGCTGTTGCTGTTACGGGTGAAGTTTCAGCGATGGGTGTCTTGGCTGTAGATGGATTGACGCCGTCAGCAACCGTTCGTGATGGACTACTGTTCGGTATGACATATTCAACTAATCCGGATTGCTGCCCGGCTGCAATAATGATTGCGGCAGTAGCGAGGCTACTTAAACGGTTGACGTGCCAACGTTCGCGTCGAGGCTGCGCTTTTACAGCGGTAACATTAAAGGTCCCAGACGCATCATCTGATTGGCTAACTACAGTTATGACGGCTTCATCTTGTTGCAAATAATCTATGACGCTGTCCGGGCGGACTTCGGCACTAATCTTTTCAATTACATCAGGATCGACATTCAAAACCTGTAACAAGGCCGCGTACTTAAGTTTTTTGGGGTCGTCTAGTCGTTCGCTTCGTCGTAACATGCGGCTGGCAATTTGTCCCACGACAATGTCATAGTTAAGCTTGGCAGCATCATGCAATGAGGGTCGGGTCATAGCTGAAACGGGGGCTTTGGCATATTTGGCTACTCCAGCATACTCATTATCGTTGAATTCGGTACCGTCCTCGATTTTTTGAATCAGCTTTAAAGCTCTTGATAACGCAATGTTGCTTGGGTGATCCGCACTCGGTCGTAAACAGTCAATAATTTGGCCGATGCCGTTCACCTGGCGCTGTTTACCGCGGTCTAGGGCGGTGCCGACGCCCATCCATAGCTTCGTACTGAGCGCGGTGTAGAATTCTGTTGTTTGTTCCGGTTTTACTACCAGTTCCTTTTTAATACGTTGCAATGTATCCGTCTGATGATGTTCAAGTTTTTTGCCGTTGAGCACCTGCTCGACTGTGCGGTTAACGTAGGCGGTAGCGAAGCCGCGCTGATGGTAGCTGGCCAGTAGGATGGTTACTACCTCGTTTAAATCGGTGTTCGGACGTTGTTCCGATGCAGCTAATCGAACTATTGAGGCCTTGATATGCTCGTCGTCGTTGATAGCATGTGCGACGAGTGCCAGAACTTCCTGTTCAGGCCGCTTACCTACTCCATTACCCTCGTACAGTTCGACAATACGATCGATAACCTGGTCCTCTGGCATAACTTGCACGATGCCGGTTTCGACCATCGAAACTGAACGGTATGACTCACCAGTAGCTAAGCTCATGACTCACGAGCTCCTTGTTGTACGAGTGATAGCTGCACTACCTGTACTCGGCGAGTGTTATTGACATGATTGAAGTAAGCAGTGACTGCAGCAAGTTGCTCACGGAGATACGTAATGTTTGTTTCGAGCTCACGAATTGTAGTAGTTAATTGTGCTCGTTGGCTATATTTATGAGCAAGTGTCGCTTCACAACCCTGTATGTTGGTTACCCATTTTGGTATTTCGACTGTTTCTAGTTCGAATTCATCGGCCTTCAATTTCATTAAGGCTTGTTGCTCATTACCAAGTTGGGTCCATATAGAATTGCGATCGATCGTTGATCCATCCTCAGTAGTCCCATGAACCAAATTAGCGGCATATTGTCTTTCCTCCATATCGACATTTGGGTCGTTCATAATCTTTTTAAATTCATCGACGCTGAGCTGCTTAGCAACCTTGCTACTTATGAGCCGCCTAATACCCTCTTTATGCTGCGCCAATGATTCGCGTTGCACACGTAGTGATTTGGAGCAGAACTTTACCATGTCGACACCCGTTGCAATGCTTTGCTCAACCAGCGCTAGATCGGTGCGGGCAGTTTTAAGTGAGCTAGCCGCATCGATGATATTGATTTTCAATAACCCGAACTTATCATATTGTGTATTGAAAAATTCTACGGCCTGGTCTCGTGCCATCTCGCCGGCGGCTACAACTTCGCTTACGTCAGTATCGTTTGATTCCTGATGGATATCAGCCTGATAGAATTCGGGCGAGAAGTGCTCGTCTGGGATTGCCGTAAAGTGTTCATCGGTGATGACTGACCACGGGTGTATATTTGTCTCGGTAATTTCAGCACTCATGACGTTCCGCCTACCGGAGTTATAGTCAGGTTAAAATTAGCAGCTTCCTCAAAGTACTTATAGTCATCTGTGATTGCTGGTGGTTTGATTTTGTTCATAAACGGCAGTTCTTTACGGGTAATACTGCCGGTTGCTGCAAATTGAATCGCTTCGTTATTAATGCCCTGGCTTTGTGCCTGAGTTTGGAGTGTAGCAATAATTCCCGATATAGCTTGGGCGCTTAAAACTCCAAGCCGATTTGGTACCGTTAGTTTAGATTCCAAATAATAGCGATTGAGTTCGTCTATACTGCCACTATTGTTAGAGATCAGGCGCAGCAGACGTACCGCATCGATTGGCTTGGCTTCATCCTTGAAGCCTTTCTGCAATGATTTATAGACTATGCTCTCGTCGTACACAGCTATAGCAGTCTTGGCCGAGCTGGTATCAACATTCAAATCCGCGTCGCTGGCGTCGACGCTGAAGGTTGTAATACCAGATTGCTCGCTAAGCGCTTGATTATACGTAACCGCCCTCATATCGTTCAGACAACCATACACGGCAGCCGATCCGGTCATTGTCGTGTGATAATCGCCCCGCTGAGTGGCGAACATTCGTTCACTAGCCTGCAAACTAGAGTACCAAGATACCGGTGCCTCAGCTGCTATCGTGACTGATGATGTTGGTACGCAACCAACTGGGCTGGCGGTGAATGTTTTTGGATCGACTGGTACTATTTGCTGCACGGCGGTAGGTAGTGGTACGACGGCGGCCTCAGTTGTTGGCTTAACGATTGCTAGTGCTACGCTAGTTGCTGCTTCTTCTGGCGCCGAGCTACCACTTGCTGGTTGTGCATGATCAACTGTACGACCGATTAGTAACAAGCTGGCTGCTACTGCTACGCCGGCTGCTAGTACAACGTGACGCTGCCGACGTGGCTGTTCAGCAACTGTTTGCGGCTGGTCGTGTGATTGATTGACGGCCAGGTGTTCCCCGCTTCGAATTCCTAATATCTGCGCAGCTTGGTCTGCAGGCATGCGGGTGTAGTTATTCGGATCAATCATAGGTGCTTTCCTAACCAAGCTGCTTTGCCAAGCATCCAGCCGACCTTGTCACCAACTGATATAACAGCATGCACACTATCTTTGATAGAACTTGGTGCACCTGCCGGGTTGATGTACGGTGATTCGAGTTTGAGCAAAATGCCCTGACTGTCTTGGAACCCACTCCCTAAGCCTGAACCCAGTGCTAATGATAGATCTAGGGCTACATAGCCAATGAATAATTTAATATTACGTTTGGTTAACCGTTCTTTGGTCCGTTCACCAATTGGCACCAGATTCGCGACCCTAGTACGAGTTTGAGACGCGTCTGACGCAGGTGATGCTTCTGCTTGTTTGGCAACTTTGATAGTCTTTTTCTCGGCCGATGACAGAGCCACAGGCCTGACCACCGGCTGTAGTTCAGCAGCAGAACCAGCCATAGACTGTAGTGCATTGAATAAACCTGGAAGACCTTGCCTGCTATCAAATGGCACATCGGCATAGCCCCTCATTCGACCATTGGCGATTTGAACCCGAACGTCAAGCGTAAGACCTTCTTCTGTAACGGGCGGCTGCGGAGCAAAATTTGCGCTGGTATTTGGCACCAGGTCGTTGCGTACACTGACCATGTCGTCCTCATGCACGATGAATTCTGGGCCAGTTAATCGCTCCGATGGGACAATGGGTCGGTCGGCTTGCATTGACCGGGGTGGTTGCTCTACCCGAGGAATCTCCGGTAGATTATCGAAAAAGGATATTGAGAACGGATCGCGACCTGTCATGGGGTAACTCCAGTCGGCACTGGTACAGTTTTGCCCGGCAGCACATACGTTGTGACTAATGGTCGATGAACATCAGAGCCGATATCGACTGGTGACACCGAGTAGTCAATACTCTTCACACGCATTTCATCGGTGGCAAATATGTGGTCAACGCGTCGGGCTTCTTTTGGTTGGCAGTCGGTTGGTAGCGCGGCGTCATTCCGGTGCTGATAGCCATCAAGGGCATCAACTAGGTTAGTTTTGTTCATAATCTTGCAGTACATCAAATTTTGGCTATCGTTATCTTTGGCTGGCTGCTTATCACCCGGTGCGGCAGCATAGCGGGCATTCATGTCGCCACCAAATATTATTGGGATACCTTTGCTACTCAGTTCTAACAGCATATCGGCTCGGAAATTATTACTGTCGAGGCGCGCCTGAATTGCCTGCGGTGAATCGCCGACTGGCTCATGTGTGCTAATGAAGTAGAACTCCATGCCTGTTATGCGGTTGCGCAGCAGAACCATCGTATTGGAGTTAGGGTGAATTCCCGGGTTAGCTACCTGCGGTCCGTCAATCAGCTTGCCGTCAACGAGCTCAAAGATATCGTCATTCCAAATAATCGGGTTCTGGGCGCCATAGCCTTCCTCGTACTTTTTAGGATAGATTGCGTAGCCGCGGCCGATGCTGTCACTTTCCTTGAGTACTTGCCACGGTTCTTGTCGGACTTCGGACAGCAGCGCAACGTCAATTGGATGCTCTGGGTCTTTTATGAATTTGATGGTTTTGTCGAGACGCTCGCGCCAGTTATCAATGCTGTAGTCTGGACGTCTCTGGTCGGTATTGTAGTAAATGTTCATCGCCGCCATCGTAAAAGTGGTGTCGGGTAGTGTAATTGTTGTCTCGACCGGTGGCACTGCTACTGGAGCAGTTTCGATAGGGGCTTCGACCGCAGCAGGCTGCGGTGCTGGTTCGACGCTAACGGATGGTATTGATTCTGGCGTTGATGCTTCACTAGCAATTGGCTGCGGGCTTGACTTAACTTTGGCCGGTGTCGTCTCAGGCTGAACTATTGGCGCAGTCTGAAACGATTGTTCATTGGCTTTTTCATGTGGGTCTGCGCCAATACCCATTAATTTGTATCCGCCACCAGCAACAGCCGCAAACATCGCAGCTACGGCAACTACTTTAGCTACTTTATTCCGTCGCGCAGCAGGTATTGCGGGCGCCTCGGCGTTGTCGTAACTTTCAGCACTTATGAGTACAGTTGAGGCGTATAAATGATCGTCAATACCCTCCTTGATCATTGGGTCGACAACAATAGGTTCGAGATCAGCGTTGTTAGCATAGGTTGGGTTGTATGGCAGCGAAGCTTCTTCTGAAATACCGCGTATTGTTGGCGTAGGGCTATACATACCAGGAATCTGTCGTAAGTTTGGTGGTACGTGTCTAGTGTCCATGTCTCGGGCGTGACCGAGCGCTTCATCAAGCAGCCGGCGACTATCGTCACCAATGCCACGTTCGGAACTGGTCATCCAACCGCTCCAGCGGGCACATCATTACTGACTGGCTGAGTACTCGGCGTACACTCAACGCTTGAAAGCTCTGGCGTCGTAATTTTGAGGCCTTCGTTTGCCTTCAACCTATCTGAATTGCCAGTATATTGGCTGGCAAATATTGGATGTTCAGGAAAGTCGACAACAAAGTTGGTGGCCTGTAACGACTGGTTTAGGTTATTTTCTTCGGCATGCTGCTCGGATTCGCGAACTGCGCTATTAATCATATTTTTAGCAAGAATAGCTTTCGCTTCGTCAAACGCTACCGGTACGCAATCCTCGGCGCTGACTTCAGCTGCCACTACGCGATCAATGTTTTGTAGCGAGTCTTTGAGAGTTGCTGCGGCATCTTTTTTAACAAATGCCGGCAGTGGTATGCCACCAATAAATTCCTCTGCTGCCCCAAGTGTGCCGGCCGCAAAGTTGTGCGTGCTCGTAAACACATCAGCTAGTGGATCCGCTGGGTATACATAGGTAGTGAACTTTGTGCGGTCATCAAATCCTAAATGGATTTTATTATCGTCGCCGACTGATCGAGTGCGACTGGCAGTCTGCAGACAGACTTTGTTTCCCATACGGGCATCCATGGCTTCTTTCCAGGATAGGGGTGGTGATGGTGGAAAGAAACTACCTTTCTGCTTATATTCGGCAGCGACTTGGATGTTAGTAACGACATCCATAATGCACGTATCATCGATAACCTTTACGCTTTCTATTCCCGCTGCGAGATCGGTGATTGATAATTCGGCCTCAGCATGGACGTTTTCGCAGCCCTTCAGAGCACCGATGCCCAATGCACCAGCAAGTATCAGTGCATACATTGTTCGTTTCGGACTAGGTACCATTTCGAGTAATAGGGCGGACATACGTGTTTCCTTATGTTACGAATTGTCACGAAAATGTAAGTTTGCGACCCATCAAAACGCGCGCACAAGCTCAAATCATCGATCTCATACAGCTACGTCTTATTTAGAACAATAGTTGCATGACTTATGAGTATGAAGCCACCATTCGCGCCCTACGGGTCATACAACTATTAATGTTTCGAGACTATAGACCATAATACTTTATATGTCAAATATTATTTATAATATTAGTAATCATGAGCACTTTAGACTCAGGCCCAGTGTTACTAACGTCTGATTCGTTTTGAGGCCGTTATTACAACCCATAAACACCTGTGCGGTCGCTAGGCACGTCGCACGCAGACGACGTGATGATGGCATACAGAACCCGCACGCTTATAAACTTCTGTGCTAAGTTTCGATTTAATAGAGGCTTACAATCACACAACATTGTACGAGTACTTACTAGCAATCATTCGACACGGCGAGCAAACAGCTCTTGGGTATCACGTGTAAATATTTCAGCGACTTTTGGACCGACACCATACAGTTCCTGTAACCGCTTCAAGAACTCGCTTTCATCAAGACTGCTTTCCAGCATCAGGAATAACGAACCCTCATAGAATTGAATTAGTCGTGCCATGCAAACCTGCAAACCGTGGGCGGTGACATGTTGGTAGCGCGTATAGCCACCGTTATGCAACACCCGTACCAGTCCTCTTTCGGATGCTTGGCTAATTGCCCATGGCGTATCAAGTCCTTCGGCAATAAATAACCGCCAAGTTTCCAGCGCTGCTTCGGCTCGAATTGGTTTGCCAAACAGATAGCAAAGCAAGAACCATCGAAACATATCGGTGTCGCCCGACAGCACATCGAGATCAAATTCAGCGGCAGAATGAGAGGGCTTGGGCATACTTACACAGCAATGGTACCAGTTTCGACTGCCCCGGCGCGTATATACCAGGCAGCGATGATGCCTTTTGATCCGACTTTGCTATCAACCAACGTAAATGCTCTTGGCGCCGCACCATCTACAAATACCTTTTTGCCCTGGCCTAGAATCATAGGATGCGTCATCAGTCAGATCTCGTCTACTAGATCATGCTCCAGCAGCAAGTGAACCAGCTCACTACTGCCCCATACTTGCAGGTCAGGACCATCGGATTCTTTGAGCTTTATAATGTCCGTTACACTCTATATAAATGTGGTGTTTTTCCAGTCGGTCTCGGATATTGTGCTACTTAACACATAC
The DNA here is from genome assembly GCA_014377695.1 of Candidatus Saccharimonadota bacterium. Taxonomy (GTDB): domain Bacteria; phylum Patescibacteriota; class Saccharimonadia; order Saccharimonadales; family UBA4665; genus JACMPA01. The sequence goes on from JACMPA010000026.1 coordinate 76,004, forward strand.
TTCATGCCAGCGTTTATGCCGAGCCAGAAATCGCTATGCTCAGGCCAATATTTTGACCAAATACTAAACGTTTTCCGGCCTAGCAGATACTCGACCGGCGGTGTAAGCTCTGATTCGGTCACTTCACCCAGAATGTCATCATCGTATGGTGCCTGCCAGCCTCCGAAGTCAAAACTTGCTTCGGGATCTTCTTCTGACCCTCCAGGCGCTTGCATCACCCCATCCAAGGTCATAAATTCCAAAACGCTAATTCTTCTCATTTCCATGCTTTAATGCCGTAATTACACGTTTAAAATTATCCTCCAATGGGGCATTTTGTCTACGAATTTTTAGCACTAAAATCGTGAAGGTAGTTTGCAAGGGCTACCTCAATTGATAATTTGATTTATCGAACGTCGGACGCACAGATCTATTTAAATGTCGCCAATAACTGCATCATAGGGAATTATAAAGATCGGGTATTCATCTGGAACATAGCTAACTGGCAGACCCTCTTCTGGATTGCAGCTGCCATACGTTTGCCCGGTAAATCTATACACCACGCTTTCGGCTTCCACGGGTTCTCGTAACCAAGGACATTCTTGTAACGTTAAATACGGTTGATTACAAGTGCTGTTGCCATGCCTCCAAGGACGTGAATCGCTGTAGCTCTACTTGAAGCTGTTCTGGCGTTAATGACGAAGGCATTTGTTCTGGCATACGATGCTTATTGAAGAATTTTATAGTCTATATAACAGCACTATTACTAATATAAGTCAATGTTGTACAGCTTCCGTATGGTTTCGTTTACAACCGCCCATACTGAAGAAGTTTCTACGCTACGTGACTCAAATCAAGTCGAGGCTATGGTGCCGGTCGCCAAAAGGACTATGAGTAGTACACCGACTACTATGCGGTACACGATGAACAGTTTGAAGGTATGTCGGGCAACGTACTTTAAAAGCCAGGCGATCGATAGGTACGCGACGATAAAACTCACCACGGTTGCGACTATGGTAGCTGGCCAACCAACGCCGCTAGATATATCACTTGCCTTGGTTACAGCTTCCAGTGCACCCGCGGCTACTAAGGCTGGAATCCCGAGGAAGAAGCTAAGGCGAGTAGCCGCTACGCGGTCAAAACCTCGAAAGAGTCCCGCCGATATCGTGGCACCAGAGCGTGAGACACCTGGAATTAGGGCGATACATTGGACGAAGCCAATTATGACGGTATCGCGCCAGGTCGTCTGATCTTCACGCTTGCGAGTTGTGGCGTACTTATCCGCCGCCCACATAACTGCACTCCAACCAATCAGGGCAATGGCAACGAACCAGAGTGAACGCAGTGTCGTTTCAATTTGATCTTTGAATAGCAGCCCGATGACGGCAATTGGAATCGATCCAAGTATTACGGCCCAGCCAAACTTGTAGTCCTGAGTCGTACGCAGAGCTGGCATAAATACGCCCCGCACCCATCCAGTAATGATACGCACAATGTCTTTGCGTAAAAATACAATCGCGGCGGCAATGGCTCCGATTTGAATTACGGCCGTAAAGGCTGTAACCGCCGGATCGTTGATTGACTGCCCCAATAGCTTTTCAGCAATTGTCAGGTGCCCCGTGCTCGAGACTGGCAAGAACTCGGTAATTCCTTCGATGATCCCGAGGACGATAGCTTCAATGATTCCCATATGTGTTGAGTATAGCATTCACAATCTACATAAGCGCTACGGAATGATACTCGCTACGCTGGATGTAGGATCATCAATCTATATCAGACCGGTTAGCAGCACGGAAACCTAAGCGCTAGGACTACGTTTCGTAACCTTGAACGTGATGCTGGTTCTCATCAGCGTAGTTTGTACTACAGCCGATCTTTCAAGCTTTATAGCATCTGCGTCGATATTTTCGAGTAACCGGAGCCCTTTGCCTAGCACTATAGGTATAATGTCTATTTCTAACTCGTCGCACAAACCGGCATTCA